>JANNHP010000107.1:0-11223 GCA_031404455.1 Planctomycetia bacterium | reverse complement strand
TTCAGGACCTGCCCCGTGCGCGAGGCAACGAGCGCGACGAAACGCCGGAACGTCGCGAGGTCGCGGACGCCCGTGACCGCGCGGACGTCGCGCTCGAGGTAGGTCTGCACGTAGGAGCGGAACCAGGTCGCGGCAGCGCTCGGCTCCGCGAGCACCTCCGGGAAACCGCCGCGGAGGAGCGAGACCTTTGGCGTCTCCAGCGTCGAGAGCGGGAGCAGGTGGAAGAGCGCCGCGCGCCCCGCGAGGGACTCGGTGACGCCCTGCATGAGCGGAGATTCCTGCGAGCCGGTGAGGAACCATCGTCCCTTGCGCGCCGGCGCTGCGTCCACCCGTGTACGCACCCAGGAGAAGAGCTCCGGCGCGTTCTGCACCTCGTCGAGAACCACCGGCGGCTCCAGCGACTCGACGAACGCCCGCGGGTCCGAGCGCACCCTCGCGAGCACGTCCGGGTCCTCGAGGAGGACGTACGAGGCACGCGGGAAGAGGCGCCGCAGCAGCGTCGTCTTCCCGGCGCGCCTCGGCCCCGTGAGGACGACCGCCGGGAAGCTCTTCGCCGCCCTGGCGATCTCGGCCGACATCGCCCGCCTGACGTGAGTCATGTGAGAAATCTAAAGTGCTACTTTAGGATTCTCAAGACTTTCGAGCCTGCGCAGACTCGCGAGCCTGGATCGCGCCCTTCGCGGCCCGCGTCCGGAGGACGCGGCGGACGCTTCGCCTTCCCGCACGAACGTCGCGGGAAGGCGGGGCGTGGCTCAGACTCGGAGCGTCACTTCGTGACGGAGATGGCGAACGCCTCGGTGAACGTGATCTCGACGAGGTCGCCGACGGCGACCCGCGAGAGCTTCTCCGCGTCGCGCACCTTCACGGACACGAGGTCGCCCTCGGGCCCCTTCAGCGTGACGCGCATCCCCGCCGTGTCGATCTCGGTGATCGTCGCCGTGATCTGAACGGCCTGCGCGGCGCCCGCGCCGGGCATCTCGCCCTTCTTCGCGCGCGCGGCGACGCCGACGGCGACGCCCCCGGGGGTCGCCTCGCCCGGCTTCCTCACCTCGTAGGCGAGCGACTCGTAGTACGAGACCGTCACCGTGTCGCCGACGCCGACCTGCGCCAGGTTGCGCACGTCGTCACCGGCGCGCATCGTGGCCGTCCGGCCGTCGGCGCGCTCGAGCGTGAGCCAGCGCGTGGCGTGGTCGATCTTCGTGACCGTGGCCGAGGACGTGACGAGCTCCGACCCGACGACGCCAGAGACCGGCTCGGCGGCGGCGGCCTTCGCGTCGGCCGCGGCGGCCGTCTGCTCGAGCGCCTGCGCGGCGGGCTGCGTGTGCCCGGACGACGAACTGCACCCGACCGCGATCCCGGCCGCGAACGCAACGGCGACCAGCGAAACGGCGATTCTCGATGCGCCCATGTCTCTGTACCTCGGTGGCTGACCCGGGTCCGCCGGGTCGAATCGGCGGCGAGGGTAGCCGCGGCGCGGGGAGTCGCGACGGACGTTCGCACCCGCCGCCACCGCGACCGTCCCCGTAGCATGGCCGCGTGATTCACCCGTTCAGCAACGACCCGGAGAGCGCGCGCGACCGGCTCGTCTCGATCCTGCGGCACGCCCACGCGGGCGAGCGCGGCGCGATGCACGCGTACCGCGGCCACTGGCAGTCGGCGCGCGACCCGGACGAGCGCCGCGACGTCCGCCGCATCGGCAGCGAAGAGGTGGACCATCGGCGGCGCGTGCGGCGCATCCTCACCGCGCTCGGCGAGGTGCCCGACGAGCGCCGCGAACGCAGGATGCTCCGGATCGGGCGCGCGATCGGCGCCTTCTGCCGCGTCGGCGGCTGGTTCGCCCCGATGTACGGCGCGGGTCTCCTCGAGTCGCGCAACGTCGAGGAGTACGAGGAGG
Organism: Planctomycetia bacterium; assembly: GCA_031404455.1. Taxonomy (GTDB): domain Bacteria; phylum Planctomycetota; class JAJSAM01; order JAJSAM01; family JAJVHW01; genus JANNHP01. Next base: position 9,329 of record JANNHP010000107.1, on the reverse strand, counting down.
CCGCGCGCTGCGCCGACGCCTGCGGGCGTCCCGAGTTCGTCGCGGACCTCCTCGACATGGCCGAGGTCGAGCGCCGTCACGAGGCGTACTTCCGCGGGAAGGTGGAGACGCACCCGCTGCGGCACGTCTTCCCGCGGTGGCGCATCCCTCCGGCGCACCGGGACGCGGCGGTCGGCGCGCCCGTTGGCGCGGCGGCGGCGGACGGAGTCTGAAGCCGCGTCGGTTCACACCCTCAGCGGCGGAACGTCCACGACGAGCGCCCTCGTGAAGTGGAACGCCGTGATCTCCATTCGCCCGCCGCCGGCGAAGACGCGGGCCATCGTCGCGGCGTACGCTTCGCGGAAGTCGCGGAGCTGACGGTGAACGGGTTCGGCCCGCGCGAGCCAGTCGGGATGCGCGACGCGGCCGTCGGGGGCGTTGACGATTCTACGTACGTACGTTATCGTCCCTCACGTACGTACGGAGGCGCCGATGTCCAAGACGATGACCGCAACCGAGCTGCGCGCGAACCTCTACCGCGTCCTCGACGAGGTGGCCGCCGACGGCTAGCCGCGCACCGTCGTCCGCAAGGGCTGCGAGATCGTCATTCAGCGCAAGGCGTCGCGGAAGAAGCGGCGCAACCTGTCGAAGCTGAAGCCGCGGCCCGATTCGTTCAACTGCACGTTCGACGAACTGGTCGCCACCACCTGGGATGAGAGAGGGAACGTCAGGGTTTGAGAGTCTTCCTCGACACGCACGCCTTCGTCTCGCTGGCCGACGCGAACACGACGCGCTTCGGCCGCGAGTCCCGGCGCCTCCTGGACACGGGAGCGCTCTTCGTCTCGCCGGTGGTCCTGTTCGAGTTGCACTACCTGAGGGAGATCGGCCGGTTCTCGCGCGAGCCCGACCGGTACTACGCGGGTGCGCTGGAAGAGTTCGACGTGATCGAGGCCTCCGACGCGATCTCAGCGATCGTGCGGGAGGCCAACCCGCTCGCGTGGACCCGCGACCCGTTCGACAGGCTGATCGTCGCCACGGCAATGCTTCATCGCGCGAAGCTCGTGACGAAGGACGCGAACATCCTCGAGCACTTCGACGGCGCGGTCTGGTGAGCGAGACGTCGCGCCGACGGCGGTTGCAGGGAGTCTGACTCCGCACTTCGTGGCCAGGAGCGCGACGCGGCGCAACATCGACCGACGACGCTGATTGGCTAGTCCTCGGGCCCGAGCGTCTTCGGCCGCGTCACCGCGATCACCGCCATGTAGGGAAGACTCGGCCAGAACCAGATCCCGAGCTCGAACGGCAGCAGGTTGTGCGACGAGGGAACTTCGAGCACGTCAGGGACGAGGACGACGGCCGAGTACACGAGAATCGCGACGAACGGGACGGCCGCCAGGACGCGCGAACGTCCGCGCCAGTTCAGCACTCCCACCAGCGCCCAGAGCATTCCTGCCGCAGTGACTACCGGTGCGAGGAGGAGGAACATCCCCGCTACGCCCGGACTCCTACTGCGACTTTCCTGAACCGCGCCGGTGCCGCCCCGTGGCTCATCTCCGCCGTCTGCATCGGCTGGCCCTTGCCGCAGTTCGGCAGGCCCCAGAGCTTCCAGTGGCGCGTGTCGCAGATCGCGTCGCAGCTTCCCCAGAACTGCGGCGTGATGCCCTGGTACGTCGGGTTCTTCACGAGACGCCCGAGCTTGCCGTCCACGATCTCGCGGCCGTACTCGCACGTGAACTGGAAGTTGAGACGCTGCTGGTCGATCGACCAGCACTTCACGCCTTCCATGTAGATGCCGTGCTTCGTGTCGGCGATCAGGTCCGGCAGCGTCCACGTGCCGGGCATGAGCGACAGGTTGCAGATGCGGACGATCGGCACGTTCCACGGGCCCTCGGCGCGCGAGCACCCGCGGCTGCGCCCACCATCGGAACAGCCGGCCTTGCCGGCTGCCTGCTCGAAGTGCGCGACGTCGCGGGACGTCTGATAGCCGCTGAAGATGCCGTCCTTCACGATGTGCCACCGCTGGCTGCGCACACCGTCGTCGTCGTAGCCGATCGTCGCGAGCCCGCCGGGCACGGTCGCGTCGGCGACGAGGTTGACGACGTCGCTGCCGTAGCGGAAGCCGTGCGCGAGCTTGCCGGTGTCGACGAACGACGTGCCCGCGAAGTTCGCCTCCCAGCCCTGCACGCGGTCGAGTTCGGTCGCGTGGCCGACGGACTCGTGGATCTGCAGGCCGAGCTGATCGCCGCCGAGGATGATGTCGAAGTCGCCGACGGGGCAGACGTCGGCCGAGAGGAGCGCAATGGCCTCGTCGCGGATGCGCGCGGCGTTTCCGGCGAGGTCGAGCGACTCGACGAGCTCGTACCCGAGCGCCATGTACTGTCCGCCGAACGCCGCCGGATAGCTGCGCGTCTGCGTCTCGCCGTCCTTGTGCGCGCAGCACGCGATGCCGCCGCCGCTGCGGAGTACCACCTGCTCGATCGCGGCGCCGTGCGACGAGAGGAACACCTGCGATTCGCGGCGGAAGCTCATCGAGCAGTCGGTCGCGGTGATCTCGGGCTTCTCGCGGAGGATCTTGTCCGCGGCGAGCAGCGTCGCGAGCTTTCGGTCGATGGGCACGTCGAACGGGTCGATGACGTAGGTGGACGTCCACACGTCCTGGTACGCGGGCTCGTCGGCCCAGCGAAGGCGCCCCGGCCCGGCGCGCTTGCCCTCCTTCGCGAGCGACACCGCGAGCCGCGCGATGCGTTCGACTTCTTCGGTCGTGAGTTCGTAGCCCGACGCGAACCCGTGCGCGCCGTCCACGAGCACGCGGACGCCGAACCCCGCCGTCTCGCACTGCTCGAGCGTCTTCACCTCGCCGTTGCGCACGCCGATGTCCTCGGTCTCGACGACGCCGACGCGCGCGTCGGCCCATTGCGCGCCGAGCGAGGAAGCGACGTCGATGGCGCGGCGCGCGAGGAGTTTGAAGGTCTCCATGCGGCTGACGTTGACGGGGGCGACGGTGGTGGCTGTCATGCTCGGGGTTCCTCTCGGATCAGAAGTGGTCGGCCATCCACGGGTGCGGCCCGGCGAACGCAGCGGACGCTGCGGCGAGCGTCGCGTCGTCGCCGTCGGCGAAGCCGGAGGCGCGGAGTTCCGCGGGCGACTGGAAGCCCGTGTAGAGCGCCGCGAGTCCGCGGATGTCGGTCCGAAGCCGGCCCTCGCCGCCGCGCACGAGCTCGCCGCGTCCGCCGGCGATGCGCAGCGTCCAGCGTCCCGCGTTCTGCGGGAGGAGATCGTCCGTGGCGACGTCGAGGTGGACTTCCGCCGTGACACCCGGCGCGTAGCCGCGTCCGGAGAGCGCGCCCGGGACGTCGAGTATCCTCAGCATCCACGCGTCAAAGAGGCGAATGACGACCTCCCACTGCTCCGCGAAGACCGCGAGCAGCGGATCGCCCGGCGACCCGCGCCACGCGATCTCGCTCGTCATCGACCGGTGGTCGGCGAGGAGGCCCGCGATGCGCCGAGCCGCGCCCGGCGTCAGCGCGACGAGGTCGTTGCACCAGAGCTTGAAGTCGGGCGCGTCGGACTCCTTCGTGACGAAGTAGACGTAGCCCTCGATGCCCGAGGCGCCCTCCACGACGTAGCCGTACGACGTCGCGCCGATCGGAGTGTGGATGCGCCGCCAGACGTACGGCCCGCGGTCGAGGTTGCCCGTTCCTGCCCGCGCGCGGCGACGGTAGACCTCCTCGATCGCGGCGGCGTCGGTGTCCGTCGCAGCGCGGACGTTGAGGACGCGGTCGCCGCCTGCCATCTGCTTCGCCTGGACGGCGATCCGGTACTCGCCGCCCGCGCGCTCGTACCCGACGCTGCGGTAGAGCGGTTGCGTCGCCGGGTAGAGCGCGGAGAGAGGAGTTCCCGCCCGCGCCATGTCGAGGACGGCTTCGCGCATGAGCGTCGTGGCGGCACCGCGCGAGCGATGCTCGGGCAGGGTCGCGACGCCGGCGACTCCGGTCATCGGCACGGAGCGCCCGCCGAACCACTGCCCCATCGGGATCAGGATGAGACCGCCGACGATCGTCCGGCCGTCACGGACGACGCGGACGTTGTCCGCGCCCGCGCGCTGGAGCCACTCGCGGCGATGTCCGTCGTCGGTCGTGTTGAAGACCTGCTTCACGACGCCGCCGTATGCGGCGAGTTCCGCGTCGTCCGCGGGCGGGCCGACCGTGAACCGTGCGACCACGGCTAGAAGTCCGTCCCGGAGCTGAAGTGGAACCCGTCGATGCGCACCGACGGCACGACGGTGAACCCGCCGAAGAGCGCCGACGCGAGACGCGCGTCGCCGCCGAGTCCCGACACGCGGTTCAGCGCCTCGACGAGCGACTGCGTGAAACGCATGTTCCGGATGGGGCGCGTCACCCGTCCGCGCTCGACGAGGAACGTGCCGTTGCGCGTCATCCCGGTGAGCGTCAGCTTCGTCGGCTCGACCATGTTCGTGTAGTGGAACTGCGTGACGAGGATGCCGCGGTCCACGCCGTCGAGGAGATCCACGTTCGCGGCGCCGGGCGCGAAGACGAGGTTCGTGGCGAGCGGCCCGCTGTTCGACGGCTGCGGCGTGGCGTGTCCCGTGGACGCGCAGCCGAAGCGCCGCGCGGTGCCGCGGTCGTGGACGAGTCCGGCCGCGACGCCGCGCTCGATGAGACGGACGGGCACGCGCGGGAGGCCCTCGCCGTCGAACGTGTGACCCACGGTCCGCGCGTCGTAGACGTCGTCCGCGATCGTCACGTTCTCGCCGAGCACGCGCTGGCCGAGCTTGCCGGCGAGGAAGCTGGAGCCGTCTTCCACCTGCTGCGCGCCGAAGCCCTTGTACGCGGCGAAGAGGAGGAGGCTCGCGACCGCGGCGGGTTCGAGGATCACCGTGTAGCTGCCCGGTTCGACGGCCCGCGCGTCGCGGCTCGTCACGGCCTTTCGCACGGCCGTCGCGGCGATGCCGCGCTCATCGATGCCAGTGCGCTGCGCGGCGATGTCGCTCGACCAGCCGGCGCCGTCGTCCTTGAAAGCCGTCAGCGAGATCTCGGCGCGCGTGTCGAGATCGGCGACCTCGAGGCCGCGCGAGTTCATCACGAGCTTCAGTTCGTTCTCCGCACTCTGGATGCCCGCGGCCGTGCAGCCCTCGGCGCGGCAGGCGCTCGTCATCAGCGCGACGGAATCGGCCGTGGCCCTCGGGTCCGGCGCCACGGGCTCGCGGTGCCGGAGCTTGTACTGCTGTTGCCCGGCCATCGGCATCACGTCGCCCGCGATGCGCGGCGTGCGCTTCGCGCAGTCGACGGCGCGCTCGACGGTGCGCCGCACGGCTTCGGGCGTCACCGTGCCGGTCGAGGCCTTGCCCTCGTGGCCGTCCACGCGGACGCGCACGGAGATCCGCGCGAGGTTGCGCACGAGGTTCTGCACCGGGTGGTCCGCCGTGAAGCGGTTGAGTTCCTGCTCGAGGACGTCGACCACGACCTCGGTCTCGTCCGCGCGCGACACGCGCAGCGCCTCTTCCGCGAGCCGCTTCGCTTTCGTCTGATCGAGCATGGCCACAGGATCGGGGACTCCCGGGGCGATTGGAACAAAGTCCCCGAGACCCGGCGGCCGGCGTCAGTCGAGGAACCGGCCGCGCAGGTGCGGCGGCACGACGGGGCACACGCCGGAAGGCGCTGCGAACACGCGCCGCCGGATCGCCGCGACGCGGTCGTATCCGAAGTCGCGGATCGGACGCGGGATCACGCGGAGCACCGCGGCGACGAACCGCCACCAGCGTCCGAAGCGCCGGAGCACGTGGAGGACGGCAGGCGTACGGGCCAGCACGCGCGCGTCCGCAGTGCGCACGACCACGCTGTCGGGAAGTCCGAACCGCTCGGCTTCGGGCACCTCCGCGACGAACGTCGGCCCGCCGAGCGGTGCGAACCGGAACGCGCCGTCGTGATCGCGCCGCACGACGAACCGGACGAACGCGTGGCAGAGGCCGCAGGCGCCGTCGTAGAAGATCGTGCCGGGCCGGGGGACGTCGGACGCGTCGCGCATCGCGGTCCGGGACTACGAACCGGCCGTCACTTCTCGTCTTCCGACCATGCGGCGACGACCCACCACGGCCGGCCCTCCACGAGCACCGCCTGGCAGAACGCACCGAGGGGGTACTTCATCTTCTGGACGGGACTTCCCGGCTGGACCGTCTTGATGCGGCAGTCCTCGACGAGCCGCTCGATGAAGAGCCGCTCCTCGGCGACGAACCCGTCGTCGCGGACGATCTTCATCTCGTTCCCGCGCAGGCCGAACCCGACGAACCAGCGGCCCTTCTGCGCGAGATGGCCCTTCAGCTTGTCCGCTTCGATCACGACGATCGCGCGACGCAGTTCGTCCTCGGTCCCGACTTCCTTGGGAAGTTCGTGGACGAAGAAGCCGGCGGCGCCGTCGAGTTCTGCGTTGGCGCGCACGTTGCTCCAGACCTCCACCGCCTTCGGCCAGAGCAGGTAGCCGCCGAAGCCGATCGCCCCGAGGACGATGAGCGTCTTCACGATGCGCCAGAGCGAGGCGAGCGGGCTCCGGGACGAGGCCGGACGCGAGAAGTTGCCCGAAGGCGGGCCGCTGTTCGGGTCCGGATGCACGTTCCAGGAGCCGCGATGGTCTTCGCTCGGTGTCACGGGCCGAGACGATACCTGACTTCCGTCAATACCACGCCGCCGAACGGAGCGGTCTTCACGCCGCCGTCCGCGCGAAACCCCGCGATGCCGTAGAACCGTCGCGCGCGGACGTTCGCGTCGAGCACCCAGAGCGTGATCGCCGAGGCTCCGCGACCGGTGAGATCGTCCACCACGTGGCAGACGAGCGCCCGCCCGGCGCCGGTGCCCCACCGGGCGGGATCGGCGTAGAGCGCGAGGAGTTCCCCGGTGCCCGGCGCCGCGTCCGCGTCGCGCGACGCCGCCGTGTTGGCGAAAGCGACGACGCCCGCGTCGTCCTCGGCGACCCAGGTCCGGTGCTCGGGCGACATCGGCTTCGAGAGCCACTGACGGCGTTTCTCCGCACGTTCGTCCACGGAGAGCGAGTCGAGGAGCGAGTCGGGCATCTGGCCTCGGTACGCCGCGCGCCATCCGGAGACGTGGATCTCGGCGACGCGGCGAGAGTCGTCGACGGTCGCGGGGCGGACGAGGAGCGGCATCGCGGGAGGATAGCGCCCCTACTTCGGGCCGGGCGGCGCCGGCGGACTCCCGAACGCAAGGAGCGCCTCGCGGGCGGCGTTCCGGATCGCCTCGACCTTCTCCTCCGCGGCGAGCGTGATGAGCGCGGGAATCTGCGTTTCGTCGCGGGTCGCGACGACCGCGGCGATCCCCGCGAGCCGCTGATGGACGTCGTCCGACCCGAGGAGCCGGACGATGCGGTCCTGCGTTGCGCGCTGGTCGCCGAGAGCTTTGAGCCCCGCGAGCTCCGCCTCTCGGTTGCGGATCTCGCGGAGCGCTTCGATTGCGTTGTCCCGCACGCTCTCGTCGAGGTCCTTCGCCGCGTCCATGAGGGCGCTCCATGCGTCCGCGTCGAGGAGCGTCCGCTCCTGTCGGACACCCCACCGGCGGTCGAGGAAAGAGGCCGACTTCAGCGCGGCGAGCGCGATCCTTCGCAGCACGGCCGTCGGGAATTCTGTGACCATCTTGTTGAGCGGTTCGCCATCGGCGTGGTGGTACGAGAGCCAGCCGATGCGGCCCGGCGCCTTTGCGATCGCCTGGACGAAGACGTCGCCGAGCGGCGCCTCGCCGAGCCGCGCCGCGGCCGACGCGACGCCGAGGAGAACGCTGCGCGCGAACTTCCCACCGTCGCGGGAGACCGCAGCCGAGATCTTCGGGACGGCGTCGTCGCCGCGGATCGAGCAGAGCGCGAACGCGGCCGCGCGAACGACGTTCTCGTCGTCGCTCGACGCGAGGATCGCCTCGATCCGAGGCGCGGATTCGGCGTCCCGCATCTCGCCGAGGCACCCGATCACGTGCGCCGACGGCGAACGGCTCTGCGCGTTGAACGCGCGGAGTTCGCGGGCGCCCGGCTCGCCGAGCGGGACGAGAAGGAGGCCGGCCTGCGACGCGCGCGAAGTTCCGAGGAGACGCCCGATCGCCGCCGCGTGCGGCGCGAGGTCGAAGCCCGGACGCTTGCGCACGCCGTCGAGCGCACCGACCGCGGCCGCGACGACGGCGTCGTCGGTCGAGGAGAGGGAACGCGCGAGGACCGGCACGACCCACGGGCCGACGTCGTCGCCCGCGGTCCCGATCCACTCGATCAGCGCCTTCTTGAGGCGCGCGTTCGGCGTGCCGTCGAGCAGCGCCGTGAATTCGGCCTCGCCGCCGGGCGTCGCCTTCGCCACGGACTGGATGAACCTCAGCCAGTCCCCCGAGACGGGGAACACCGACGCCACGCGCCGCAGGCGCTCGGGCGTCGGCGGCGAACCGAGGAGCTTCATCAGCACCTCGACGTCCTTCCGCCTCTCATCCGCAGTCCCTGCGACCAGAACCCCGCCGAAGCCGTGCCTCGCGAGCACCTCCGCCACCTGGTCGGGCTTCAACTGCGAGATGTCGCCTTCGCGGAAGCAAAGCTGGAGGGCCACGTCCTCGGTCTCCGGATCGTCGAGGAGCGCCTGCATCAGCGCCGCCGACGCGGGACCGCGCGCGTCCTCGCGTCCTTTGAACACGATCCGCATCGCCTCGCGGTCCTTGAGGAACGCCGCGGGCGGATCGAGGAGCGGCGCGAGCCACGGGTTCGCGGGGAACGCGAACGTCATCTCGCCGAGCGCGGCGATCGCGGCGTCGCGAGCCGGTCCCTTGCCCGCGGCGACGGCCTCGACGAGCAGCCGCCCGAGGCGCTCGCTCGGCTGGATTCCTCGCTTGACGAGGATCGCCCGCGCGGCCGCCGGATCGCGGACGATCGCGTCGTAGACCCAGGATGAAGGGTGCAGATTGACGTCGTAAGCCCGCACCGCGCACGCCGTGCGGATCTCGTGGTGCGGCGACTCCAGGGCCCCGCGGAGGAAGGCATCCGCGGGCGCGAGCGGGGGGACGCCGATCGCGCGCGCCATCTGCGACGGGAACGCGAGCTTCGGGTCCATCGCCGCCGCGAGCGCCGTCCGGTTAGCGAGTTCCGTGTCCATTCGCAGGAGGTCCCAGGTGGCGCGGCAGACCATTTCGGGTTCGTCGCTGCGCAGGAGCTTCGCGAGGGCGGGCACCGCCTGGTCGCCGAGTTCCACGACGCCGACCTGCCACCGGAGGAGCCCGGAGTTCCCGTGCCACTCCTCCTGGCGGATTGCCTCATCGACCATGTCGTCGATCGTTCGCCGCTTCGCCGCGCCCGCGTTCGCG
>JANNHP010000106.1:0-37051 GCA_031404455.1 Planctomycetia bacterium | reverse complement strand
GGCTTGGTTTTGTATTTCGATTTGTCCGCCCAGACTTGCCGAAATAGCGGGTTCGTCTGAAGTATTTCCTCGCCATTTTTCCGTGCGCGGGTAGTGACCCTCACGCCGGTCTGTTTTAGTTCAGTCATGCTGCCCCCGCTTTTTAAGCCGGAGCTCGCGCAGGTCGTCGCGGCGTCGATGGCGCGGCTCGAAGCGTCGCGCTGAACGGCGAGCTCGCGTAGGGGACGCTCTTAAGAATCAACTTGCTGGGCGACATCCGGCGACGAACCGAGCGCGTCTGGGCCGCCCAGGAAGTTGATTCTTAAGAGCGTCCCCTGGCGAATCCCGCCGTTCAGCGCGCCGCGTCGAGACGCGCGAGGCACGCGGCGACCACCTGCGCGAGTTGCGGCTCGTCCGCCTTCGCCGTCTCCAGCATCGCCCTCGCGGCGGCGCGGTCGGACGGCGCGAGGAGCTCGACGCAGGTCAGGATGTGCGGCGGCGAGCGTTTCGCGATCGCCTTCGCCAGCGTGCCGAGCGGGTCCTCCGCGAGCGGCTCGTAGCCCTTCAGGAAGATGCGCACGCGGCCGGCCTCGATCGGCAGCGCGTCGAAGAACTCCGACTCGCCCACGCGCATGACGACCGGGCGGAACGTGCCGCCGAGCGCCACGATGCTGAAACCCTGGTGCGCGAGCGTGGCCATCGACTCGGGGATCGTGAGGCGCGTCTCGTGGGACGTGCCGGGCGCGAGGACGAGGTCCTCCTTCACCGGGACGGAGAGCGTGAACTCGCTCTGGCGCACGTTGCCGTAGACGTCGTAGTCCTCGCGCTTCAGCGTGAGGATCACGAGCGCGTCGGAGCTGCCTTTCTGCGCGCGCGGCACGCGCAGCGTCGTGCCGGAGAGGTTCGAGAACTCGATGCGCACGGGCACCGCGGTGCCGTCGGCGACGACGTCCTTCTCGGCGATCGCGCGGACGCGGCAGATCTTCGTCGCGACGACGGCCGACCGCGCCTTGGCGCGGAGCTCGCGGAAGGCGCCTTCCATCTCGCCGGGCACGCCGCGGGCGAGCGCCTGGTTGACGATGGCGAGGGCGCTGAGCGCGTCGCCCGATCGCCACGCGGCCTCGGCGCTCTGAAGGGAAGCGTCGGCGGCCGCGGCCCGCGCGGCGGCGTCCGGAGCGGCCGTCGCGTTCTTCTGCGGCAGCGTCGTGACGACGCGTTCCGCCTCGAAGGGGTCGATCTCGGCATCGGGCTGCGACGTGCACGCGGACGCGAAAAGGAGCAGGGCCGCCGCAACGACGCGGCAGCCCTGCGAGGGATTCAACTGACTAGGCGCCCTTCTTCTTCGCGGGCGCCTTCTTGCGATCGCGCGAGAGGTCCTCGCCGTCGTCCACGACCGGTTCGGCCGTGGCCGCCGCAGTCTCCGAGAACATCGTGAGGCCGATCTTGCGCTCTTCGGCGTCGACGCGCAGGACCTTCACCTTCACCTTGTCCCCGACCTTCACGATCTCCTCCGGAGCGACGTCCTTCTTGTCCGTCAGCTCCGAGACGTGCAGCAGTCCCTCGAGCTCCGCCTCGAGTTCCACGAACACGCCGAAGTTGGTGATCTTCGTGATCGTGCCGTCCACGATCGTGCCGATGCCGTAGCGCATCGGGATCTCGTCGCGCCACGGGTCGGCCTTCAACTGCTTGACGCCGAGGGCCACGCGCTTCTTGTCCTGGTCCACCGAGAGAACGATGGCCCGGACCATGTCGCCCTTCTGGATGACCTCGTTCGGGTGCGCGACCTTCTTCGTCCACGACATGTCGGAGACGTGCAAGAGGCCGTCGATGCCCTCTTCGATCTCGACGAACGCGCCGTAGTTCGTGAGGTTTCGGACGGCGCCCTCGATGAGCGTGCCGGGCGGGTACTTCTCGCCGACCAGCTCCCAGGGATTCGTCTCGGTCTGCTTCATCCCGAGACTGATCTCCTTCTTCTCCTTGTTGATGTCGAGGACGAGCACCTCGACCTTGGCACCCACCGCGAGGATCTCGCTCGGGTGGTTGATGCGCTTCGTCCAGCTCATCTCCGAGATGTGGACGAGGCCCTCGAGGCCCTCCTCCAGCTTCACGAAGGCGCCGTAGGGGACGATGTTCGTCACCTCGCCCATGACGCGGGTGCCGAGCGGATAGCGCTCGTCGACTTTCTTCCACGGGGAAGGCGTCAACTGCTTGAGACCGAGCGCGATGCGCTCGCGTTCGCGGTCGACCTTGAGGACGACGACCTCGATCTCGGCGTCGATCTGCACCACCTCGGACGGGTGGCTGACGCGGCCCCAGCTCATGTCGGTGATGTGGAGGAGGCCGTCGATGCCTCCGAGGTCCACGAACGCGCCGAAGTCGGCGAGGTTCTTCACCGTGCCGCGGCGGACCTGGCCCTCAGCGATCTCGGTGAGGAGCTGCCGCTTCATCTGGTCGCGCTGCTCCTCGATGAGCTTGCGACGCGAGATGACGATGTTCATGCGGCTCTCGTCGATCTTGATGATCGTGCCCTCGATCTCCTGGCCGATGAACTCGGAGATGTCGGCCTGGCGGCGGATCGAGACCTGCGACGCCGGGAGGAACGCGGGGACGCCGATGTCCACGACGAGCCCGCCCTTGATCTTGCGCATGACCTTGCCGCGGACGGTGTCGCCTTCCTTGTGCGTCGAGATGACGCGCTCCCATCCGCGCAGGCGGTCCGCCTTGCGCTTGCTGAGCTGGATCTGACCCGTCTCGTCCTCGACGCCGTCGAGGAGCACCTCGACCTCGTCGCCGATGTCGATCTCCTCGGGGTTCTCGAACTCGAACTTCGAGATGATCCCTTCGGACTTGTAGCCCACGTCGACGATCACGTCTTCGTTGACGATGTCGATGACGCGGCCCTTCAGGATGGTGTCCGCCTGGAAGTCGGCGATGCCGACCGGGGCGCCCTCCTCGGGCTTCATGTCGCCGAAGATCTCGCGGAGCTCGGCTTCGAGCTGTTCCGCGGGCACGACCATCCGCTTGAGCATTTCCTTGGTGTTCATGGGTTCCTTCCGCGCCACGGGGTTTCACCCCGCGGCATCACGCGACGGTCACGACAGGGCAACTCAGCAACTTCCGCCGTCCCTCACCGTGAGGGACCGCCGCGGGAGACTCCGTGGGCGTCCGCGCCGTCGCGCGCGTCCGCTCGCTGCCCAGCACCACGGAGATCGAGGATGCGGCGGCGCAGATCCGCTGCCACTTCCTCGGCCCGCGTGGGCTTCTCGTACGTCACCATCTCGCCGAACACGATCCGCACGGGGCCCGCACCGAAGCGCGGGTACTTCCGCCCCTTCCCCCAGAGGCGCCGCGTGCCTTCGACCGAGACGGGGAGCACCGGCGCGCCGGATCGGAGCGCGAGCAGCCCAACGCCCAACTCGAACTCCTGCACCTCGCCCGTCACGGAGCGCGTGCCCTCGGGGAAGATGAGGACCGCGTCGCCGCCCTCGAGCGCTTCGAGGCACTTGCGCACCGCGTCGCGTCCGCCCGCCTCGCGATCGACTTCGATGACGCTCGCCCAGCGCCCCGCCTGCGCGGCGATCGGCCGGCGGCGTTCCGCACCGTCCGCGGCCTTCTTCCAGAAGAGCGAGCGCCTCGCCATGTAGCGCAGGCGCCGCTGCACGTAGCTGCCTACGATCAAGGGGTCGAGGTACGACTCGTGCGTCGGCGCGATGATGACCGCGCCGGTGAGCGGGATCCTCTCCTCGCCCTCGGTCCGGACCTTCCACACCGTTCGGCCAACGCAGCGGAGCACCCACTGCCAGAACCTGTAGCTAGCCCTGGCCCGCGTCGCGGACTCTCCCGAGCATCCGCTCGACGATCTCGTCCACCGTGAGACCGGTCGAGTCCACGTACTCCGCGTCGGGCGCCCGGGTCAGCGGGGACTGGGTCCGCGTCGAGTCCTGCCGGTCGCGCTCGCGCTGCTCCGCCAGGGTCTTCGTCACGTCCGCGTCTCCCCGCTCGGCGGCGCGCCGGGCGGCGCGGACCGTGGGGTCCGCGTCGAGATAGAACTTCACGCCGGCGTCCGGGAAGACGACGGTTCCCATGTCACGTCCCTCGGCGACCACCGGGCCCGCCTCGGCGAAGTTCCGCTGGACGCGGACCATCGCCTTGCGCACCCGAGACAGAGCCGCGACCGCGGGCACCGACTTCGAGACGTCGGGACCACGGATCTCGGCGCTGACGTCCTCACCGTCGAGGAACACCTTGTGGACGCCCCCGACGGGACGGAGCTCGATCTCCGCCGCGTCCGCGAGGCGCGCCATCGACTCCTCGTCCTCGGGCGAGATCCCGGTTCGCAGCGCCTTGAGCGTCACCGCCCGGTACATGGCTCCCGTGTCCAGGAACCGCCACCCGAGGAGCGAAGCCAGCCGGCGTGCGACCGTGCTCTTGCCCGCCCCCGCGGGTCCGTCGATGGCAACGATGGATCGTGTCTTCGAGGACATTCGGGGTTGGACCGGAGACGAGTTCGGGAGGCTAGCGGCGGCTCCGGACCCGCCGGGCACAGTTTCTCGGCGTGGTCACCGGACCCCGAGGAGCGAGAGACCGAGAGGTTGCGCCCTCGCGTCTCCGACGGCAGCCCGCCCGCGACGCGCGCCGGTCCGCGTCGGCGGCCTGCGTGGTAGCCTGACGCCATGCTCGATTGGTCACAGTGCCTCGCGGTGGAGCGCTTGCCCGGCAAGGTGGGCGGCGTGTGGCTCTTCAAGGGCACCCGCGTGCCGGTCAGCGCACTCTTCGAGAACCTCGAGGGCGGCGCCCGCGTCGACGAGTTCCTCGAGTGGTTCCCCGGCGTGACGCGGGATCAGGTGGACGCGGTGCTCGAGCACGCCGGGCGGAGCCTCGCCGAGGCGTGACGGCAACCGTCGCGGCGCGGGCGTGAAGGTCCTCTTCGATCAGGGCACGCCCGTCCCTCTGCGGCGCGCGCTGCCAGGGCACGAGGTGAGCACCGCCTACGAGATGGGCTGGTCCACGCTCCTGAACGGCGAGCTTCTCGACGCCGTCGAGACCGCAGGCTTCGCGGCGATCGTCACCACCGACCAGAACATCCGCCACCAGCAGAGCATCGAAGGGCGGCGATTCGGCGTTCTCGTACTGCCGACGACGGACTGGTCGAAGATCCGCCGCAACGCGGCGCGCGTGGACGAGGCGCTCGGCGGGCTTCGTGCGGGGACGGTGGTCGAGGTGGAGTTCGCCGAGTGACGGGGTGTGCGGTGACAGTCCCATTTCGTCGAGCCAGCCGCTACGGTTCGGCCCACGCTGGAGAAGCGCGAACCCTCTGCCCACCCGCTCGCTCCCGCGGTCCCACGATTGCCCACGCGGTACGCGCTTGCCCAAACGGGAACCGCGCTGGTCCATCTGCGTCTAACTTCTCATGGACATGACCGAATGGCGCATCGGGTTCGCAATTCTCGCGCTTGGCGCTGTGGACTTCGCCGCTCTGCCGGCCGCGTGCGCAGAGGAGTCCCCGCTCACCGGCGAGGATCGCGCCGACCTCGCGTGGTTCGAGGGGCTCGGCTACCCGGACGCGTCCGGGCGGCCGTTCGTGAGCGTGAAGGTGGGCCCGCACTTCGAGGTCCGCGGATTCCTCCTCGACGGTCCGTCGGACCGGGTCCGGCTCCACGGCCTCGCGCTCGACGAGTACGACATCCAGCGCTCGCCGCCCGGCACGGAGGAGGATCGGCGCGTCGTCGTGACGAACCTCGACGCGGAGCGGATGGCCGAAGCCTGGCTTCGCGGCGCCCCGACGCCCGCCGTCTGGGAGGAGTGGCCGCGCCCCTCGGCGGCGTCGGTCCAGACGCAGATGCTCGTCCTCGCGGATGCGCTCCACCGGGGGGATTCGCAGCGTCGCGACCGGCTCGTCCACGGGATGCTGGCGCACGCGCGCTCGATGGCGCCCGACCGCTACCGTGCCGGGTTCGGCCTGGGCGACCCGGCACGACCGCTGCGCGAGTCCGTCGCGGCGGACCTCGCCGAGGTCGAGACCTACCGGCTCAAGCTGGCGCTCGTCGCGCAGGCCTGGGACCTCGAGTTCATCGCCCGCGGGCGGCCGGCGCAGCTCGACGCGGCGCGCGCGATCCTGCGGCGGTTTCCCGGTTCCGCCCAGGAGCCGGAGGTCCGCGAGTTCGCGGACACGCTGGCGCGGATGCTCCGCGAGGCCGACGAGCACGCAAGAGCGGCGAAGCCGGCGGCCGAAGTGACGGCCGACGAACGGATCGCGGAGCTCGTCTTCCGCCTGCGCGACGATCCGCCGGCGCCCGAACTCGACATGGGCGGCCTCGGCCGACCGACGGGCGGACCCTACCGCGACCTCGTCGCGCTCGGCCGCGCCGCGGTCCCGCGCCTGCTCGACTGCCTCGCCGACGACTCGCTGACGAACCAGGGCTCGACGGGCCGCAACCGCATGAGCCCGTTCGTCGAGCGCGTCGGCGACCTCGTGCTCGCCGCGATCGAGGAGATCGCGGGGAGGCAGTTCGCCCCGGCGGACCTCACGGCCCTGCCGAGGGACGGGACGCAACTCGCCTACCGCCGGGCGTGGCGCGCAGCGGTGCGCCCGGCGATCGAGACGTGGCTCGCGGACCCCGAGGCGGGACGAGACCCCGCGACGCTGACGAGGACCGTCGAGGGCGGCGGCTGGCCCGCCGTCAACGCCGCGCCGACCTTGCTCGCGAAGGACGCCGGCGCGTACGCCCCGGCGCTCCTGCGCGCGCTCGCCGCCGAGAAGGACGTGCGGGTCCACTACGAACTGCTGCGCGCCCTCGCGAAGCACGCCACCGAGGCCGGCATCGCAGCGCTCCGCGAGGCGGCGAGGACGGGCGATGTGCGCGGCCGGCTCGACGCGGTCTTCGACCTAGTCGCGCTGCACGACGCGACGGCGACGGACGCGCTCCTCGCGGCGTGGACCGAGCGCCGCGACGGAGGCGGGCCGACGGGCTACCACCAGTACATCCACATCTGGAGCCGCGAGGACGACCTGACGAACATCGCGAAGGCCCTCCTCGCGACGAAACGCGCCGAGGTCGTGAAGGCGTTGGCCGAGGACCCGCTGCGACGCTCGCCGGCCGCGCGCCGTGTCCTCGTCCGCGAGTTCGTCGCGGCACGGACGGATGCCGCGGGCGACGTGGCCGCGATCCTCGACGCGACGCTTCTCGTCCTCGTGCAGGACCGCACCGAGATGGACGGCACCGGCTGGCGCGTCTGCGACGCCGCCGCGGCCGCGCTCGCGCCATCGCACGGCAAGACCCCTCCGGACGCGAGCGACCCCTTGTGGAAGCGCGACCTCGTCATCCGCGCGGTCGCGGAGGCGAACGTATCCGCCGTCGCGCCGCCGCCGTGGGACCCGCGCGAGTTCCCGTTGGCGGAGCCCAAGGGCCTCGCCGCGCAGATCGACGCGCTGACGGCGAACGCCTACGGCACCGAACCGCGCGCGGCCGCCGTCCGAGCAATCGAGGCGATGGGACTCGCCGCGCTCCCGGCGCTGAGGCAGGGCCTCACAGCGAAGAAGTTCGGCTACGCGGCGCGCGACGTTGAGCCGCTCGCAGCGCGCCTGTCGTTCACCGTTCGGAAGGTGATCGTGAACGGCGCGCCGCCGCAGGCGCTCCGGGAGAAGGTAGCCGCTCTCGAGGGGCGCATGCTCACGAGCGGAGCCCTCCGCGACGCCGTCGTTGCGACGTTCGAGGCGGTCGGCTCCGACGCGTGCCGCGGGGCGAGCCTCGACCTGGACCGCGGCGCGGACGACATCGGCGCGGTCGTCACGCTCACCGCCCTCGACGGAGTCCCCGGCATGTGGACCAGGGACGTCGCGGCGACGGTCGGCGGCCGCGCGGTCCCCTCGACGTCCCACCAGGGCGTGAGTTGCGCGGCGCGCGACGACCCGTGGATCGCAGCGGTCTGCGACGCGACACTGGTGGCCCCGCTCGGCGAGCGCGCCCGGCTCCACGCGGTGGCCGTGCAGGTCAATCCCAACTGACCGCTGACGGACCAGGTCCTCGCGCGAGCGGCAGTTCCGGAGCGCGTCCGAGGGCAGGACGATTCCGAGCGCGCGCTCCAGCGCAGCGACGACGGACGGCGTCGCTACGCCCCCCGCCGCCTCGCTCACGCGAACGCCACGAACCGCAGCCCGTCCCCGTCCAACTCCGCGTACGTCGGCGCCTCCTCCCACGCGCCGAGCACGACGACGTCGCGGACGCGGCCGTCCACGTCGATGCGGAAGCGCTGGCCCCAGTGGACGTGGCCGCAGACGAGGGCGTCGGCGTCGTGGGCGCGCAGGATCGACGCGACGGCGAGGGGCGAGAGGCCCATGTCGCCGTGCGCCTTCGACGCCGTCTCCATCTCGCTGCCCTTGCGCGCCGCCTCTCCGACGCCGCGCGCCGTGCGGGCGGGGACGCGGCGCAGCACCTGGCGGACGACCTCGGAACGCGCGAGGCGCCGGAACGCCTGGTAGCGGACGTCCTTCGTGCAGAGGAGGTCGCCGTGCGTCGCGACGACGCGCCGGGCGCCGGACGAGACCACGATCACGTCGTCGAGTCTGCGCACGCCGACCGCCCGCAGTTCCGGGCTCGCCGCGAAGTCGCGGTTGCCCTCGACGAAGCCGACGTCGATCCGCGCCGCGAGCCTGGCGAGCGCGGCGAACACGGGTACCAAGCCCGGGTCCTGAGCCTGCGTCGGCGTCACCCAGACCTCGAAGAGGTCCCCCACGATCACGAGCCTCGCGGCGCGTTCGGCGGGCCCGGCGAGGAAGCGGAGGAACCGCTCGATGCCCGCCGGATCGGCCGGGGTGAGGTGGACGTCGCTCACGAAGACGACGGGAAGCCCTGCCTCGATGCTTCACCTCCGGTGCGCCGCGTGCCGACGAGGAGGGGAGTCTAAGCGGGTCTCCGTCTCCACGGAACGCGCAAGGAGCGTGCATGGGCTTCCTCGACAGGTTCTTCAGCAAGGGTCGCGGAACTCCCGCGAAGGACGCGAAACCGGCCGCGCCGCCCGTTCCGAAGACGGCCGCCGCCGCGCCTGCGGCTCCCGCCGTCCAGAAGCCGGCCGCGCCCGCTGCTGCGGCACCGAGCGCGCAGAAGCCCGCGCCCGTCGTCGCACCGAAGGCAGCGCCGGTCGCGGTCGCGAAGCCCGCGGCCCAGCCGGTTCAGAAGCCGGCGGCGCCCGCGCCGAAGGCGGTCGCCGCGCCCGCTCCGAAACCGCCCGCGGCCCCGCAGCGCAAGGCCGCTCCCGCGGCGGCGAAGTCGTCGATCTCGTTGCCGTTCTTCGGCGCGGCGAAGCCGGCCGGCGGTCCGCTCCGACTCATGACGGGCGACTTCGTCACGCACTATCGCGAGCGCTTCGCGGTCGTCGGCACGCGCGTCCTCGAAGGCGACGGCGCGACCGTGACGCAGTACTGCCTGCGCAACGAGAACGGCGCCGCCGCCGTGCTCGCGGCCGAGGGCGGCGCCGAAGCGTCGCTCACGTTGCAGCGCCACGTCAAGGCCGACGTGAAGTGGGACGCCGACGAACTGACCGGCATCGGCGACGCGCCGGTCCGCGTCGTCAGGAAGAGCAGGATGAAGGTCCGCGCCGTGGACGACGCGGGCATCGCCGCCAACGTGCGGTCGGTGGAGAGCCGCCGGTTCTCGGACGCGTCAGGCGATCTCGTCGTCGTCCTCGAGGACTTCCAGGGCGCGCGCGAGATCCGCGTGGGCGAGGCCGTGTTCGAGGCCGAGATGGAGTTCGAGCGCGCCGCGGGCAACGACTCCGCCGGGACGCACAGCGCGGCGCTCGCGGGCGCCAAGGCGTTCGAGGACGCGGCCGAGAACGACATCGTGAAGGGAACTCCCCGGGCCGCCGCGAAGGCGCTGGAGGAGAACATGGGCGCCAAGAAGGCCGCGGGGAAGACCTCCGCCACGAAGTCTGCCGCGCAGGATCCGACCGGCTACGACGACGACGCGTGGGCCGACGCCGAGGAGGACGTCACCGCGTCGATCCCCGTGCGCGCGGCGAAACCCGCGAAGCAGACCTCCGGCGAGGAAGACGAGGACGAGTGGGTCAGCGCGACGCAACTCGTCCGCGACGGCACCGGGGGCGACGACGAGGAGTAGCCCGCGGCGGCCCTACTCCATCGCGTAGGCCTTCATCTTCTCCCAGAGGTTCTTGCGCGAGATCCCGAGCACCTGCGCGGCCTCCGCCTTGCGTCCGCGCGTGTGCTCGAGGGCCGCGCGGATCGCCGCCTTCTCCGCCTCGGCCACGGCCTCCGCGAGGTTGCAGACGCGGCCGGGCGACGGACGCCGCTCGGGCACGGGCTTCGTGCCGAGGATGTGCTCGCGCTTCAGCATCTCGTTGCCGCCTGCGAGAGCGATGGCGCGCTCGATCGAGTGCTCCAGCTCGCGGACGTTCCCGGGCCACGAGTAGCGCATCATCTCGTCGAGCGTCTGCGGGTCGATCCGCACGTTCCTGCCCTTCGAGTAGGTGTCCATGAAGTGCTGCGCGAGGAGCTTCAGGTCGTCCTCGCGGTCGCGCAGCGGCGGGATCGGGATCGGCACGACGTTGAGCCGGTAGAAGAGGTCCTGGCGGAAGCGGTTGTCGTTCACGGCATCGAGGAGATCGACCTTCGTCGCCGCGATGACGCGCACGTCCACGTGGATCGGAGCCGCGCCGCCGAGGCGCTCGACCTCGCCCTCCTGCAGCACGCGGAGCAGTTTCACCTGCGTCGGCAGCGGCATGTCGTCGATGTCGTCGAGGAGGATCGTGCCGCCGTCCGCGTACTCGAAGCGCCCGATGCGGCGCTCGCGCGCGTCGGTGAAGGCGCCCTTCTCGTGGCCGAAGAGCGTGTCCTCGAGCAGCGTCTCCGGGACCGACGCGCACGAGATCGCGACGAGCGGCTTCGTCCGCCGCGTCGAGAGGTTGTGGATGGCGCGCGCGACGAGCTCCTTGCCCGTGCCGCTCTCGCCGGTGATGAGCACGCGCGTGTCCTGGCCCGCCACGAGCCGGATCGTCTGGAACACCTCGCGCATGCCGCGCGACGTTCCGATGATCCCTTCGAGCCGCGTCGCGCGTCCGAGCTGTTCGCGCAGCGAGCGGTTCTCGGCGACGACGCGTCTCTGCTCCTGGATGCGGCGGAGCAGCAGCACGACCGTCTCGTTCGGGAACGGCTTGAGGATGTACTCGTAGGCGCCGGCCTTCATCGCGTCCACCGCGGACTCGACGGTGCCGTAGCCCGTCATCACGATGACCTCCGTGTCGGGCGAGCGCGACTTCACGAGCCGCAGCACCTCCATGCCCGGCATGCCCGGCATCTTCAGGTCGGTGACGACGACGTCGAAGCTGTGTTCCTCGATCGCGCGCCGCGCCTCGATCCCGTCCGACGCCGCGACGACCGCGTGCCCCGCCTCTTCCAGCGCGTCCTTCAGCGTGATGCGGATCGTCGGCTCGTCGTCGGCGAGGAGGACGGACATGCCCGTGACCTTGTCGGCGGAACCGTTCGGCTGTGCGGAACTCACGGGGCGAGAGGGTAGCGCGGGCGGCGCGTGACGGTTGCGACTCTTCGCTCGCGCGCTCCGACGACGGTCACTACCCTCCGCGCGGAGGCCAAACGGGGAGGCCAGACATGAACGCGCCACAGTTTCGGATCGCGGGGGCGGCGCTGTACGTCGACGCGCTGATCCTCTGCGTCTTCGCGTGGACGAAGTACGACGAGAGCCGCCATGCCGCCGCCGCGATGCGCGAGAACCCGATGATGCAGCAACTGGCGAACGCCGCAGCCGGGCTCCGCGGTTCCTCGGTCTTCGAGCCGTCGATGCCCGAAGCCGGGAAGATCGCCCTCTGTCTCGCCGCGATGTCGGTCGTGGGCGCGGTGGCGTGCTTCCTGATGGCCTCGAAGTCCCGCGAGTGAGCGCGACTACGGCTTCAGACCGCGAATGTGGCCCGAGCCGACGCGGAGCGGATCGGTGCCGTCGGCGCCCGCGGTTCGCGAGATCGAACCGGAGAACGACTCGACGATGTCCCAGCCGACGACGCGGACGAGCGCGTCGATCTGGCCGCGGCCCGCGGCGCGCACTCAGTCGCCGACGGTGATGCCGACGAGCGTCGTGATCGTGTTGCCGACCTTGTTGGCGACCCAGAGCGGCTTCACGCCGAGCGGGGTCCTCTTGTGGAGCACGGCGACGATCTGCGTGTCCGTCCAGGAGACGATCTTCGTCTTCTTGCCGCCGACGAGCACCTTGCCCTTCTTCGCGCCGAAGAGGCTGCCGTCGATCGAGAACTGCCCGCCCGGCGGGGCTTTCGGCGTGAAGGTGGAGATCACCGCGTAGCCGATCGTGACCGCGCCCGTCTTCGTCAGCACGGGCGCCGTCTTGTCCGCGGGCGTGACGACTAAGTCGTAGGCGCCGACCTGACCGCGCTTCACGGTCTTCACGACGACGTCGAGGTGCGTGTCGGAGAACGGCGGCACGATCTTCAGCGCGAGCGTCTTCTGTCCCGCCGTCTGCGGAACGAGCACGGCCTTCGGAGCCTTCCCCGTGCCGAAGCCGCTCCCGTCGACCGCGATCTGCGATCCGATCGACGCCGTCGCCGGCGTCACGCTGCCGATGTCCGCTGCGGCGAGGAGCGCCGGCACGGCGACGATGCACGCCGCGAGGATCGTCCGCAGTCTGCGTCCGGAACTCATGCTCGGCCTCCTGACTCGGGGAGCGGGGATCGTAGGGATCGCGGCGGCGCGCGGCCGAAGGAAACGGCGATCCGCCGGCGTCCGTATCCTCCCGGCGTGAACCGCGGCAAGCCCATCAGCGACGAGCAACGCCGCATCGTGCTGCGCCTCCTGCAGCAGATCGGCCCGGCGGGCGACGCGTACCGTGCGCAACTCGACGGTGCGTCCGTCGTTCCCGGCTGCGGCTGCGGGTGTCCGTCGTTCGACTTCGAGGCCGTCGGCGGCTCGCCCGCACCACCGCCGCATCCGACGCGGCTCCTCGCAGACGGCTACGCCGAGTCGCGCCACGGCCACGATCTGGGACTGATCCTCTGGGCCGAGGAAGGCCGACTCCGCGGACTCGAGGTCTACGGCTACGAGGACATCGAACCGTTCGATCTCCCGGCACTCGACACGGTCTGGATCTGGGGCACGGGCCCGGGTCCGCAGGCGACGCGCGGCTAATCGCCGAACGCCCGCCGCGCCGCCTCGATGACCGCCGCCACCGGCGCGCCCGCGCGTGGACGGTCGTCGGATAGACTCCCGACATGAGCAAGCGCCCTTCCCCTCGTGTTCGAGGCGTGCGGTTCGTGGTGGACTCGGCCGGGACCAAGACGGCCGTCGTCATCGACCTCGCGACGCACGCCGACCTGTGGGAGGACTTCTACGACCGCGCGATCGCCGCAGAACGCGCCGACGAACCCCGGGAGTCGCTGGCGTCGGTGAAGGCACGGCTGGCGAGGCGTGCCGCCGCGTCCCGAGTCCGTGCCTGACTATCGCGTAGCCTTCGCGCGTCCGGCTCGCAAGGAGCTGGAGGCGCTCCGCGAGCCGATTGCGAGCCGGGTGCTGCGCCGCATCGAGTCGCTTGCCGTCGAACCCCGCCCGGCGGACTGCCGCAAACTCGAGGGTTCGCGCGACCTGTGGCGCATCCGTATCAGCGACTATCGAGTCGTCTACAGGATCGACGACGCGTCACGGCTGATCGACGTGACGATCGTCAGGCATCGGAGCGACGCGTACCGCTGAGACCTGTGTCGGCGCGATTCCAGGCAACCAGCGCCGCCTCGATCACCGCCGCGACCGGCGCACCCGCGCGATCGGCCGCGGCGCGGCAGTCCTCGAACTCGGGGACGACGCTCGTCGCGCGGCCGCCGTGACGGCCGACCTTCACTCGGATGACGCCGTACGACGTGTCCACGTTGACGTGCTCGCGCTCGAGGATCGTCCGCTCGACGGCGACGCGGCGGATGCCGAGCGTGCCGGTCTCCGCGAAGAGCACCGCCTCGACGCCGTCGCGCATCGACGACGTCACGAGCGCCGTCAGCAGATGCCCCGGGCGGCCCTTCTTCATCGTGCACGGGACGACGAACGCGTCGAGGGCACCCGCGGCGAGCGCGGACTCGACCGCGACCGCGAGAACGGTCGGCGCCAGATGGTCGATGTTCGTCGAGAGCTCGAAGACCGTCTCCGCGTCGGCCGCGTTCGGCGCGTCACCGAGGACGGCGCGCAGCACGTTCGGAACGTCCGCCGGATCGCGCGTGCCCGCGCCGTAGCCGATCCGCGAAACGACGAACCCCGGCGGCAGTCCCGGACTTGCGAGCGAACCGACGAGGCAGGCGCCCGTCGGCGTGACGAGTTCGCCGCGTCCCTCCTCGAAGCGAACATCGAACCCGGCGAGGCAACCGAGCGTTCCCGGCGCGGGCACCGGCATCTTTCCGTGCTCGCACTTCACGAAGCCCGATCCCATTCGCAGCGGCCCCACGAACACGCGGTCGATGCCGAGGTCCTCGAGCGCCAGACACGCGCCGACGATGTCGCAGATCGCGTCCACCGCGCCGACCTCGTGGAAGTGCACCGTCTCCGGCGACATGCCGTGGACCTTCCCCTCGGACTCGGCGAGGAGGCGGAACGCCGCCATCGCGCGTGACGCAACGCGCGGCGCGAGGCCGGCATGGTCGATCAGGTGAGCGATCTCGCGGAGTCCGCGCGACGGCGCGTGGTGGTGCTCGTGGTCCTGTTCGTGACCGTGCCCATGCTCGTGCGAGTGACCGTGGTCGTGATGATGCTCGTGCTCATGCGGATGCGCGTGGACGGCTCCCGGGTCCGGACCGTCGTGCCCGTCGACGACCACCTCGAACTTCGTCGCCGCGATCGCCCCGCGCTTCACCGCACGGCGTTCGAGCCGGTAGCCCTGCACGCCGAGCTTCGCGAGCCCCGACTCGACCGCCTCGAATCGCGCGCCGAGGTCGAGGAGCGCGCCGACGAGCATGTCGCCGGCGATCCCCGAGAAGCAGTCGAGGTAGAGATCCTTCAAGCGTTCCTCCGAGTGGCAGTGACGACTGCGCCCGGCCGGGCGCGCAGTCTCTCCGCGGCGCTGCCGTCGCGCACGGCGACTTCGAGGAAGCCGACGCTGCCCGTGTAGACGACGAGTTCGCCCGGTTCGGCGTCGCCGTACGTGCGGCCCCACCGCGGTATCCGCTCGCCAAGGACGGCGAGGTCCCAGGAGCCCGCGGCTCCCGGCAGTTCGTCGGGAAGGACGTTCGTGATCAGGTTGCCGAAGTGATCGACGTGGAGCACGCGGCCCGTCGCGAGGTCGGCCGTCACCTCGGGCGCGAAGCCGGGAAGCTCTTCGAGGGCGTTGGCGCGGTCCCCCACCGTCGCGAAGTCGATGCCGCGGACGAGGTGCGCCGCGACCGGGGCCATCACGTCTCGCCCGTGGAACGTCTCGCTCCGCCGCGCGCCCTGGAGCTTCTCGTTCGTGAGGTAGCGCGCCTCGGTCACCCCGCCGAGCGCCTCGACGACCGGAGCGAAGACGCCGTTGTCCGGGCCGATGAACGTGTGCCCTCCGGCGCGCGCCGCGACGAGCATCCGCGCGGTCCCCACGCCGGGGTCCACGACGCAGAGATGGATCGTGCCGCGCGGGAGATAGGGCACCGCGGAGAGCAGCATGAACGCGGCCGCGTGACGGTCTCCCGAGGGCACCTCGTGGCAGATGTCCACGATCTCCGACTCGGGCGCGAGAGTGCGGAGGATGCCCCGCAGGACCCCCGCGTAGACGTCGCGGTGGCCGAAGTCCGTGTAGAGCGCCACGAGGCGCGGTCGAGCCATGGAGATCAGGATACGGCGGGCGCGTCGCGACGCTAACGTGCCGTCATGCGCACCCGAATCTCCGCCGCCATGCTCGCCCTCTGCATCGCAGCTCTCGCGGCCGCACCGAGCCGCGCGGCCGACGACGCCGCGGCCGCCGCCGCAAAGGCCGCGCTGCAGTCCGCGTGGGTCTATCCGCAGGACGTGAAGTGCGCAGGCCGGCGCCTCACGCTGCACGAACCGCAGGTCGTCTCGTTCGACGCGCCGAACTTCCGGATCTCGCTGCGATTCCCAGCGATGCTCACCGACCCGCTCGGCCGCTCGACGTACGGCATGGTCGAGGTCGCGGGCGCGGTCCACTTCGACCCGAGTTCGCGACTGGTGAGGCTCGACGCGCTCGAAGCCGGGAAGACCGCGTTCCCCGGCGCCGCCGAGGTCGACGCGAAGGCCGCCGAGACCGGCCTCGCCGACGCGCTGCCGAAGAGCGTCACGCTCCGGACCGAGCTCCTCACCGCCCGCGCGGGCGCGTATTCGCTTCCGTCCACGCCGCCGAAGCTCGGCGGCGACATCCCGGCGATCGTCGTCCGCGCGCGGCCGGCGGTGCTCGTGCAGGTCGACGGCGAACCCGTGATGCTCGACGTCGAGACGTTCCCGATCCAGTACCTCGCCAACTCCGCGAGCGACGTGTTCCGCGATCCGAAGACGGACATGTGGTACCTGCTCCTCGACGGCTCGTGGCTCCAGGCGAAGGCGCTCGCTGGGCCGTGGAAGAAGTCCGACGGCTCGATGCCCTCCGCGATGTCGCAGATCCCCGCCACGCACCCGCGCGGCCATGTCCGCCGCTACGTCGGAGGGACACCGGAGTTCATGAAGCGCGGCATGGTCCCGGCGCCGAAGGAACTACCCGAGGTCATCGTCACCGACAAGCCGTCGGAGCTGATGCTCCTGCAGGGCGACCCGATGTTCACGTGGGTGCCGGGCCTCCGGCTCATGTCGGTCGCGAACACCGAGAGCGACCTCTTCCTCCACCCGAAGGCGAACCTCTACTACCTCCTGATCGCGGGGCGCTGGTTCTCGTCGGTCGAACTCGAAGGGCCGTGGACGGCGGCGGAGACGCTGCCCGAGGAGTTCACGAGGATCCCGCGCGACCACATCCGCGGCCACGTCGTCTGGTGCGTGCCGGGCACGCCCGAGGCTTCGGAGGCGTGCGCGCACGCGGCCATGGAGGAGCGCGCCACGCTGAGCAAGTACGCGAAGGCCGAACTCCTCGTCGAGGGCAAGGAGCCGGTGACGGCGGCGCTCGACGGCGACGTGAAGATGGTCACGAACACCGAGGACGACTGCTTCGTCGTCGACGGCGTGTCGTACCTCAGCCAGCGCGGGACCTGGTACCGCAGCGACGACGGCCTGAAGGGCTGGAAGGCGTGCGCCGAGATCCCTGAGTCGCTCCGCAATCTCCCCGCGCCGGTCCCGGGATGGCACACCACGTTCTGCCGGCCCATCGGGTTCGAGGGCGACAACGCCACGTTCGCCCTCGGCGCCGGGTGGTACGGCGTCTTCGCGTGGAAGGGCTCGCCCGTGTACGGCACCGGAACGACGCGCCGCGGCATGTCGCGCACGGGTTCGTCGGGCGCCAACTGGTATCCGTCCCAGCGCAGCTACGGCGAGAACCGCTGGTACGACCCCGCGACGGGCATCTTCCAGCCGCGCACGGTCCGTCCGCGGGAGGGCGGCACGACGAGCGCCGACGAATGGTCGCCGTACACCGCGAGCTACGGCCGCGTCGTCTACTACGGCTCGCGCTACGACCAGGGCGGACGCCGGATGTACCCGTACTCCTCCGACGAGATGAAGTTCGACACGTCGAGCGCGCGGCCCGACATCTACGCCGTCTGGATGGCGCAGGTGAAGAAGCGCGAGAACCTCGACCTCACGCTCTTCCCGTTCGGCGACCGCTCCGCGGAGACGGCACCGGCGGAGGCGCGCCTCGCGACCGACGAGTCGGGACGCGTCTGGCGCATCGGCGCGAAGGGTCCGGAGTTCGCCGAGAAGGGCGGATGGACGAACGGGAAGCCGGCGGCCGAGATCGTGGCGTGGCTCGACACGCTCGCCCGCATCGACGCGCGCCCCGCGCTCTGGAAGCGCTGGCGCGAACTGCGCGCGGCACCCGTGCCGGTCAATCCGGTCGTCACGATGAAGGCGAAGTAGCGGCGAGAGGGGCCGTCGCGGAAGAGCAAGCGTCAGTTCTCGGTAGGGGCGGACCCCCGTGTCCGCCCCTACCGAGATGCGTTGTGGGTCCTATCGCGACTCGATCGCTCTTGCGACGACGAGGGAGTGACCGGTCAGACCTCGTCCTCGTCCGGCCGCCGGACCTGGACCTCGCCCGTCTCGTCGGGGAACGCGTCCTCGAACTTGTAGACGGCGTCGAAGTCCTTGATGTCGTCGTCCTCGGTCTTGCCCATCTCGCCCGCCGAGACGAGGTTGAAGACGATCAGGCCGAAGTCCTTCGTCTCCTTCACGCCCCACGACGCGAACACCGTGCGCGCGAGCGGTCCGTACTGCTCGCGGGCGTATCTCCGGATTCCGTCGAGCAGTTCGCTCGCGGAGACGTGCCGCTGCTCCTTCAGGTTCTCGACCGTGTGGTGGAGCGCTTCGCGCACGAAGTCGTAGGCAGCGCGCGGGTGGCGCGGGTCGTTGCGCAGGATGTCGCCGAGGGGGTCGTCGCTCATCCGGACGCTGCCGCATCCGGAATGGACTTCGGATCGACTCGGGGGAAGAGATTGGGCGGCTCGCCGAGTTGCGTGCCCATGGCCAGGAAGCCGAACTGCGACTCGCGCTCGAAGTCGAAGAGACCGGCGACGCCGAACGACGCGCGGAGGCTCGCCGCCTTCGCCGGCATCACGGGCGTCAGCGCGAGCCCAGCGACGCGCAGCGTCTCGACGCACCACGAGAGCACCTCGGCGACGCGCGGGAGATTGGCCGGGTCCTTTGCCGTCTTCCACGGGCGCTCCTCGTCGAGGTACTGGGAGACGGCGTCGACGGCCGCGCGGACCGCGATGGTCACGGCGAGGACGTCGAGCGTGTCCGGGACGGCGCGGACGGCGGCGATCGCGGCCTCGGCCGCGCGCTGGAGACCCTGCTCCCGCTCGTTGCCCGGCCGGCGCGCGGCGAGCCTGCCGCCCGAGGACTGCTGCGCCATCCGCAGCACGCGGTTGACGGAGTTCCCGAAGCCGTTCGCGAGCTCCGCGTTGACGCGGGAGATGACGAGGTCCCAGTCGAAGCGCGCGTCGTCGCCGTACTTCATCGCGGTCGCCAGCGCCCAGCGCGTCACGTCCACGCCGAGCACGGAGAGCATCTCGTCGATGGCGGGCGTGCGCGCGAGGGGCGGCACGGCGACGGATTCGCCACCGGCCTTCTTCGTCTTCGAGAGCTTCAGCCCTTCGGCATCGAGGAGCCACCCGTGCGCGAGGAGCCGCCTCGGGAGGGGCTCGCCGACGGCGAGGAGGAACGTCGGCCAGTAGACCGCGTGCGTCGTGAGGATGTCCTTCCCGACGACGTGCAGATCCGCGGGCCACCACTTCGCGTGGCGAACGGGTTCGCTCAGGTAGCCGACGGCCGTCTCGTAGTTGAAGAGGGCGTCGAGCCACACGTAGCAGACGAAGTCCGCGTCGAACGGCAGCGTGACTCCCCACGAGAGGCGCGACTTCGCGCGGCTGATGCAGAGGTCCTCGACGCCGCCGCGGATGTAGCCGAGCACCTCGTTCTTCCGCTTCTCCGGGAGGATCTCGAACTCGCCGCTCTCGATGCGGCGCTTCAGCTCGTCAGCCCATTTCGACATGCGGAAGAAGTAGTTCGGCTCCGCGAGGCGCGGGACCTTCCCGTGCAGTTCCGGGAAGTCGGGGCAGTTCCCGCCGTGCGCGGCGACTTCGGTGTCGGACCAGAACCGCTCGCAGCGCGTGCAGTAGAAGCCCTCGTAGTCCTTCTTGTAGATCTCGCCCTTCGCCCAGAGCGCTGCGAGCACCTTCGTGACGACGCTCTTGTGCCGCTCCTCCGTCGTCCGGATGAAGTCGTCGTAGCGGATCTCGAGGCGCCGGTCGAGGTCGCGGAACACCTGCGAGTACTCGTCGCAGAGCTGCTGCGGGCTGATGCCGCGCGCCTCGGCCGCGAGTTGCGCCTTCTGCCCGTGCTCGTCCGTCCCCGTCTGGAACCACGTCGGGATGCCGAGCATGCGGTGGTAGCCCGCAAGCACGTCGGCGACGACGGTGCAGTACGCGTGCCCGATGTGCGGCGCGTCGTTGACGTAGTAGATGGGTGTCGTGACGTAGAAGCGTTCGCGGGACATGGCGGCAGGAGTCTATCGACGCGCGCGGAAGCGGCTCAGTTCCGGCGCCACGGGACTGCGGGCCGGTCGCGTCCATCGCGCCGCGAACGCCTTCGTCCGCGATCTCAGGATCGGGGCCTACCATGACGCGCATGAACGCCCCATCGCAGCGCCCCACCCCTGAGGAGAACCTCAAGGCCATTCTCGCGAGCCCGAACTACCTGCGCGCGTACGAGGACATCGGCCTGCTCCACCGCGTGGAACTGCGGCCCGTGCGCCTGCAACTCGAACTGCTCAAGGCCGAGATGCTGCTGCAGGAGCACGCGGTCGAGAGCACGGTCGTGCTCTTCGGCGGCGCGCGGATCCTCCAGACGGCGGAGGCGGAGCACCGACTCGTCGCCGCGCAGAGAGCGCTCGACGCCTCGCCCCGCGACGCGGCCGCGGCGCTCGAGCTGACCGTCGCGAAGAACCTGCTGAAGAAGGCGCGCTACTACGACGAGGCGCGCCGCTTCGCGACGATGGTCTCGAACGCCTGCCAGAACGGTGGACGGCTCCACTACGTCATCTGCACCGGAGGCGGTCCGGGCGTGATGGAAGCGGGCAACCGCGGCGCGTGGGACGTCGGCGCGAAGTCGATCGGCATGAACATCACGCTGCCGCACGAGCAGGCGCCGAACCCGTACATCACTCCGGACCTCTGCTTCCAGTTCCACTACTTCGCCATCCGGAAGATGCACCTCCTCCTCCGCGCCAAGGCCGCGGTCTTCTTCCCCGGCGGCATGGGCACGCTCGACGAACTCTTCGAGACGCTGACCCTCATCCAGACGGTGAAGATGAAGCCGATCCCGGTCGTCCTCCTCGGCGAGGAGTTCTGGAACCGGATCGTCGACTGGGACTTCCTCGTCGAGGAAGGCACGATCGCGCCTGAGGACATCGAGCTCTTCAAGATCTGCGACACCGCGGACGAAGCGTGGGAGTTCATCTGCCACTTCCACAAGACGCCCGAACTCCTCCCGGGCGCCGACCGCAGCGAACTGATGGGCGACGCCCCCCCGCCGCCGATGGTCGCGAAGTCACGCGAACACACGCTCGACGCGGAGATGACGTC
Organism: Planctomycetia bacterium; assembly: GCA_031404455.1. Classification (GTDB taxonomy): domain Bacteria; phylum Planctomycetota; class JAJSAM01; order JAJSAM01; family JAJVHW01; genus JANNHP01. The sequence continues at coordinate 15,859 of JANNHP010000106.1, read as the reverse complement.
GGAAGTCATGCAGCCGCCGCCCCCGCCGGAGCCGTCGCGGCGGCGCAAGCGGCGCGCGTAGCCGTCGGGGACGGACCGGACTTTCGATACTTGCTGGCCCCGGCCAGGGTCGAATCGCGGGCGAGAAGTACAACAAGTCAGGACCGTCCCCGAAGCGTCAGTGCGCGACGGGCGTCCCCAGGATGCCCATGAGCTCGGCGCGCACGCGCTCGTACGTCGGCGCGTCGTCGGCCTCCATCACGAGGCGCAGCAGCGGTTCGGTGTTCGATTTCCGCACGTTGCACCACCACGACGGGTACTCGATCGTGATGCCGTCGAGCCGGTCCTGGCGCGCGTCCTTGTAGGCCGCGGCGATCTTCTCGATGAGGCCGTCCTTGTCCGTCACCTCGAAGTTCACCTCGCCGGTCGTCGGATAGCGGCGCAGCGGCGCGAGCATCTTCGAGAAGGGCTCGCTCGCGCGGGCGACCTGGCCCAGCACGAGGCCCGCGGCGTAGACGCCGGAGTCCGTGTACCAGAGGTCGCGGAAGTAGAAGTGGCCCGAGAGCTCGCCGCCGTACGGCCCTTTGAACTTGCGCAGCGTGGCCTTCATGAATGCGTGGCCGACACGCTCGCGCACCGGCACGCCGCCGAGCGCCGCGATCGTCTGAGGGACCACGCGCGAACTGCGCAGGTCGTAGACGACGTGCGCGCCCTGCTCCTGCGCGACGAGGTCGTTCGCGAGCAGCGCCGTGACGATGTCGTTGCCGACGATCGCGCCCGTCTCGTCGCAGAAGCACGCGCGGTCCGCGTCACCGTCGAAGGCGATGCCGAGGTCGCACTTCTCGCGTCGCACGATGCCCACGAGGTCGCGCATGTTCGCGGGGTTGAGCGGGTTCGCCTCGTGGTTGGGGAAGGAGCCGTCGGGTTCGAGGTAGAGACCGATCATGTCGATCGGCAGGCGCGAGAAGACGTGCTTCACCTCGAGGCCGCCCATGCCGTTGCCGCAGTCCACGGCGACCTTCAGACGTCGCTTCGCCGGCTTCAGCAGCGACACGATCTTCTCGCCGTACGCGGCGGAGATGTCGCGCGTCTCGATGCGTCCCGGCGTGACGCCCGCGGGGGCCGGAACTCCGGCCCGCGCCATCGCCTCGATCTCCACGAGTCCCGAGTTGCCGCCGACCGGGACGACGCCCCTGCCCGAGATCTTGAAGCCGTTGTACTCGGCCGGGTTGTGCGACGCCGTCACCTGGACGCCGCCGTCGCCGCCGAGGTGGCCGCACGCGAAGTACTGCATCGGCGTCGAGACGACGCCGACGTCCACGACGTCGCAACCTGTGGAGTTGATGCCGCGGATGAGCGCCCGCGAGAGCCCGACGCCCGACGCGCGCATGTCGCGCCCGACGACGAGACTCTTCGCCGAGAGGAAGATCGCGACCGCGCGCCCCACCTTCTCCGCGAGGTCTTCGTCCAACTGGTCCGGGACCGTCCCGCGGACGTCGTACGCCTTGAAGATTCCAGCCATGGGCCGGATGGTAGTGCCTGGCAGCCCGAGAACGCTACGCGCGCCGGACCGCGAGGAACGCCGCGACGAGGACGACCGCCCACGCGGCCGCGACTGAGGCGAACATCCGGTCCTGCTTCCGCGAGAGCGCGGCGAGGCGATCGCGGTGGCGCGCCGCCTCCTCGTCCCCGGCGCCGCCGAGCAGGCGCCGCTCCTGATCGCTCACGAAACGGTCCGTCAGGTACTCGAGCGGTGCGTCGTCGTCGGTCAGCACGCGGGCGTCCGGCCGCGGCAGGACGAGCGCGACGTCCTCGGCCACCTCCGCCGCGAGGTCGAGCAGACGGCCCCACTCGGCGACGTCCGCGCGCTCGCCGAACCTCCGGAGCACGGAGTCGGGCTCGAGGCGCCCGAGATCCGCGGGCTCGCCGCCGTTCGCGGCGATCAGCAGGAATCCGCGCCCCCCGTAGCGACTGGACCGGACGCACGTCCCGAACACCGTCGCCACCGTGTTCTCGAGCGCCGCGAGGTTCGGCGCGTCCTCGCCGACGGCGTACACGTTCATCGCGAGGACACCGCCCGGTTCGAGACGTTCGCTGCAGAGTTCCAGGAACTCGCGCGTGCCGAGGTGGAACGGCATGTAGATCTCGTTCGCGAAGGCGTCGATGACGAGCACGTCGAAGCGCGACTCCGCAGGCAGCGACGCGAGCCAGACGCGGCCGTCGGCGACGGCGACGCAGACTCGGTGATCGTCCGCCGCCGGCAGGTCGAAGAACTCGCGGCCGAGGTCCACGATCTCCGGGTCGAGTTCCGCGCCCTCCACGCGCAGGCGGTAGGGGCCGTCCCAGAAGTGGCGCCACTGTCCCGCATTGACGCCGCAGGCGAACCCGACGACGCCGAGGCGAAGGTCCGCGCCCGCCGGCAGGTCGAGCAGCATCGGGAGCACGGTGTAGTCGTCGTAGTGCCGCGAGTCCGTGAGCACCCGCCCCCGGATCTTCAGCGAGTGGAACGAGTACGCCGCCTCGTTCATCGTGAGGACGCGGTCGACCTCGCCGCCGGGGAACGTGTCCTCCCGGACGGTGAGGTACTGGTACGCGGATTCGCGCTCCGCGAGGACGTTCGCGACGCCGCCGTTGTCGAACACCGGCGCGCCGCGCGAGGGACGAAGGTCGGCCAGTCCCGCGACGAGCGCCGCCGCCGCGACGACCGCAGCAGCAGCGACGCGGCTGCGCCTGCCGCCGAGAATCGCGAGTCCCGCCGCGCCCGGGACGATCGCCATGCCCGCGGCGACGAGGAGGGAACCACGGGACCCGAGCAATGGAACGAGCACGAACGTCGGCAGATACGTCCCCGCGACCGACGCCGCCGTGGACACCGCGAACACGCGTCCGGCGGCGCGACCTGCCCCGCTCGAAGCGAGGAGACGGACGGCGAGCGGTGTCACCATCCCGAAGAAGACCAGCGGCGGCGCGAAGACGATCAGGGTCGCCCCGAGCGATCCCTTCCAGAGCAGCGACGCCGTCGGCTCGAGATCCGCGCCTCGCTCGAGGAACGCCCACGACACGGGCGTCACCGCGGCCGCCGCGACGGTGACGAGAAGCCCCCCGGCCGCGAGCAGCGCGAAGAAGAGCGTCGCCGACGGGCGCCGGTCCGCGATCCGCCCGCCGAGCGCGTAGCCGAGCGCGAGCGCGCCGAGCGCCACGGCGATCACGTTCGTCCAGACGGGCGTCGTCGAGCCGAAGAACGGCTGCAGCGTCCGCACCGCGCTCATCTCGACGGTCATCACCGCGGCGCCGGAAGCGGCGGCCGTGGAGAGGAGGCACCACGTCGGGGCCTGCCCGCCGTGGTCGAGTCTCGGTTTGTCGCGACTCCCGCCGGGCACGCAACCCTCCCTGATGGGTGATCTCGTGAGGCGCCTCGCCTCGCGAGATCACACTCAATCGGGCTGGATCTCGGCCTCCGAGATCCGGCCCGATTGACCCCAGAAGCGGATCGGGTTCCGCCACACCAGGCGTTCGATGTCCTTCTCCTTCCATCCCTCGCGGCGCATGAGGCGCACGACCTTCGGGATGCTGAGCGGGTCGCTCTCGCCCCAGTCGACGGACGAGTTGACCATGATCCGATCGAGCCCGTACTTCGCGACCATTGCGACGGCGCGCTCGGGGGAGAGCTTCGAGAAGGGATAGACCGTCATCGCGACCCACACGCCCATGTCGCGGACGATGTCGATCGTCTCCTCGGTGATGTGGTCGATCAGGATGTGAGCGCGGTTGTAGTCGGTGCGCTTCTCGAGGAGGCCCTTGATCATCTCGACGCCGCGGCGCTTGTCCACGTGGGGCGTGTGGATGAGCGCCGGGAGCTTCAGCTCCAGCGCGAGGTCGAGTTGCGCCTCGAGACCGATCATCTCGTTCGGCGTGTTGTTGTTGAGGCCGATCTCGCCGACGCCGACGACGGACGGCCGATCGAAGAAGCGGCGCATGCCCTTCACCGTGGGCAGCGTGACCTCCAGGTTCTCCGCGTCCTTCGGGTTGACGCCGATCGACTGGTAGTGGCGGATGCCGTACTTCTCCGCGCGCTTGCGCTCGAACACGGTGATGTGCTCGAAGTAGTCGTAGAAGCTCTCGGGGTGCGTGCGCTCGGTGCCGAGCCAGAACGCGGGTTCCTGGATCGCCGTGATGCCGCAGAGCGCCATGCGCTCGTAGTCGTCGGTGAGGCGGCAGTACATGTGGGCGTGCGGCTCGAAGATGCGCATGGGTGTCGTCTAGCCCCGGGGGGCCAGCCTTTCCAGGAATGCGAGGAGTCTCGTCACGTCGTCGTCGTCGACGTCGTGGTGCGTCACGAACCGGATCTGCTGCGGCCCGGTCGCGTAGAGGAGGATGCGTTCCATGGCGGCCTCCTCGACGACGCGAGCCGGGTCGAGCTTCTCCAAACGGACGAAGACGATGTTGGTTTGCACCGCTTCGAGATCGACGCCGAACCCCGGCAGCGTCGCGAGACGCTCGGCGATCCGCCGCGCGCGGACGTGGTCCTCGGCGAGACGCTGCCGCATTTCGCGCAACGCGACGAGGCCAGCCGCGGCGAGGACGCCGCTCTGCCGCATGCCGCCGCCAAGCCGCTTGCGGTGGAAGCGCGCCATCTGGATGAACTTCAGCGACCCGCAGAGGAGCGAACCGACCGGGGCGCAGAGCCCTTTCGACAGGCAGAAGCTCACGGTCTCGGCACACGCGGCGTAGTCGGCCGCGGAGATCCCCGACGCCGCCACGGCGTTCCAGAGGCGCGCCCCGTCCATGTGCACGGACACTCCGCGCGCGTGCGCCACGTCGTGGATCCGCCGCAGTCCGTCGAGCGGCACCACGGCGCCGCCGTGGAAGTTGTGCGTCTGCTCCACGACGACGAGCCCCGTCCTCGGCGTGTGCTCGCTGCCCGGCGAGATCCATCCGGCGATCTCGCCGGCGTCCATGAGTCCGCGCTTCGACCGCAGCGTGCGCGTGAGCACGTGAGCGACCGCCGCGGCGCCGCCCGACTCGAACCGCGACGTGTGCGACCACTCCTCGAGGATCACCTCGTCGGCCGGACGGCAGTGCGTCATCAGCGCGACGAGGTTCGCCATCACGCCCGATGGGACGAAGAGCGCGGCTTCCTTGCCGAGCAGCTTGGCGGCCTCGAACTCGAGCGTCACGGTCGTCGGGTCGTGGCCGAGCACGTCGTCGTCCACCTCGGCCTCGGCCATCGCGCGGCGCATCGCTGGAGTCGGCCGCGTGACGGTGTCGGAGCGGAAGTCGGCGGTCGGGTGCGTCACTTCGACATCCACTCCCGAAGTTTCTGTCCGACGAACGTGTTCCGGCGCATGCCCGAGAACGCCGCCGCGCCGGGGCCCATGGCCGCGATGAGCACCGGCGTCGTCGAATGGCCGCCGGTCGAGAACGTGACGCAGAACTGCGCCGACCGCTCGAGCGCCGCCGAGTCCGCCACCCAGTAGTTCGGCGGGTAGAACGGCGAGTGCCCGATCCCGAACTTCACCGGGTCGAAGTCCTTCGCGGGCTTCCCGCCGATGCCGAGTCCCTCGATCGACTTCTCGATTCGCGTCATCGCGAGGAAGTCGCCGGGCTCGAGCGTGAAGGGCGGATGTCCCGACGTGACGGTGAGTCCGCCGGTCTCGTGGTCGGCGGTGACGATGACGAGCGTCTCCGGGTGCAGCGCGCGGAACTCGCGCGCGAGGCCGATGACCTCGTCGAACTCGCGCAGTTCGCCGAGCGCCGCGGGACCGTCGTTCGCGTGACAGGCGTGATCGATTCGCCCGCCCTCGATCATGAGGAAGAATCCCCTTTCGTCCTGGGACAGGATCTCGAGCGCCTTCTTCGTCATGTCGGCGAGCGAGGGCGCCTTCAGTTCGCCGTCCTGGTCGCGGTCGAGGAGGTACGGGACGTGCGAGCGCGAGAAGAGCCCGAGCGACTTCTGCGTGCCCTTCGGCAGCGCGAGGAGGGCCTCGCGCGATTCGACGACGGCCCAGCCCTTCTCGCCCGCCGCCTTCATGAGGTCGTCCGAGAAGTGCTTGCGGCCGCCGCCGAACATCACGTCGGCGCCGGTGCCGTCTTCGACGTACTGCCGCGCGATCTCCGGTTCCTCGCCGCGACGACTGATGTGAGACGCGAAGCACGCGGGGGTCGCGTGCGTGATCGTCGTCGTGGTGACGAGCCCCGTGCGCTTCCCGCGCGCGCGGGCGTCCTCGAGGCAGGTCGGGAGCGGCTTGCCCGACGGATCGACGGCGATCATCTCGTTGTTCGTCGCGACGCCGCACGCGAACGCCGTCGCGCTCGCGGCGGAGTCCGTGAGCGGCGAGTCGGCCGAGGCCGTCCGCAGCGAGCCGGTCGTCCCTTCGTTCGCGAGCCGCTCGAAGTTCGTCGGCGACTTGCCCGCGGCGTCGGCCCAGTCCATGAGCAGACCGAGCTGCTGCGGACCCGTGCCGTCGCCGATGAGCAGGATCACGCTCTTCGGCACGCCGGGCGACGGCTCGGGCGGCGGCGGCGCCGCGACGGACTCGCTGCAGGCCGTCAGGAAGAGCAGCGACAGGAGGACCGCGTCACCCGACGAGCTTCGAGATCCGTCCGAGCGCCTCATGGATGTTCTCCAGCGAGTTCGCGTAACTGAAACGGAGGTAGCCCTCGCCGTGGGCACCGAACGCCGTGCCCGCGAGGCACGCGACTCCGGCTTCTTCGAGGAGGCGCGTCTGCAGCTCCTTCGCTGTCATGCCCGTGCCCTCGATGTTCGGGAACACGTAGAAGGCGCCTTTCGGCTTGAGGCACCGGAAGCCGCGGATGGAGTTCAGACCGTCCACGATCACGTCGCGGCGGCCGCGGAACGCCTCGAGCATCGCCCTCACGGCGCCCATGTCGCCGCGAAGCGCCGCGACGCCGGCCATCTGCGTGAACGTCGCCGTGCACGAGTTGCTGTTCGTCTGGAGGCGCGCGACGTGCGCAGCGAACTCCGCGGGCATCACGCCGTAGCCGAGACGCCAGCCGGTCATCGCGAACGTCTTCGAGAACCCGTCGAGGAGCACCGTGCGGTCGCGCATCCACGGATACGTGAGGATCGAGTGGTGCTCGCCGTCGTAGAGCATGTCGCTGTAGATCTCGTCGGAGAGGACTACGACCTGCGGCCACTTCTTCAGCACCTCCGCGAGCGCCGCGACATCTTCCTTCGGCATCACGCCGCCGGTCGGATTCTGCGGCGAGTTGATGATGAGGAGACGCGTCCGCTCGTTGATCAGCGATGCGATCTCGTCGACGTCGACGGAGAACTGCTTCGACTCGCGCAGCGGGACCGGCACGGCCTTGCCGCCGCAGAACCGGATCATCGACTCGTAGATCGGGAAGCCCGGGTTGGGATAGAGCGCCTCGGTGCCCTCGTCGATGAGCGCCAGGATCACGTAGAACATGATCGGCTTGCCGCCCGGCGTGACGACCACGTTGGCCGGCTCGCACGGAATGCCGCGCGACTTCGTCACGTGCTCGGCGATCGCCTCGCGGAGCTGAGGGATGCCGGGCGACGGCCCGTAGTGCGTGAACCCGTTCTGGAGCGCCGACCTCCCCGCCTCGACGACATGGGCGGGGGTGTCGAAGTCGGGCTCGCCGATCTCGAGGTGAACGATGTGACGGCCCTGCGCTTCGAGCGCGCGCGCGCGGGCGAGCACCTCGAACGCGGTCTCGGTGCCGAGGCGGGCCATCCGTCCAGCGAGTTGCATCGGGGGAGCTCTCCTGACCGTGAGGACGCGGGAAGGTACCTCCCGCCCCGTCGCGTCAGAAGTCTAGCTGAGCCCCCACGTACACACCGATGCCCGTGCCCGCCGGCGAGTTCGGAGTCGCGACCCACTCGTCGTCGAGGAGGTTGCGGATCCCGCCGAACACCGTGACCCGTTCCGCCGCCTGCCAGTTGACGGTCAGGTCGACGAGGCTGCGGCGCCCGGGGTGCGAGCGCGCGTCGCCGTCGGGCGAGGTGAACTCGCCGCCCTGGTTGCCGTTGCTGCTCGAGAAGAACCCGTCGAGCGAGACGAGCACGGGGCCGCGTTCCCAGGAGAGTCCCACCGAGCCGAAGCGACGGGCGCGGTTAGGCAGCGGCAGGCCGGTGTCCCGGTCGCGCGGGTTCTGCGTGGTGAAGGTGCCGCGGAGCCGGAAGCCGCGGCCGAGGTTCGCGCCCGCCTCGTACTCGAAGCCCTTCGTCTCGGTGCGCGCGAAGTTCGTGAGCTGCCCGAACGGCCGCGACGGCGTGATCGCGTTCGCGTCGTAGGCGATGAGTCCGTCCACCTGGAGCTGGAACCAGGTCACGCCGAGCGCGAGATCGCCGTCGAGGAAGGAGCGCGAGACACCGACGTCCACCGAGTCCGACGTCTCGGCACCGAGCGCCGCGTTGCCGACGAACGGGTCGTAGAGTTCCGCCGGTTTCGGAGCGCGGAAACCCTGTCCCCACGACGACCGGAGCGTCGTCTCCCAGAAGTCCGCGCGCGCCCCGACGTACGGCGAGTCCTCGCTCCCGAACACGCTGTGGTCGTCGTTGCGGATGCCTGCGGTGAGGACGGCGTTCGTGATCACGGACGACCGCGCCTCTCCCGGGTTCGGCGCGTTCGTCGGCGCGCGGAGCTCGAACTGCGCGAACGCGGAGCGCGTGTCCGTCGTGTCATTGGCGCGCGACGTCGTCGACGTGCCCGCGCCGAAGTCGGGCGACGTGACCGTGGAGATGCTGCGCTGGTCGAGGTACTCGCCGCCCAGGGTGAGGTCGAGTCCGAAGCTCCCCGTCCGGCCCTCGTGACGCTGATCGAGCAACGCCGCCGTGGCCTCGAGGCGTCCGCGGAGATCGGTCGCGTGGTTGTGCGAGACGAGTTCGTCGCGCGTGACGGTGAACTCGTCGCCGGAGCCCGGCGTGAAGTCGGGGTCGATCAACTGCGGACCGTCGGGACCGTTGTCGAAGTTCGACTCCACGTCGAACGCCGAGCCGGTCGCGCGCACTTCCAGCCAGTCCGCGGCGTCCCACGTGAGCGTCGCGCCGCCCGAGACGGTCCGGCGGCGGCGTCCGAGGTCGTCATCCTCGGGCAGCACTCCCGACGACGCGAAGTCGTAGGGCGACTCGACGCTCGACTGCGCGATGCGCAGCGACGTGTCGAGCCGCAGCACAGGAGAAAGCTCGAGTCCGAACCGTCCGACGGCGTCGTGCTCGCGGAACCGCTCGCGGTCGATGTCCCCGTCCGACGCGGAATCTCCGAGCGCGAACGCGAAGTCCGCGCCGTCGTCGCCCCACGACATGCCGACCTCCTCGCGCCGCGTGCCGAACGAGCCGAACTGCGCGATCGCCCATCCCGACGGCGTCTCACCGCGGCCGCGCCGCGTCGTCACGCTGACGACGCCGCCGATCGCCTCGGAGCCGTAGAGCACGCTGTAGCTGCCGCGCAGCACCTCGATGCGCTCGACGCCCGTCATGCCGAGGTCGCTGAAGTCGTAGAGGCCGCCCGCCGTCGCGTCGTTCTGGGGGATGCCGTCGACGAGGACGAGCGTCTGGTTGGACGCGGCGCCGCGCAGGAAGACGCGCGTGAACTGCCCGGGCGGCCCGTCGGGCGAGACGTAGGCGCCCGGCGTCTCGCGGAGCACGTCGGCCACGTCGAACGGACGCCGCCGCTCGAAATCGGCCGGGCCGAACGTGGTGATCGCCGGCGTCGCCACCGACGCAGGCTCCTCGCGGCGCGACGCCACGATGACGATCTCCTTCGCGAGCTCCGGCTGAGGTACGGCCTCGTCCTCGGCGAGAGCGGACCGCGACGCGACGACGATCACGACGAACGCCAGTCTCTTCATGGGTTTCCTTCCGACGACTCCAGATGCCGCAGCACGAGCGGCCGCCCGGCCGCGTCGCGATGGACGGTGGTCTCGATCCCGAACGCCGCCGCAAGGTTCTCCCGCGTGACCACGGCGCCCGGATCCCCTGCGGCGACGACTCCTCGCGGTCCGAGGATCGTCAGCCGGTCGCACGCCTGCGCGGCGAGCTGAACGTCGTGCGTCACGACGAGGACGGTGCGGCCGAGCGCCGCGAGTCCGCGCAGCAGACGGAACGTCGCGGCCTGATGCTTCAGGTCGAGGTGCGCCGTCGGCTCGTCGCAGAGGAGCACGTCGCCGCCCTGACACAGCGCGCGAGCCAGGATGACGCGCTGGCGCTCGCCGCCCGAGAGCGTCGTGAACTCACGGTCTTCGAGGTGCGAGGCGCCCACCTCGCCGAGCGCCGACCGCGCGGCGGAGACGTCCTCGTCCGTCTCGAACGCGAACGCCGGGTGCCGCACGGTCCGTCCGAGGAGCACGACTTCGAGCGCCGCCATCGCGAAGACGGGTGCGGTGTCCTGCGGCACGACGGCCACGCGGCGCGCGATCTCCCGCGAACTCGAAGCGGCCACGTTCTCGCCGGCGAGCGCGACGATCCCAGCGCGCGGGCGCAGCACGCCCGAGACGAGACGGAGCAGAGTCGTCTTGCCGCACCCGTTCGGGCCGATCACGCCGTGGAGTTCCCCGGCGCGCACCGCGAGGTCGAGTCCCGCGAACACCTCGCGCGTTCCGTAGCCGGCGGTCACGTCGCGGAGCACGATCGCGTCGCTCACGCGGCCGTCTCCCGGAACCCTCGGCTCCGCGCCAGGATCGCGACGAACGCAGGTGCGCCGACGACCGCCGTCACGATCCCCACGGGAAGCTCCTGCGGCGCGAAGACCGTGCGCGCGAGCGCGTCGGCGAGCACGAGGAACGCTGCGCCGCAGAGACACGACGCCGGGACGAGCACGCGATGGTCGGGTCCGACGAGCATCCGCACCGCGTGCGGGACGAAGAGACCGACGAACCCGATCGGTCCCGACACCGCGACGCACGCGGCGGTGAGGAGCGACGTAGCGAGGAAGAGCGTGCGGCGCAGGCGCGTCACGTCCACGCCGAGGTGCCGCGCCGTCTCCTCGTCGAAGGCGAGGAGGTTGAGCTGCGGCGCGGTCGCCATCACGACGACCGTCCCGCCCGTCACCGCCGCGCCGAGCACCCAGAGCTCGCCCGCGCGCGGTGCCGAGAGTCCGCCCATCACCCAGCGCAGGATCGACTGCGCCTCGGTCGGCGACGCGGCGAACTGCGCGCCGGCGAGTCCCGCGAGGAAGAACGCGTTCGCGACGACGCCGGCGAGCAGCAGCGTCGATGGCCGGAGTCCCCCGCCGCGCGACGCGACGGCGTAGACGAACGCGATCGCCAAGAGACATCCGGCGAACGCCGCCGCCGTCCGACCCCACGCACCCGCCGTCGCCGAGCCGAACACGACGATCGAGAGCACGGTGCCGAACGACCCGCCGCCCGAGAGCCCGAGGAGGTACGGCTCCGCGAGCGGATTGCGCAAGAGGGCCTGGAACGCCACTCCCGCGACGCCGAGCGCGCCGCCGACGAGCGCCGCCGCCGCGACGCGGGGCAGGCGCAGCTCATGGAAGATCGACCGCTCGACCTCCGTCGCGCCGCCCGAGACGACGGCGGCGAGATCGATCCGCTCCGCGCCGAGCGCCAGCGCGATCGCGACCGACGCCGCGAACACGACGGCCGACACGGCCGTCACCCTGACGAACCTCGCCTTCGTCACCGGCCGCGCGCGATGCGTCACTTGGGAGCGCTTCCTTCGCCGAACAGCAGGCGTTCGAGGACCGCGAGCGCCTCCGGAATCCGCGGTCCCGCGCGGAAGAGCGAGTCCTCGCGGATGACGAGCACCCGTCCCGACTTCACCGCGGGCACCGTCGGGAACCGCTGCCAGTCGCGCGCGAGCTCAGCGCGTCCCGCGTCGGTGTCCACGTCGCCGACGGACGCGTCGAGGATCACGTCGGGCGCGCGCACGACGATCGACTCCTCACCGACCTCCGGCCACGGCTTCGCGACGTCGCCGAACACGTTCACGGCGCCGACGGCGCGCAGCAGATCGTCGACGAACGACCCCGCGCCCGCGGTGTAGAGCGGCCGCCGTTGCACGACGACGAGCACGCGCAGCGGTCTCTCGCCGCGGCGGCGCCGCTCGGCGGCGCGACCGCGCGCGTCGTCGATCGCCGAGCGGATCGTCGTCGCGATCTCCTCGCCCCGGCTCTCGCGTCCGACGAGGCGCGCGATCTCCGTCACCGCGTAGAGCGCCTCGTCCAGGCGATCCGTCGGCAGGAAGACGACGCGCAGACGCCCGGAGACCGGCGCGAGCTTCTCCTCGAGCATCGTCGAGTTGACGAGCACGACGCTCGGCGCGAGCGCCGTCAGCGATTCGAGGTTGACGCTCATCGCGTCGCCGAGGCGCGGCAGGTCGGTGCGCCCTGGGACCTCGGGATCGAAGCGTCCAATTCCTACGATCTCGTCCGCGGCACCGAGCGCGATCAGCGTCTCGGTGAACGCGGGCGCGAGCGAGACGACGCGCGACGCCTTGGGATCAGCGGTCTTCGCGGGCGCGGAAGGACCGCAGGCCGCGGCTGCGATGAGCACCGCGACGGCGACGCAACGGGAGATGGACGACGAGGGACCGTGCAACGAACTGCCTCACTTCCCCTGCCTCGGGGGTCATGACGTGAAGCGCTCGCGGGCAGGTCTTCTGACTTCCGGCGCGGATCGTCCCTGCCTTCCCGGATCTCCCTCGGATCCAGTGGCCGCGCGGACCGCCCTCCGTGGGAGGCGACGCACTGCGGGACGACTCGGACGCCGGTCACAGCGGCGGGACCGTCGGGGTTTCACACCCCGTTCCCTGTTTCCCTCCCGGCGCGTGCCGGGAGACCCGTGAGTACCGGACTGGAACTGGAAAGAACGGCGCGGAGCGTAGCTTCGGGCTACCGGTTCGGGAAGAAGTAGATCCAGAACGCGATGGCGACGGTCGCGGCCGCGACGACGATCGCCCAGCCGGTCATGCGACGGCTCGCGCCGAGGCTCTTGTCGATGAGGTCCTCGATCGACTTCTGGTGCGCTGCCTGTGCGGCCTTCAGCGCGTTCACGGTGTCGTCGCGGGCCTTCTCGTAGAGCCGTGCGGCGATCTCCGAGAGCTTCTCGGCCTGCTCCTTCGTCGCCGACGGCAGCGTGCGGAGCACGTCGGGGACGCCCTGGAACTGCTGCTGCATCTCGCGGCCGCGCCGCTCCGCCGCCTCCGAGAAGCGACCGAGATAATTGAGGACCTGGAGCTGCTGCTTGGCGGTCTCGTTGAGCGTCGCGGTCGATTCGAGGAGCTGCTTGTGGACGTCTTCCAGCGCGGCGAGACGCTCCTCGAGCCGCTTGCTCTGCTCGGCGAGGCGCGCCCACGCGTCGGGGATGCTCCGCGGAGCCGACGCCGTGTCGCTCGTGGGCGCCGACTCGGCCGGTCGCGCCGGCTTCGCTCCCGGCTCGTCGTCGTCGTCGTTCCCGAGGATCGCGCTGAAGATGCCCTTGGCCATGGGTGGAGAGGGTATCCGGTCGGTTCTCAGTAGCTTCGCGCGAAGACGGCGCGACGTCCGTCGGCGGCCGCGCCGCAGATCACGCACGGCCCCGGGTCGGCCACCGACTCGAACGGGATGCAGCGGATCGTCGCCTTCGTCTCCTCCTTCACCTTCGCCTCGCACGCGGCGGCGCCGCACCAGCGCATGTGGAAGAAGCCGCCGCCCTCGATCCTCGACTTGAACTCCGTGTACGAATCGAGTGGCACGCTGCGCTGCGCGCGCAACGCCCGGGCGCGGTCCAGCATCTCGCGCTGGATGTCGGCGAGGATCTGCGGCACCGACGTCGGCAGCGTCACGACCGGCACGAACTCCTTCGCCTTCGGATCGGCGGCGATCCGCCGCTTCATCTCGACCTTGCCCTCCGCCTTGTCGCGCGGCCCGATCGCGAGGCGCAGCGGCACGCCCTTCTTCTCCCACTCGAAGAACTTGGCGCCCGGGCGCAGGTTGTCGCGGAGATCCGCCTTCGCGCGGACGCCGACGCGCTTCAGCTCCGCCGCGATGCGCGTGCACTCGGCCGAGAGGTCCTTCTGCTCCTCGTCGGTCTTGTAGATCGGCACGATCACGACCTGCACCGGTGCGAGAGCCGGCGGCACGACCATGCCGAGGTCGTCGGCGTGCGTCATGATCAGCGCGCCGACGAGGCGCGTCGAGACGCCCCACGACGTCCCCCACGCGTGCTGGTTCGTGCCGTCGCGCGCCTGGAACTGGATCCCGTAGGTCTTCGAGAAGTTCTGTCCGAGGTCGTGCGACGTGCCGGCCTGGAGCGCCTTGCCGTCCTGCATCATCGCCTCGATGCAGTACGTGTCGACCGCGCCCGGGAAGCGCTCCGCCGACGACTTCACGCCGCGGATGACCGGGATCGCGAGCGTCTCCTCGGTGAAGCGCGCGTAGACGTCGAGCATCGTCATCACCTCCGCGAGCGCCTCCGCCTGCGTCTCGTGCGCGGTGTGGCCCTCCTGCCAGAGGAACTCCAGCGTGCGGAGGAAGAGACGCGGGCGCATCTCCCAGCGGACCACGTTCGCCCACTGGTTGATCTTGATCGGCAGGTCGCGCCAGGAGCTGACCCACTTTGCGTACGACGAGCAGATGATCGCCTCGGACGTCGGCCGGATGTAGAGCGGCTCCTCGAGCTCCTTGCCGCCGCCCTGCGTGACGACCGCGCACTCGGGCGCGAAGCCCTCGATGTGCTCGGCTTCCTTCTGGAGCATCGACTGCGGGATCAGCAGCGGGAAGTACGCGTTCTCGTGGCCCGTGTCCTTGATGTGCTCGTCGAGGACGCGCTGCATGCGCTCCCAGATCCCGTAGCCCCACGGCTTGATGATCATGCAGCCGCGGACGGGCGCGTGCTCCGCCATGTCGGCGGCGGCGATGACGTCGAGGTACCACTGCGAGTAATCCTGACTTCGGCTCGTCAACCCTTGCTGTGCACTCATGGTCGTTGGCTCGCCTCGCAGGATTACTCAGCATTACTCAGCGCCGGGATGCCCGGCGCCATGACGACAAGGGCTACTGGAGGATGAAGTTCACGAGACGGTTTTTCACGACGATCACCTTCTTCGGCACGCGTCCGGCGATCTCGGCTGCCACTTTCGGCACCGCCATCGCGGCGGCGCGCACCGCCGACTCGTCCGAGTCGGCCTGAACGCGGATCCGCTCGCGGATCTTCCCATTGACTTGCACCGCGATCTCGACCTCGTCACGGCGCAGTGCCGCCGGGTCGAACTCCGGCCACGGTTCGCGGAAGACGCTGCCTTTCCCGCCGAGCCGTTCGTGCAGTTCCTCGCAGAGGTGCGGCGCTACGGGCGCCAGCGCCAGGACGAGGAGGCGGACGGCCTCCGCCACGGCTGCGCGGTCGGCGTCGGGCCAGGCGAGCGCCTCGTCGATCGACGGGAACGCGTTGAGCAGCTCGTACACGGCCGCGACGCCCGGGTTGAGCGCGAGGTCGCCGCGAAACGCCGCGTCGAACCGGCGGACCACTTCGTGCGCGCGCAGACGCAGCTCCTTCGCGGCGGCGCCCGCCGGGCGGGCGGGTCCCTCAGACGACATCGCGAGCTCGGCGAACTCACCGACGAGATCGAACACGCGCTGCACGAGCTTCTTCGCGCCGCGCACGCCCTCTTCGTTCCAACTGATCGCCGCGTCCGACGGCGCGAACGAGAACATGGCGAGGCGCGCGGCGTCGGCTCCGTACTCGCGCATGATGTCGATCGGCGAGACGACGTTGCCGAGCGACTTCGACATCGTGCGGCCTTCGCCGTCCTCGACCATGCCGTGGTGGAACATCCGCACGACGGGTTCGTCGATGTCGAGCCAGCCGGCGTCGTGGAGCACCTTGGTGATGAACCGGAAGTAGAGACAGTGCCCGTTCGCGTGCTCGGCGCCGCCGATGTAGAGCTGGACCGGCA
>JANNHP010000105.1:0-36642 GCA_031404455.1 Planctomycetia bacterium | reverse complement strand
CAAGCGGGTCTACCAGGGCCGCCCCGCGGTCTCCGGGGCCTCGAACTTCTTCACCATCTACGAGACCTACCTCGACGCCCAGGTGATCGCCCACATGGACTGGATGGAGGAGGAGCGCGAGCGGGGGATCACGATCACCAGCGCCGCCACGACCCTCTCGTGGCAGGGGCATCAGATCAACCTGATCGACACGCCCGGTCACGTGGACTTCACCGCCGAGGTGGAGCGCAGCCTCCGGGTCCTCGACGGCGCCGTGGTCGTGTTCGACGGACTCAACGGCGTCGAGGCGCAGTCCGAGACGGTCTGGCGCCAGGCGACGCGGTACCGCGTGCCGCGGATCTGCTTCATCAACAAACTCGACAAGCCAGGCGCCGATTATCGCAAGGCGATCGAGACGATCCACTCGCGCCTCGGCGCGACCGCCGTTCCGGTCGTCATCCCGCACATGAACGGTCAGGAGATTCTCGGAGTCGTGGATCTAGTCGCTCGCAAGTACCTGACGTTCGACGACGCGGACCAGGGCAAGACGGTCCATGCGGCCGAGATCCCCGCGGCGCTCGTCGACGAGGCGGGCATCGCGCGCGCCGAGTTGTGCGAGGCGGCTGCCGAGCACGCTTCCGACGAGATCCTCGCGCGCTATCTCGAGCAGGGCGACCTCGCCGAAGACGATCTGCGCGCGGCGATCAGGGCGGCGACGCTGAAGCTCGCGTTCCATCCGGTGCTGTGCGGCGCGGCGCTGCGCAACAGGGGAATCCAGCCGCTCCTCGATGCGATCGTCGCGTACCTGCCGTCGCCCGCCGACATCGGGAGCGTCATCGGCCACGACCCGGCTTCGGGCCGCGAGGTCGTGCGCCGTTTCGCGCAGGACGAGCCGCTCAGCGCGCTGGCATTCAAGACCTTCGCCGATTCCCACGGTGACCTGACCTATCTGCGCGTCTACTCCGGCACGCTCAAGGTGGGGGACCAGCTCTACAATCCCCGCCGCGACAAGGTAGAGCGGATAGCGCGCCTCGTGCAGATGCACGCCGACGAGCGCATTCCCATCGAGGAAGCGGGCGTCGGCGAGATCGCGGCCGCGATCGGGCTCCGGTACACGGTCACCGGAGACACGCTGTGCCCGAAGCGCGAGCCCATCCTGCTCGAGTCGATGTCCTTCGCGGAACCGGTCATCTCGCTCGCCATCGAGCCGCGATCGTCGGCGGACAAGGACGCGCTCGAGACCGCGATCGAGAAGCTCGCGCGCGACGACCCGACATTCTCGACGCGCGTGGACGAGGAGACGGGCCAGAAGATCATCCACGGCATGGGTGAGCTGCACCTCGAGGTCCTCGTGCACCGGCTGGAACGCGAGTTCGGGGTGCGCGTGCAGACCGGCAAGCCGCGCGTGGCGTACCGGCAGACGCTCAGCACGACGGCAGAGGCGGAGCACGCGTTCGAACGCGTCATCGGCGAGAAGGGACACTATGCGCGGATCAGGCTGCGCCTCGATCCGATGCCCGCGCTCGCGAAGGCGGAGTTCCTCGATCTCTCGCGGCCGGGCGCCATCCCGAAGCAGTTCGTCCCAAACGTCAAGTCGGCCGTGCTGACGTCGTTCCAGGGCGGCGCCGGTTGCGGACTCCCCGTCGTGCAGTTGCGCGCGACCGTGATCGACGCCGCGACGCGCGACAACGAAGCCAGCGACGTGGCGTTCGAGGCGGCGGCGTCGCTCGCGTTCCGCGACGCGTTCGACTCGGTCCCGTTCGTGGTGCTCGAGCCGATCATGAGATTTGAGGTCCAGACGCCCGCCGAGTACATGGGCGACGTGCTCGGCGACCTCAACCGTCGCCGCGCCACGATCGAATCCGTCGACCACACCGAGGTGATCGCGACGATCCGCGGGTTGGTGCCGATCTCCGAGATGTTCGGCTACTCGACCGCGGTGCGGAGCCAGAGCCAGGGCCGCGCCGGCTACTCCATGGAGCCGCACAGCTATGCGCCCGTGCCGCCCGAGCGAGCCCGGGACTTCGGGTTCTGACGCGATTCATCTTCGTTTTCTCGCGTCTCGCCGAGGAGCGCTGCTACATTCCTCCGTTCGCGACTTGACCGGGAAGGTCGGCTTCGGCCGGGACCCCCTCGAGCGAGGAGCGAGTGGTCGTCGTTCGTCCGCGCAGCTCGTTGCCGCGCGGTCAAAAGTTGGCGGTGCCCCGCGGCGCCGGTTCAATCGGCCGTTTCGCCATCGTTCGGCGGTGATTCCCGAAGGCTTGCGGCAGAGAGCGTGACATGCAGCCCAAGATCAAGATCCGGATGGAGGCTTACGACCACGAGGCGATCGACCAGAGCGCACGTGACATCGTGGAGACCGCCAAGCGAACGGGTGCGCGCGTTTCGGGCCCAGTGCCGTTGCCGACGAGGGTCGAGCGCTTCACCGTGCTCCGCTCGCCCCACATCGACAAGAAGAGCCGCGAGCAGTTCGAGATCAGGACGCACAAGAGGCTGATCTTCATCACCGAGCCGACGGCGAAGACGATGGACGCGCTCGCCAAGCTCAGCATGCCGGCGGGCGTCGACATCCGCATCAAGGTGTAGGGACCGGGCGAGGGTCGCAGGGCGCAATTCGCCGGCGACCCTCGCGTGTTGCGGGGCGCTGCCTCGCGGCGGCGGCGCGGGCCGCGAGTAGACCGCGCATTCAAGTGACGGGTGAGGACGATGAGCGTGGACAGCCTGATCGGCCGCAAAGTCGGCATGACGTCCGTATTCGACGCCTCGGGCGCGATGCTCGGCGTCACCGTGCTCGAGGTCGGTCCCAACCGCGTGATGGAGCGCCGGACCAAGGGCTCGAACGGCTACGAGGCAGTCGTCCTCGGCTTCGGCGAGGCGCGCGCCTCGCGCGCCAAGAAGCCCCAGGTCGGATCGGCCAAGAAGGCCGGGATGGAGACCGCCGCCGCGACCGTGCGCGAAGTGCGCGTCACCGCCGAGGACACCCTGAAGCCGGGTGACACCGTCCGCGTCGCCGACGTCTTCGAGGTGGGCGGCAGGGTCGACATCGTCGGCACGAGCCGCGGCCGCGGTTTCCAGGGCGTCCGAAGGCGCCACAAGTTCAACCTGGGTCCGCGCTCGCACGGGTCGAAGAACTATCGCGAGACGAAGTCCACGGGCCAGAACACCTTTCCCGCGCGTCGATGGCCGGGCAAGCGCATGGCCGGTCACATGGGTGACGTGCGCAGCACGGTGCGCAACCTGAAGGTCGTCGCCGTGGACGCCGAGCGCAACTACCTGATGGTCGCGGGACCGGTGCCCGGATGGGACACCGGCCTCGTGTACGTCCGGAAGGCCGGCGCCAAGGGCAAGGGCCGGGCGTAGGAGACCGAGATGGCAACCTGCAAGATCTACCATTTCGCCGACGCCAAGGTGGGCTCCACCGAGGTGGACGTCGCGTCGCTCGGGGCGCGCTCGCCGCGCCGCATCCAGCGCGAGGCGGTGCTCATGTACCAGGCGAACCTGCGTGCGGGCACCCACGACACGCTGACGCGCGCCGAGGTCAACGACAGCAAGATCAAGCCTTGGAAGCAGAAGCATACGGGTCGTGCGCGCGCCGGCTTCAAGGGCTCGCCGCTGTGGGTCGGCGGCGGCATCATCCACGGGCCGCACCCGCGCGACTACTCGTACTCACTTCCCAGGAAGGAACTGCGCGCGGCGACGCGCGCGGCGCTCGCCGGGAAGTTCCGGGACGGCGAAGTCGCCTTCGTGGACGGGCTCGCGCTCGGCAAACCGCAGACGAAGCGCGTCGCGGCGATGATCGAGTCGCTCGGGATGCGAGGCCCGTGGCTGATCGTCGTCGCGGAACACGACGAGAACGTCTGGAAGTCGGCGCGCAACGTCGAGGGGGTCACGATCGTCCGGGCCGCCGACGTCAACGCGTACGACCTCCTGCGCCACCGGGTCACGATCTTCTCCGCGGGAGCCCTAGAGCTCGTCCGCGAGCGGGTCGGCAGCGTGAGGAAGGAGCCGGCGCATGCTTGACATCTACGCCGTCATCAAGCGTCCGCTCGTCACCGAGAGCGTGATGGACAAGCTCGAGAAGACGAACACCTACGTCTTCGAGGTCCACACGGACGCGAACAAGATCCAGATCAAGAAGGCCGTCGAGAAGCTCTTCAGCGTAAAGGTCGTGTCGGTCAACACCGCCCGCGTGCACGGCAAGTTCCGCCGTCACGGGCGCGCGATTGCGCGGCGTCCCGATTGGAAGAAGGCGTTCGTCAAGCTGCAGGAAGGCAACGCGATCGAGCTCTTCTAGCTCGAACGCGACGAGGAGACTGAGAGATGGGCATCCGGGTCTACAAGCCGACGTCGGCCGGGCGGAGGAACTCCTCCGTGTCCGACTTCGCCGAGATCACGAAGAGCACGCCTGAGCGTTCGCTGCTCGCCCCGATCAGGAAGACGGGCGGACGCAACGCGCACGGGCACCTCACGTCGCGCCACCGCGGCGGCGGCCACAAGCGCCGCTTCCGTCTCATCGACTTCAAGCGGGACAAGGACGGGGTTCCCGCGGTCGTCCACTCGGTGGAGTACGACCCGAACCGGTCCGCCCGCATCGCGCTCCTGTATTACAAGGACGGCGAGAAGCGGTACATCCTCGCTCCGCGCGAACTGCAGGTCGGACAGACGGTCATGTCGGGCGAGAACGCCGAGCCGCGTCCGGGCAACTGTCTCGCTCTGAAGTCGATCCCGCTCGGCCTCTACGTGCACTCGGTCGAGCTCGTGCCCGGCCGCGGCGGCCAGCTCGGCCGCGCAGCGGGCTCGCAGGTCCAGCTCGCCGCCCGCGGCGAGGGCATGGCGCAGCTCGTGATGCCCTCGGGGGAGATGCGCCTGGTCCCCGAGGACTGCCGCGCGACGATCGGGCAGGTCGGCAACGTCGACGCCCTGCTCGTCTCGATCGGCAAGGCCGGCCGCAGCCGTCATCGCGGCATCCGGCCGCACGTGCGAGGCTCGGCGATGAACCCCTACAGCCACCCTCACGGAGGCGGCGAGGGCCGCTCGGGCGCCGGTCGCCCGCCGTGCTCGCCGTGGGGCAAACTGGCCAAGGGCGGGAAAACGCGCAAGAAGAAGAAGGCGAGCAACCGGCTCATCCTCAGGCGCCGCACCAAGTGACGAAGGAAGCGGAGTAAGCGATGTCGAGATCGATGAAGAAGGACCCGCACGTGGACAAGCGCCTCTGGCGCCGCGTCCGCGCGCAGAAGTCCCAGAACAACCGCGAACCGCTCAAGACGTGGAGCCGCTCGTGCACGATCATCCCGGACTTCGTGGGCCACACGTTCGCGGTCCACAACGGGAAGACGTTCGTCCGCGTGTTCGTGACCGAGGAGATGGTGGGGCACAAGCTGGGCGAGTTCGCCCTGACCCGCATCTTCCGCGGACACACGACCGCCAAGGCCGCGACGCCGGGGGCGTGAGGCAATGTCCGAGAAGACCTTCAAGTCCGTGCATCGGGGAGCCGCGATCTCGCCTCGCAAGGCGCGCTACGTCCTCGACATGATCCGGGGCAAGCCCGTCAACCAGGCGCTCGACATCCTGCGCTTCTCCGCGAAGCGCGCGGCGCCGATGCTCACCAAGGTGATCATGAGCGCGCTCGCGACCGCGCAGCTCGACTCCGGCGTGGACCACAACCGTCTGCACGTCGTCGACGTGCGCGCCGACGACGGGCCTCGCACGAAGATGTGGACGCCGCGTGCGCGCGGACAGATGTTCCCGCTCATCTCGCGCCACGCGCACCTGACGGTGGTGCTCGCGGAGCGCGAGCCGAAGCGCGGGCGCCGCACGCAGGTGTCCGCCGCCAAGGGCCGCCGCGCGCGCGTCGAAGCGTCGCGCAAGGCGGAAGCACAGTCCGCGCCGGCCACGGGCGGACAGGAGAACGCGTAGATGGGCCAGAAGATCCACCCGAACGGTTTCCGCGTCGGCATCACGCGGGACTGGGACTCGCGCTGGTACTCCCGAAAGGAAGGCTTCGGCGATCTCCTCATCGAGGACAAGCGCATCCGCGAGTTCGTCAAGGAGGAGTACTACTTCGCCGGCATCCCGAAGGTCGAGATCGAGCGCAAGGGCGACCAGATCATGGTCCTCGTCCACTGCGCACGGCCGGGCGTGCTCATCGGGCGCAAGGGCGTGAAGGTCGACAAGCTGAAGGGCGAGCTCGAGAAGCTCACCAAGAAGGCGATCACGCTCAACATCCACGAGATCACCCGTCCCGAGCTCAACTCCCAGCTCGTCGCCGAGGGCATCGCGGAGCAGCTCGAGAAGCGAGCCTCGTTCCGCCGCGCGCTGAAGCGTGCGATGCAGCTGACGATGGAACGCGGCGCCAAGGGGATCAAGATCCGCATCGCGGGCCGCCTGGGCGGCGCCGAGATCGCGCGCGTCGAGGCCCAGCTCAAGGGATCGATCCCGCTCACGACGCTCTCCGCCGACATCGACTACGGTTTCGCGGAGGCGCGCTGCACCTACGGCCGGATCGGCGTGAAGGTCTGGATCTACAAGGGCGTGATCCGCAAGGGCGCGTCGCTCCAGAGGTCGAGGTAGACCGCCATGCTGATGCCGAAGAGGACCAAGAGGCGAAAGCAGCACCGCGGCAAGGTGCGCGGCTGCGCCACGCGCGGGCAGTTCGTGTCGTTCGGAGAGTTCGGCGTGCAGGCGACCGAGCGCGGCTGGATCAGCCAGCGGCAGATCGAGGCCGGACGCGTCGCGTGCAGCCACTATCTCGGGGGAGAGGGACGCCTCTGGGTCCGCGTCTTCCCGCACAAGCCCGTGACGGCGAAGCCGGCCGAGGTGCGCATGGGCACCGGCAAGGGCGACGTCGCGGACTGGGTCGCGGTGGTCAAGCCCGGGACGGTGATCTTCGAGGTCGGCGGCGTGCCCGAGGCGAAGGCCAAGGTTGCGCTCAACCGCATAGCGCACAAGCTGCCCATTCGCGTCCGCTTCGCGCGGAGGAGGCACAAGCTGTGAACGCCACCGAATTGCGACAGAAGTCGGCCGACGACATGCGCCGCGAGATCGCGGCGGCGGAACGCGAGATCTGGAAGACGAAGTTCCAGCGCGGCAGTGAGAAGGCGGGCGATCCGAACAAGGTCCGGACGCTGCGCCGCGAGGTCGCGCGCATGCGGACCGTGCTGCGCGAACGCGAGCTCGGAATCGAGCGGGGAGCGAAGAAGTGATGAGCGACGCAACCAAGGACCGCGCCAAGCGCCAGACGCTGATCGGCCGCGTCATCAGCGCCAAGATGAAGGACACGATCGTCGTGACGGAGGAGCGCCTCGTCGAGCACGCGCTCTACAAGAAGTACATGCGGCGCAAGAGCAAGTACGTCGCCCACGACCCGGGCAACACGGCCCGCGAGGGTGACGACGTCGAGATCATGCAGACGCGTCCGATCTCGAAGACCAAGAACTGGCGGCTCGTCCGCGTCGTGAAGAAGTCCCACGGCGACGTGGTCCACGCCGACGTGGACGTGGCCGCGATCGCTCCGAAGGGCTCCGCCGTGGAGGCGAAGTCGTGATCCAACTCCACACGATGCTCGACGTCGCGGACAACACGGGCGCCAAGCGCGTCCGCTGCATCCGCGTCCTCGGCGCGTCCGCCCGGAAGACCTGTTCGCTCGGGGACATGGTGGTCTGCTCGGTGAAGAAGGCCATCCCGACCGGTGCCGTGAAGAAGGGCGAGGTCGTGAAGGGCGTGGTCGTCAGGACGCGCAAGTCCGTCCGCCGCGAGGACGGCAGCTACGTGCGTTTCGACAGCAACGCGGTCGTGCTGATCGACAACGAGGGCAACCCCCGCGGCACCCGCATCTTCGGCGCGGTCGCGCGCGAGCTGCGGGCGAAGAACTTCATGAAGATCGTCTCCCTCGCTTCGGAGGTCGTCTAGTCATGTCGACGAGGATCAAGGTCGGCGACACGGTGCAGGTCATGGCCGGGCGCCGCAACCGCAACCCCGAGAAGCCGCCGACGCGCGGCCGCGTGCTCCGCGTCGATCGCGAAGCGGGTCTCGTGTGGGTCGAGGGCGTCAACCGCCGCATCCGCCACATGAAGAAGTCGCCGCGGTATCCGCAGGGCGGGCGCATCGAGCGCGAGTCGCCGGTCGCCATCTCCAACCTGATGCTGGTGACGGCGGCCGGACAGCCCGTGCGGCTAGCGCGAGCCGTGCGGGGCGAGGACGGCGCGGTCACCGACCGCGGGGCGAGGAAGTCGTGAGCGCGCGAACAGCTACGGAGAAGACGACAGTGGCCCGTCTCAGAGACAAGTACAAGACCGAGATCGTGCCGAAGATGCGCGAGCGCTTCGGTTACACGACCGTCATGGCCGTGCCGAAGCTCGACAAGATCGTCGTGAGCATGGGGCTCGGCAAGGTCCACGAGAACAAGAAGGCAGTCGAGTCGGCTGCGGCGGACCTCGCTGTGGTGACCGGCCAGCGCCCGATGATGACCCACTCGCGAATGGCGGTCTCGAACTTCCGCCTGCGGGAGGGCGTGATCGTGGGTGCGGTCGTGACGCTCCGCGGCGCGCGGATGTATGAGTTCCTCGACCGGCTCATCAGCGTCGTGATCCCGCGTATCCGTGACTTCCGCGGACTGAAGAACACGGCGTTCGACCAGGCCGGCAATTACTCGATGGGACTCGCCGACCAGATCGTCTTCCCGGAGATCCGGGCGGACAAGGTCGAGCACTTCCAGGGCATGAACGTCACGATCGGAATCAAGAACGGCGGTCCCGAAGCCTCGCTGGAGCTGCTCCGGCTCTTCGGCATGCCGTTCCGCACCTAGCCTGAAGCGAAGGAGGCCATCCCTTGGCCAGTATCTCCAAGATCAACAAATCGAAGAACAAGCCGAAGTACAAGACTCGCCACCGAAACCGATGCCGTCTCTGCGGCCGGCCGCGGGCCTTCCTCGGCAAGTTCACGATCTGCCGCATCTGCTTCCGGAACATGGCTCATCGGGGCGAGATCCCGGGTGTCAAGAAGGCGTCCTGGTAGGGACTCGGAGTCGCACACATGAGCATGACCGACACCATCGCCGATATGCTGACCCGGGTCCGCAACGCGAACTCGATCCATCAGCGCACCGTGGACATCCCGGGCTCCAAGTTGAAGCTCGGGATCGCCGAAGTGCTGAAGCGCGAGGGCTTCATCTCCGATTTCCTCGTGATCGAGCTCGAGGACCGCACGGTCCTTCGTCTCACTCTCAAGTACGGGCCCGACGGCGAGAACGTGATCCGCGAGATCACCCGCGTCAGCAAGCCCGGCCGGCGCGTGTACAGCCGCGCGACCGAACTCTCCGGCCCCTCGTCGGGGCAGGGGATATTCGTCCTCTCCACGGACCGCGGAGTGATCTCCGACCGCGAGGCGCGCGAGCGCAACGCGGGCGGCGAGGTCCTCTGCAAGATCAGCTAGCGGAAGGAGCCGGCGACATGTCCCGAATCGGCCTCAAGCCGCTCAAGCTCGCGAAGGGCGTGACCATCGCGTCCGACGGACGGAACCTCACCGTCAAGGGACCGAAGGGCACCGTGAAGTTCGTGGCACCCGGCGCCGTCAAGGTCGTCGTCGACGGCGACGCGGTCAGGGTGGAGCGCACCGGAAACACGAAGCACGACCGGTGCTGCCACGGACTCGTCCGCAGCGTGCTCGAGAACAACATCGCGGGCGTGCAGACGCCCTTCACGCGCATCCTCGACATCCAAGGCGTCGGATACCAGGCGGCGAAGAAGGGCAAGCAGCTCGGCCTGAAGGTCGGCTTCGCGAACGAGGTGATGATCGACGTGCCCGAAGGGCTCACGATCGACCTCCCGTCGGCGACGCGCATCATCGTGACGGGTTGCGACCTGCAGCAGGTCGGGCAATTCGCAGCGAAGGTGAGGTCTGTGAGGCCTCCCGAGCCGTACAACGCAAAGGGAATCAAGTACGAGAACGAGCGAATCCAGCGCAAGGCCGGCAAGTCGTTCGCCTCGGCCGGCGCCGGCGGATAACGAACCATGAAGCACCTGATCAAGAAGAAGATGATGCGAGACCGGCGGCGGCGCCGTATCCGCGGGCGGCTCTCGGGCACCGGGGCGCGTCCGCGCCTCGCGATCCACCGGACGCTGCTGCAGATCTATGCGCAGGTCATCGACGACACGCGCGGGGTCACTCTCTGTGCCGCGTCCTCGCTCGACCTCGCCAAGGCGGGCTCGCTGGGCGACGCGAACGGCGGCGCCATCTCCGGCGCCAAGGCCGTCGGTGCCGAGATCGCGAAGCGCGCCAAGGCTGCGGGCGTCGAGGCCGTTGCGTTCGACCGCGCCGGGTACCGTTACCACGGCCGGGTCAAGGCGCTCGCGGACGCGGCTCGCGAAGCCGGCCTGAAGTTCTAGGGAGCGAGGAACACCATGAAGTACGACAGCGTTCCCTTCGTCGAGGCCGATGGCCTCAACCTCTCCGACCGGGTGGTGAAGATCAACCGGTGCGCCACGGTCGTGAAGGGTGGACGCCGGTTCTCCTTCAGCGCCCTCGTGGTCGTCGGCGACGGCGCCGGCGTGGTCGGCTACGGCTTCGGCAAGGCGAAGGAAGTCCCGATGGCGGTCGAGAAGGCCGTCAAGGACGCGAAGAAGAAGCTGATGCGAGTCCCGCTCGTGGCGCACACGGTGCCGCACGTGGTGAAGGGCTGGTACGGCTCGACGCGCGTGTTCATCTCGCCCGCGGCGCCCGGCACCGGCGTGACCGCCGGCCCGTCCGTCCGCGCCGTGCTCGAGGTTGCGGGCGTCCACGACATCCTCACCAAGACGTACGGTTCGACCAATCCGGTCAACGTCGTGCGCGCGACGATGGACGGTCTCCTCCGGCTGCGCACGCGCGGCCAGGTCGAGGCGCTTCGTGGAGTGACGCTCTAATGGACCTCTCGAAAGTCATGGCGGTCGGCAAGAACCGCAAGAAGGTGCGCGTCGGGCGCGGCTCGGGCTCCGGCTGCGGTAAGACGTCCGGCCGCGGCTTCAATGGCGCTGCGTCGAAGGCGGGATTCGGCGGCCTGCTCCACCGCGAGGGCGGCCAGATGCCGCTCATCCGGCGCATCCCGAAGCGCGGGTTCCGCAACACCATGTTCCGCGAGGCGTTCGACGTCGTGAACCTCGACCGTCTGGTCGAGTTCGCCGGCTCGAAGATCACTCCGGAGTTGCTCTCGGAGAAGGGCGTCACCGCGAACCGCTGGGGACGCGTCAAGGTCCTGGCTCGCGGCGACGTCACCGTCGCTCTCGACGTCAGCGCGCACGCGTTCAGCGCCACCGCGAAGGACAAGATCGAGAAGGCCGGCGGCACGGCGACCGTGCTCCCGCACCGGTCCGGGGCGTAGGGCCGCGGCCGGATGTTCGAGAAGGTCCTCAACGTCTTCCGCATCGACGATCTTCGGAAGAAGATCGTCACGACGCTGATTCTGCTCTTCGTGTTCCGCATCGGGACCCAGATCCCGATCCCGGGCATCTCGCTGCAGCGCGTCTACGATTTCCTTCGCGAGGTGGAGAAGCAGGGGGCCGAGGCGGGCGGCACCTTCGGCGACTTCTTCAACATGGTCGGAGTGCTTTCGGCCGGAAGCCTGCTGCAGATCGGCATCTTCAGCCTCGGCATCATGCCGTACATCTCCTCGTCGATCATCTTCAGCATCCTCGGGAAGGTCGTGCCCTCCCTCGAGAAGATGGTGAAGGAGGGGTCGCAGGGGCAGAAGCGCCTGAACCAGTGGATGCGCTGGGGCACGGTGCCGATCTGCATCGTGCAGGCCTCGTTCGTGGTGAAGGGCGTGATCATGGACCCGAGCAACATCGGGTTCCCCGGCATCCAGCTCGTCAATCGGGCCGACTGGGACGGCGCCTTCCCCGGGTTCTGGATCGGATTCTTCGTGCCGGCGGTGCTCGCACTCACCTGCGGCACGATCTTCCTGATGTGGATCGGCGAGCAGATCACCGAGCACGGCGTCGGCAACGGCATCTCGCTCCTGATCATGGCCGGCATCCTGGCGCGCATGGAGAGCCTGGGCGAGGACCTCTTCCGGACCACGGGCACCGGCGACGCCGACGCGGCGTTCGCGCAGGGTGCGCTCAAGGCGGCCGTCATCATCATCCTGTACCTCGCCGTCACGATGGCGGTCGTCTACGTGACCAAGGGCTCCAGGCGGATTCCGATTCAGTATGCGCGCATGGTCCGCGGACGCGGCGTGTACGGCGGCCAGAAGCACTACCTCCCGCTGAAGGTCAACCAGGCCAACGTGATGCCGGTGATCTTCTCGAGCTCGCTGCTCGCCTTCCCGGGAGTCATCTTCGGGGTGATGAGCTGGGACTACGGCAAGGACCTCTTCAACAAGCAGCATGCGAGCTGGACGTACACCGTGCTCGACGTCGGCTTGATCTTCTTCTTCTCGTTCTTCTGGGTGCAGCTCATGTTCCAGCCGAACGAGATGGCGAAGAACATGAAGGAGTACGGTGCCTTCGTCCCCGGCATCCGCCCTGGCAAGGCCACGGCCGACTTCCTCGACAAGGTGATGATCCGGCTGACGCTGGCGGGGGCGTTCTTCCTCGTCTTCATCAGCCTGCTCCCCCAGGTCGTCTCGACCGTGCTCGGGGTCTCCTACGCGTCCGCCACATTCCTCGGCGGCACGTCGATCCTGATCGTCGTGTCCGTGGCGCTCGACCTCGTCGACCGCATCAACGCGCAGCTCCTGATGCGGAACTACGAGGGGTTCATGAAGGGGACGCCTCGATGAGCGCCCTGCGCCTCGTCTTCCTCGGCCCTCCGGGCGCCGGGAAGGGCACGCAGGCCGCCGATCTCGCGAAGTCGTGCGGGATCCCGCACCTCTCGACCGGCGAGATGATGCGAGGGGCAGCCGCGATGGGCACGCCCGTCGGTCTCAGGGTCAAGCCATTCCTCGACGCGGGCAAGCTCGCCCCCGACGACGTGACGTGGGGCGTGATCTCGGCGCGACTCGACGACGCGGACTGCGGTCAGGGGTTCGTACTGGACGGCTTCCCGAGGACGCTTCCGCAAGGCGAGCAGCTCGACTCGAAGCTCGCCGCTGACCGCAGTCCGCTCTCCCACGTCGTGTTCTTCGACGTCCCGCCGGACGAACTGCTCCGGCGCCTCCTGGGCCGAAGTCGCGCCGACGACACGCCGGACGTGATCCGGGAGCGTCTGCGGAACTACGACAAGCTCACCGCGCCGCTCATCGCGTGGTACAGGGCGAAGGGCCTTCTGCGCTCCGTCGACGGCACCGGCACGCCGGCCGAAGTCCACGCGCGCGTCAGCGCTGCGGCGGAGCTCTCCGCCCGATGATCAGCATCAAGACCGAGGAGGAGTTCCGCGCGATGCGCCAGGCCGGCCGGATCGTGGCCGAGGTGCTCGCATGGGCGGGAGAGAACATCGGACCGGGCATGACCACTCTCGACATCGACGCGGAGGCCGAGCGGATCATCCGTGCCGCGGGGGCCACGCCCGAGTTCAAGGGTTATCGCGGGTTCCCCGCGAGCATCTGCGCCTCGATCAACGATGAGGTCGTCCACGGGATACCCGGCAAGCGCAAGCTCAAGGCGGGCGACGTGATCGGAATCGACGTCGGCGCGCGGTGGGGCGGTTTCGTGGGCGACGCGGCCATCACCGTGCCGATCGGGAAGGTCTCGGCGGAGGCCGCGCGCCTCATCGAGACCTGCCGCGAGTGCCTCGATCTGGCCATCGCCGCGACCGGGCCGGGCGTCAGGCTTTCGGCGATCGGCGCCGCAGTGCAGACCCACGCGGAGTCCCGCGGCTACACGCTGGTGCGCGAGTACGCCGGACACGGGATCGGCCGCCACATGCACGAGGAACCGTCCGTGCCGAACTACGTGGATCCGCGGTCGAGGAGCCGTGACCACGTGCTACGGCCCGGCATGGCGATCTGCATCGAGCCGATGGTCAACCTCGGGGGGCCGGAAGTTCGGGTCCTCGACGATGACTGGACCGTGGTGACCCGTGACGGTAGCCTTTCCGCCCATTTTGAACACACCGTCGCGATCAAGGCGTCGGGTGCGGAGGTGATGACGGTCTTGTGATGAATGCTTCGGATGGCAGGCCCGCCGTGGTGCGGGAGCGGCTGCCGAACTCGATGTACCTGGTGGAACTCGAGGGCGGCGGACGGCTGACCGCGCATCTCGCAGGAGATGCGCGCGCGGTGCTGACGAGGCTCGTGGCCGGCGACGAAGTGCTGGTGAAGGTGTCCCCGACGGATGACGGCGCGTGCCGTATCGTCGCAAGGGTGCCCGGGAGACGAGGGCGATGAGCCCAAGCCGCCGGGCGCGGCAAGGTGAGGCATGAAGGTCAGGACGTCTGTGAAGCGGATCTGCGACAAGTGCCGGATCATCCGTCGCCACGGAGTGGTGCGCGTGATCTGCGACAACAAGCGCCACAAGCAGCGGCAAGGATGAGGTGACGTAATGCCCCGAGTGAGCGGAGTCGACATTCCCCCGAACAAGCGCCTCGACGTGGCGCTGACGTACATCTACGGGATCGGCCCGTACGTGGCGAAGCAGCTCCTCGCAGAGACGAAGCTCGACGGCGCCAAGCGAGCGAAAGAGCTCACCGAGGAGCAGGTGGCCCACATCAACCAGCTCATCGAGCGCAAGTACGTGGTCGAGGGCCAGCTCCGCCGCCAGGTGATGCAGAACATCCAGCGGCTGAAGGAGATCAAGTCCTACCGCGGTCTGCGTCACATCAAGGGCCTGCCCGTGCGCGGACAGCGCACCCGGACGAATGCGCGCACCCGCAAGGGACCGCGCCGTACGGTGGCCCGCAAGAAGTCCGTGAAGGAGCTCTAGCCCGATGAGTGAGCAGAACCCGAGTCCCACCACGCCCCCCGCGGTCGCCCCTCCGGCGCCCGCAGCGGCGGCCGCACCCGCGGCTTCCCCGGCGGCGCCGTCCGCAACTCCGGCGCCCGCGCCGTCCGCGTCGCGCAAGTCCAAGCGCAACGTGCCGCGCGCGATCGTCCACGTGCAGGCTTCATTCAACAACACGATCATCACGATCGCCGATCCCTCGGGCGAGACCCTGTGCTGGGACTCGGCGGGCACGATCGGATTCAAGGGCTCGCGCAAGAGCACGCCGTTCGCAGCTCAGAAGGCGGCCGAGAAGGCCGCCGAGAAGGCGATGAAGATGGGCGTGCGCGAAGTGGAGGTCCTGGTCAACGGTCCCGGTGCCGGCCGCGAGTCGGCCATCCGCTCCTTGGCGGCGTCGGGTCTCAAGATCAGGGCGATCGAAGACGTCACACCGATCCCGCACAACGGCTGTCGTCCGCGCAAGCGGCGTCGCGTCTGACGCGGGTCGGATGGAGCCGCTCCGGCGGTTCCGAAAGGAAAGCTCTCGGTGCAGCACGCGCCGTAACAGTCCCGGGCAGGCGAGAGCCGCAGCCGCACGTCGCGGAGGCGATCCCGGGAAGGCGTGAGAACGAGGTTCGTGAGACATGGCCAGAGTAGCGGACGCGAAATGCCGCCTTTGCAGGCGGGAGAGCGTGCTCCTTTATCTGAAGGGAGCGCGGTGCTTCACCGAGAAGTGTGCCGTGCGGCGTCGTGAGACGGCGCCCGGAGCCACCGGAAAGAAGATGCGCGGGCGGTTGTCGGAGTACGGCACCCGTCTGCGCGAGAAGCAGAAGCTGAAGCGCATCTACGGGATGCACGAGCGGGGTTTCCGCCGCATCTACGACCTCGCGAGCCGCCAGAAGGGCAACACCGGCGAGAACCTGCTGGTGCTCCTCGAGCGCCGCCTCGACAACGTCGTGTACTCGCTCGGCTTCGGGGTCTCGCGCGCCGCGGCGCGGCAGCTCGTCGTGCACGGTCACGTGAAGCTGAACACCAAGCGCGCCGACGCGCCGGGCATCCAGGTGAAGCCCGGCGACACCGTCCGCGTCTCGGCGAACGAGAAGTCGAAGTCCCTCGTCAAGAACGGCATCGCGATGTCGCGAGGCGTCCGGCAGGTGCCTTCCTGGCTCAACGCGAACGACGAGGAGCTGTCGGGCGACGTGGTCTCGCTTCCGAAGCGGGCCGACGTGCCGTTCGACATCAACGAGTTGTTCGTCGTCGAGGTGTGCTCGCGCTGAGGCGCGGCTTCCACGATCCTCAGTCATGAGTCTGCTAGGCGCCGTTCGTTCCCGGTGCACGGAGGTTTCCCGAGATGCGCATCCGCTGGCGTGAATTCGAACTGCCGAACCGCGTCGTCCGCGACGAGACGGTCAGCAATCCCCATTACGGCCTCTTCGTCGCCGAACCGTTCGAGCGCGGCTTCGGCCACACCGTCGGCAACGGCCTTCGCCGCGTGCTGCTCTCGTCGCTGGAAGGCGCCGCGGTCACGCACGTGAAGATCGCCGGCGTCCAGCACGAGTTCTCGACCATCGAGGGCGTGGTGGAGGACATGACCGAGTTCGTGCTCAACATCAAGCGCCTGCTTGTGAAGGTGTCTGCACCCGATCCGCGGCGACTGACGCTGAAGAAGCGCGGCAAGGGTCCCGTCACGGCCGCCGACTTCGCGGAGACGAACGAGATCCAGGTGGTCAACAAGGACCTCTATCTCTGCACTCTCGCGAAGGACGGCACCGACTTCGAGTGCGAGGTGACCGTGCGCCGCGGCCGCGGCTACGTGACAGCCGAGGAGAACGCCGACGAGGAGATGGAGCTCGGGGTCGTCCCCGTCGACGCGATCTTCTCGCCCGTCACGCGCGTGCGCTACTCGACCGCGTCCACGCGCGTCGGGAAGATGACGAACTACGACAAGCTCGTGGTCGAGATCTGGACGAATGGGACGATCACACCCGACATGGCGCTCGTCGAGGCGTCCAAGATCTACAGGAAGCACCTCAATCCGTTCGTGCTCGCCGGCGACGGCGGTCCTTCCGCGCCCGCCGGCATCTTCTCCGGGATCGGAGCGGGGGCCGAGGACGACGAAGAGGGCCAGAGCTCCTCGGACCTGAAGGAGATCCTCTCTCGGCCGATCTCGACGCTCGACCTCTCGGTCCGCGCGTCGAACTGCATGCGCGAGGAGAAGATCGAGACGGTCGGCGAGCTCGTGCGCCGTTCGAAGGACGACCTCCTGCAGGTGAAGAACTTCGGGAAGACGTCGCTCCGCGAGATCGAGAAGAAGCTCGACGAGCTGTCGCTCTCGCTCGGCATGGACGTCGACGCCATCCTCAACGCCTAGTCCCACCGGAAGGTAGACAACGCCATGCGCCACCGAAGCAAGGGCCGGAAGTTCGGCCGGAAGAGCGGTCCGAGGAACGCGCTGAAGCGCGACGTGGTGAACAGCGTCTTCCGGCACGGCCGGATCACGACCACGCTCCCGCGCGCCAAGGAGTTCCGCATCTACGCCGAGCGGATGATCACCGTGGCGAAGCGCGCCGCGGCGGCGAAGGCGGCGGGCGACACCGTCCGTCACCTGAACGCCTTCCGCAAGCTCATCTCGGAACTGCACGACGAGACGATCGTGACGAAGCTCGTCGCCGAGATCGGACCGTCGTTCGCCGACCGGCAGGGTGGGTACACGCGCGTCGTCAAGCTGACGAAAGTTCGCAAGGGCGACGCCGCTCCGACGGCGTTCCTCGAGCTCGTCAACTACGAGCCGCCGGCGCCCGCGGGCGACGAGGCAGCCTCCGCGACGAAGAAGTCCGCGAAGGAGTCGGCAGCGGCCAAGTAGGTTCGGCGGTCCGATGAGGTCCGACGAGCGCCGCTGGATACTGCTCCGCGTCTTCTACGGGGGCTACCGGAGCTTCCACGTGCTCTTCGAGCAGTACGAGCTCCGGGTCGTCGCGTTCACCGAGAAGTACGACGTGGATCGCAAGGACTTGGAGCTCCCGCCCGACGAGCTCCTCTCGCTCTTCGATTCGCACGCGCTGCTCGCGCTGCGCAACAACAACCTGAAGTCGCTGCGAGAGATCTCGCACCAGGTGTTCCGCACCGAGGGTGCGCGCCCCGACCCCTTCGACAACCACGTGACGAACATCTATCACGAGGTCTCGATCCTGAAGGAGGAGGAGTGGACGCTGCGCGAGCAGGCCGGCAGCGAGGACCCCAAGGAGTACGAGCGCTACTACCGCGAGGTGAACTTCTACTACCCGAAGCGCCTGAAGCACGTGCGCAACCTCTACGGAAGGGCTCGCAAGCGTCTCGAGAAGCTGCTGCCCGCGATGGGCCGCAACACGATCGTCGTGAGGTCCGCGTATCTCTTCGGTGAGAAGCTTTTCGCCGGCGTCTACGGCCACGGTCTCGACGACTTCTACGAGTACCTCTACCCCGAGGGCGGTGCGCTGACGGGCTACAGCGTCGCCGGCGATTCGTTCCTCGAGGGCGGATTCGGCGCCGAGGCGGCCGAAGCCTACGACCGCGCGATCGTCGCGGCCCGCCGTCTCCACGAGCGCGTCGCGAAGGAGCACGGGAAGTCGTGTGACGACGCCCGTGCCCTGGACGCCCAGCGCAAGAGTCTCGAGAAGCGGCGCGACAAGGCGCTCGTGCTCGCGTGACGCGTCGCGTGTTCGTGGAGGCGTTCGGCTGCCAGATGAACTTCCTCGACGGGGAGCTCGCGGTCTCGAGTCTGGCGGCGACGGGATGGACCCGCACCGACGATGCCGAAGCGGCGGACATGGTGCTCTTCAACACCTGCTCCGTCCGCGACCAGAGCGAGAACAAGGTGTGGTCGCGGCTCGGCGTGCTGCGCGAGCGCAAGGCCCGCGACCCGGGTCTGATGATCGCCGTGATGGGTTGCATGGCGCAGCGCGAGGCGGAGTCGATCCTGCGCCGCATGCCGCACGTCGACATCGTCTGCGGCACGCGGCGCTTCCCCCGCATGGGCGAACTCGTCGCCCGGGCCGAGCGCGAGGGACAGGTCCTCGCCGTCGAGACCGACGGCTACGTGGACGTCGTCCGCGACGTCCGCATCCGTCCGCAGCGCCACCGCGCCTACGTGTCGGTGATGCGCGGCTGCGACCACCGTTGCTCGTACTGCATCGTGCCGAAGACGCGCGGGCCCCAGATCGACCGGCCGGTTGCCGACGTTCTGGACGAGGTGCGCCGCCTCGCCGACGACGGGGTCCGCGAGGTGACGCTCCTCGGCCAGAACATCAACACCTACGGGCGCTACCTCGCCGCAGGTGCGACGCTGGGGACGCTGCTGCGCCTCGTCCACGAAGTGCCCGGGATCGAGCGGATACGGTTCATCACATCGAACCCGATGGACCTGAGGGACGAGCTCCTCGTCGCGATGTCGGAGCTCCCGAAGACCTGCGGATACCTGCACTTTCCCGCGCAGTCGGGCAGCGACGCGGTCCTCCGCCGCATGTTCCGCGGCTACACCCGCGATAAGTACCTCGCGATGTGCGCGCGCGCGCGCGAGCTGTGCCCCGGCATCGAGCTCGCCACGGACCTGATCGTCGGATTCCCCGGCGAGACCGAGGAGGAGTACGGGGCGACGCGGTCGCTCGTCGCCGAGGTCGGTTTCCGGCAGGTGTACGTATTCAAGTACTCGCCCCGTCCCGGCACGACCGCGGCGGAACTCGCGGACGACGTGCCCGACGACGAGAAGCTCCGCCGCAACAACGACCTGCTCGACCTCCACGACGAGATCTGCCTCGTGCGCAACCAGCGGTTCGTGGGCACGGACGTCCTTGTGCTCGTGGACGGAGCGTCGGATCGCGGACACCACCTCGTGGGACGGACGGATGGCAACCACTCGACGATCTTCGATGGGGACCCGTCGCTCGCCGGCGCGTTCGTGAGGGTCCGCGTGGATCGCGCTTCGGCGGCCGGGCTCTACGGGGAGTTCGTCCCCGGCAGCGAGAGGTGAGCGGCTCCCCCGACCGCGCTCGGCTCGAACGCCTCGTCGCAGAGGCGCTGGCACTCGCCGCGCACGGACGGTTCAGGGTCGAGCCGAATCCGATCGTGGGCGCGATCGTGCTGGACCGCGACGGGGCCGTTGCGGGGCGCGGGTTCCACGCGCGGTGGGGCGGTCCGCATGCTGAGATCGCAGCGCTCGCGGAGGCGGGAGAGAGGGCTCGCGGCGGGACCCTTGTGGTCACGCTGGAGCCGTGCGCGAACTCGGGGAAGAAGACGCCGCCTTGCGTCCCGGCGATCGTCGCGACCGGAGTCGCTCGCGTCGTCGCGGGGACGGGCGATCCCAGTCCCGCGACGGCGGGCCGCGCGGCGAACGAGCTCGCCGCCGCCGGGATCTTGTACGAGTGCGGCATGCTCGACGAGAAGTGCCGCGCCTCGATCGCCCGGTTCGTCCGCCACCTCGGTTCGGACCGTCCGTGGATCGTCGCGAAGTGGGCGATGTCGATCGACGGCCGCATCGCCGACGCGGCGGGGGCGTCGCGGTGGATCTCCGGCGACCGCTCGCGCGAACTCGTGCACGAGCTGCGCGGCGCCGCGGACGCGGTCGTCGTCGGGCGCGGGACGATCGAAGCCGACGATCCGTCGCTGACCTGCCGGGCGCCCGGCGGACGGAACCCGCTCCGCGTGGTCCTCGACTCGACGCTTGCGGTCTCGCCCGAATCGAAGGTCGTGGCGACCGCGCGCGAGACGCCGACGCTCCTCATCTGCTCGGAGGGCGCCGACGCGTCGCGCCGCGCGGAGCTCGAGCGTCGCGGCGCGGAAGTCGTCGAGCTCGCGTGGGACGGCCCGGGACAGGTCGATCCCGCGGCGGCCATGCGCGTCCTCCACGGGCGCGGCGTGCGGCGCGTGCTCCTCGAATCGGGCGGCCGAGTCGCGGGCGCGTTCGCGCGGGCGGGGATCGTCGACCAGGTCGCCGTGTTCAGCGCGCCGATCCTGCTCGGCGCAGGTCCCTCGCCGACTCACGGTGGGGGCTGGCCGATCGAGGAGGCACCGCGGCTCGAGGACGTTCGCGTCACGTCCGTCGGCGAGGACGCCCTGATCGAGGGCTACTGGCCGTCCCGGCCGTCTACCTGATTTCCCGAAGCGCCTTGCTTCGGGAAGTCAGTTCGATTCGTGACCGTGGGCGTTGGAGACGTCCGACATCTTCCTGCGGATCCAGTTCTCGTCGATCTTGCGGCGGAGCTCGAGCAGCTCGCGGTCGACCGGATCGATCTTGAGCCCGCGATCGACGATGGGGGATGCGCGCTTCCACGCCTTCTGGTCCGCCTCCATGCGGCCCCACCGGATCAGGACCTGCACCGTGCGCCGGTCGCAGTCGCGGCTCTCGACATCGCAGCGGTCGGCCACGTCGCCCGCGCCCGCGGCCTTCTTCACGCGGCGGTAGACGGCCCTCGCATCCTGGAAGCCCGACTCGGCGGCGGTGAGCGCCTCCCGCGCGCGTGTCTGGTTGCCTTTCGCGAGCTCGGCGAAACCCGCGGCCGCGCGATCGCCGGCGGCGTCCTGCGTCTTCTTCGCGGCGGCGAGGTTCCGTTCGACCCAGTCCTTCAGCTTGCCTTCTTTCTCCGCCTTCTTCCTGGCCGCTTCGGACTCCTTCTCCTGGGAGTCGCGGCTCTCGATGCGCGCGAGGACGTCGGGCACGCGCGCGCGGACGCGATCAGCCTCCGAACCGGGCGGGGCGATCTTCAGGTAGCTCTTCACCCGCTCGAGCGCCTTCTCGAACTCGCCTGCGGCGACGAACGAATCCGTGTCCGCGAGCGCGGCGTCCGCCTCCTCGCGGTCGAGCTGAGCGATGAGTTCGTCGAGCTTCTCCGGCCCCTCGTAGCCCAGACCCTTCGCCTTCACGAGCTCGCGTCTCGCATAGAGGAACAGGTCCTCGGACACCGCCCACTTTGCGATCTTCACGCGTCCCGGCGCGTCGTCGGCCGAGAGCGAAGACTGCCACAGGTCGTAGCGCGACAGCGGCACGACGGATTCCCACCCGACGCGCATCTCTCCGCCACTCTCCGGCGCGAACGTGACGCCGTCGTCGTCGAGAGCGACGGTCCTGCCCGGGACGAGCTTGCCGTCCTTCATCTGCAGGACGTCCGCCGCCGACGCCGGCGATGCGAGTGCCGCGAACGTGAGTGCGAGGGCGAGAACGGCTCTGGTGGCGGATGGACGCATGGCCGCCAGTCTAGCGCTCCCGAACGATCGCGGGGATCAGCGCGGCGGACCCGGCTCCCGGTCGCGTTCGTCCTGCGCCGCGAGGCGCGCGCCGACCTCCACGAGCCGGCGCGACGCCTCGAGGATCGAGGGGTCGTTCTCCGGGAGCTCCGTGTACGAGAGGAACTTCTTGAAGTCGCTGCGGGCGAGATCGTCCTCGCCGCGCATCTGACGGAGGATCCCGCGATTGAGGTAGGAGGTCGCGCGCTGCGGGAACATTCCGATGACGAGGTTGAGCTCTGCCTCGGCCTCTTCCGTGCGGCCCAGCCTGAAGAGCACGGCGCCCATCAGGTCGCGCAGGTCCGCTTCCTGCATCTGCGCGCCGCCGAACTTGGCCTCGTAGATCGGCGCCTCCCTCGGGAAACGCTCGGCGGAGTCCTTCCAGAGGTTCTTCGACTTGACGATCTGCTCGAGATAGAGGTTCGCGTACTTGAGACTCGACTCCAGGTCGCCGCGCCACGCGGCGATCCGTGCGAGCCCGAGCCAGCACGTCAGCCGGTCGCGGGGTTCCCGCTCGGGGCCGGAGATCGCCTTGTGGAGTGCCTTCTCCGAGACGTCCATGTGCATCTCGAACTCGCGGCGCGAGATCTCCTGCGTCTTCTTGTCGGGCGCGACGCCCTTGCGTTCCTCCTCCGCGATGCGGCGGAGCTTGCGGTCGTAGATGTCGCACCACCGGAGGTGCACGAGCGCGACGGCGAGCTCCACCTTCCACTGGTCGCGGTCGAAGTCCTCGTTCTGGAGCTCGTCGACGCGCTTCGTCGCCTCGGTGAGCGGCTTGATCGCCTCGACCGACTCCATGCGGCCCATCTGGTAGAGGGCCATCGCCTGGCCGAGCCGGGCCTTCTCGCTGTCCGAGTCGATCTCGAGCGCCTGCTCCCACTGCTGGTAGGCGCGCAGGAAGTGGCCGCCGTCGTAGTACTGCGCCGCGTTCTGGAGGTAGTTCGAGAGGAGCCCCTCGTTCTCCGACGACACGGTGTTGCACGCCGCGAGCGAGCCCGCGAGGAGGACGGCGAGGACGGCGCGGCGCATCATCATGCGCCCATGCTCGCGGAGGGCGTCACCCTCGCGTCACCGAAGGTCCGAGGACGTGTCGTACACCCACGGGGTGTCGGCCATCTGGTACTCGAGCAGTTCCTCGGGCCGGAAGAAGAGCGCGAGCTCCGCCTTCGCGGTCTCCGGGGAGTCGCTCGCATGGACGAGGTTGAAGCCGTCGCTGATCCCGAAGTCGCCCCGGATGGTCCCCGGCTCGGCCTTGCTGCCGAACGTGGCGCCGAGCATCTTGCGGACGACGGCGACCGAGCTCTTGCCGCGGAGCGCCAGCGCGAGCACCGGCCCCGACGTCATGAACGCCACGAGGCCTGGGTAGAAGGGCTTGCCCTTGTGCGAGGCGTAGTGACGCTCCGAGAGCTCCGTGGTGATTCGCATCAGCTTCGCGCCGGCGACCTGCAGGCCCTTTTCCTCGAAGCGCGAGAGGATGCGGCCCATGAGGCGCCGCTGGACGCCGTCGGGCTTGATGAGGATGAGGCTCGTCTCCATGGGGATTCTCCGTCCTGTTCGGGGGTGAACTCCCAACGCTAGCGCCGTGGCGAATCCCGCCCAAGAGCTTCGGCACGGCGCTAGCCTGCGCCGCTCCAAGCGCGACAACGAGAGGCAAGACATGCTCAGAAGCCACACTTGCGGCGAGTTGCGTGCGACTCACGCCGGACAGCTCGTATCGCTCTGCGGGTGGGTGCTGTCGCGCCGGGATCACGGCGGCCTCCTGTTCCTCGACGTCCGCGACCGGTACGGGATCACCCAGGTCGTCGTGGAGCCCGACGCGCCGGCCGCGGCAAAGGGCGAAGCGGATCGCTCGCGTCTCGAGTGGGTCGTCCGCGCGAGCGGAACCGTGCGAGTCCGTCCCGGGGCGTCGGCGAACAAGGACCGTGCGACGGGCGAGGTCGAGGTGGTGGTCGAAGCGTTCGAGGTCCTGAATGCATCGGAGCCGCTCCCGATTGCCGTCTCGGGGCCCGATCGCAGCGCGGAGGAGACGGAGCTGAAGTACCGGTATCTGCAGGTTCGCCGTCCGGAGCTGAACGGCGCGCTGGTGTCGCGGGCCCGCACGAACCAGATCGTGCGGGAGCACATGATCGCGCACCGCTTCATCGAAGTGGAGACTCCGTGCCTGCTCAAGTCCACGCCCGAGGGCGCGCGCGACTACCTGGTCCCCTCGCGCGTCCACCCGGGCAGCTTCTACGCCCTCCTACAGTCGCCGCAGCTCTTGAAGCAGCTCCTCATGATCGGGGGCATGGACCGCTACTGGCAGATCGTCCGCTGCTTCCGCGACGAGAACCTGCGCGCCGACCGGCAGCCGGAGTTCACCCAGCTCGACGTGGAGATGTCCTTCGTGACCGAGGAGGACGTCCAGGAGGTCGCGGAAAGTCTCGTGCACAAGCTGCTGCTCGAGACCGCCGGGGTCGACGTCGCGCGACCCTTCCAGCGGCTCACGTACGCCGAGGCGATGGAGCGGTATGGGTCGGACAAGCCCGATCTCCGGTTCGACCTCCCGGTGTGCGACGTGAGCGAATCCCTCCGCAACTGCGCATTCGGTGTCTTCCGCGACGCCGTCGCGGCGGGCGGGGTGGTCCGCACGATCGCCGTCCCGTCGAAGCACCAGCTCACTCGGAAAGACCTCGACGCGTTGCCCGCGGTTGTCGCCGACCGGGGGGCCAAGGGCGTGGCCTGGTGCCGACTCGGCGCCGAGTGGGCGGGTCCAGCGGCAAAGCACCTGACGCCGGCGGAGAGGGACGCGCTGCGCGCCGCGACCGGCGTCGACGATGGCGGCGTGCTGCTCTTCCTCGCCGGGCCGCGTTCCGTCGCGGTGCCGGCGTCCGGCGATCTTCGCCTCCACCTCGGCCGTCATCTCGGACTGCAGCCTGCGGGCGACATGAAGCCGTTGTGGGTGCTGGGATTCCCGCTCGTCGAGTGGAACGCGGACGAGAAGCGCTGGGATTCGGTGCATCACCCCTTCACCGCGCCGGTCGCCGAGGACGTCCCCCTGATCGAGACCGACCCGGGACGCGTCCGCTCGCACGGATACGACCTGACGCTGAACGGGTTCGAGATCCTGGGCGGGAGCATCCGCATCCACGATGCCAGGCTCCAGCGGCGCGTCCTCGGCCTCATCGGCATGACCGACGCCCAGATCGACGAGCGTTTCAGTTTCCTGCTCGAGGCGCTCGCGTACGGCGCGCCGCCGCACGGCGGTTTCGCGATGGGGATGGACCGGGTCATCGCAGTGCTGATGGGGCTGACGAACATCCGCGACGTCATCGCGTTCCCGAAGACCACGAGCGCATCGGACCTCATGACGGGGGCCCCCTCCACGGTGGACGCGAAGCAGCTCCTTGAACTCGGCATCAGGCTCGCTTGACACCCGGGCGGGTTCCCCTACCATGCTCCGAGACCGCTTGATCCCGCCCCGCATCCGTCTGTGTCCCGTCGGCCGTGCCGCGCTTGCGCGTGGAACCAGCCGACGCACCATGCGTTGAAGCGGCGCCGCGGAATCCACCGATCCCCCACACGTCCGGACGGCGCGCGTTCGCGCTCCGTCCCCATTTCCGAAGTCCCGAACTAGAGGAGGTGCCCGATCAGCGCATCGACATCACAGGAACCCAGGATGAACGAACGGATTCGCGTGCGTGAGGTCCGCCTCATCGACGCGGAGGGCCGGCAGGTCGGCGTGGTCCCGACCGACGATGCCCGCCGGATGGCGGTCGAGGCCGGGAAGGACCTCGTCGAGGTCGCTCCCGACGCGCGCCCGCCCGTCTGCAAGATCATGGACTACGGCAAGTACAAGTACGAGCAGCGCAAGAAGCACACCGGGCACAAGGTCCACCACGCGCGCCTCAAGGAAGTCCGCCTGCGACCGAAGACGGAGGACCACGACTACGAGGTCAAGCTCCGCCACGCGAAGGAGTTCCTCGCGAAGGGCGACAAGGTCCAGATCTGCCTGATGTTCCGAGGCCGCGAGATCGTCCACAAGGACCGCGGCGAGGCGCTCCTGCAGCGTTTCATCAACGACTTGCAGGATCTCGCCAAGGTCGAGCGATCCGGCCCCTACGAGGGAAAACGCATGACCGTGCTGCTCACGCACAAGTAGCCGCGGGCACGTCGCAGCACGCCGTCCGAAAAGTGGACGTCGCGCCGCCGGGCCCTACGATCGCCGGGCTTCATCGGTC
Source organism: Planctomycetia bacterium (assembly GCA_031404455.1). GTDB lineage: Bacteria > Planctomycetota > JAJSAM01 > JAJSAM01 > JAJVHW01 > JANNHP01. The sequence continues at coordinate 10,361 of JANNHP010000105.1, read as the reverse complement.
CAAGTGCCAGGAGTCCGCGAAGATGCCCAAGCTGAAGACCAACAAAGGCGCCTGGAAGCGGCTCCGCGTCACGAAGAGCGGTCGCTTGAAGCGGGGCAGCCCGGGCAAGCGCCACCTCACCGGCAAGAAGAGCAAGAAGCGTCTGCGCCGTCTTCGCAAGGCGAAGTACGTCGCGAAGACCGAGCAGCGCCGCATCCGACGCCTCTTGGGCCTCGGCGGCTAGTAGAACAGTTCATCGAGGAGTGGTCCGATGCGCGCACGCACGAACGTAGCCCGACACAAGCGCCGCCGCCGTCTGCTCAAGCAGGCGAAGGGCTTCCGCGGCACGCCGAAGAACCGCCTGCGCCGCGCCAAGGACAGCGTCCAGCGAGCGATGAACTACGCGTACGACGGTCGCAAGCAGAAGAAGCGCGAGTACCGAGCGCTCTTCATCACGCGCATCAACGCAGGGTGCCGTCAGCTAGGGATCAAGTACTCGGAGCTGATCGGACTGCTCGCGAAGGCCAACGTCGGTCTCGACCGCAAGTCGCTCGCCGACCTCGCCGTCAACGATCCCGCGGCGTTTGGCCGCGTCGTCGCGACGGCGCGGGCCGCGAAGTAGCGCGGAGTCTCGGGCCGTCGCGGCGACCGTCGTCGCGTGCGCGCCCCCAGGTTTCTCCAACGTCAGCGGCCGGAGCGGGGGCGAGCACCGCTAGCATCTCGCACCTTCCGGCCCGGCGTGGGAGGTCGTCATGTCCGAAGCAGAAAGCGGATCGCTACACGGTGAAGCCCGCGCGCTCGCGGGGCGTGCACAGGACGACATCGAGCGGTGCTCCGATCTCGAGACGCTCGCGTCGCTCCGGTCGAGCCTCGTAGGCAAGCAGGGCTCTCTGAAGGCGCTGCTCAAGCGCATCTCGATCGTGCCGGCCCCGGATCGCCCCGCCGCCGGCGCCGAAATCAACCGCCTCGTGAAGGCCGTCGAGGTCGCGCTCGACGCGCGCCGCACGCACCTCGTGGCGAGCGCGGCGGAGGGCCCACCGGACGTCACGTTCGATCCGACGCTGCCCGGCACGCGGCGCCACGAGGGCTCCCTCCACGTCGTGACGCTCGTGCTCGACGAGATCCGCGCGATCTTCACGCGACTCGGGTTCGACGAGGTCTCCGGCCCGGAGATCGAGGACGCCTGGCACAACTTCGACGCCCTCAACATCCCGGCGGACCATCCGGCGCGCACGACGTCCGACAACTTCTACGTCGAGGGCGGACGCCTGCTGCGGAGTCAGACGTCGACGATGCAGATCCGCGCGATGGAATCGCGCAAGCCGCCGCTGCGCGTGTTCGCGCCCGGCCGCGTCTACCGTCCCGACGCGGTCGACGCGCGGCACCTCTACGCATTCCACCAGGTCGAGGGGCTGATGGTGGGCGAGGACGTGACGTTCGCGGACCTGAAGGCGTGCCTCACCACGTTCGCGAAGTCGATGTACGGCGACGACGTCGTCACGCGGTTCCGTCCGAGCTACTTCCCGTTCACGGAGGTCAGCGCGGAGCTCGATCTGCAGTGCCCCGGCTGCCACGGACGCGCGACGACGTCGCGGTGCCCCGTCTGCGGCGGCGAGGGCTGGATGGAGATCCTCGGCTGCGGCATGGTCCACCCGAACGTGTTTCGGCACGTCGGCTACGACCCGGAGAGGTACACCGGGTTCGCGTTCGGCATGGGCGTCGAGCGCGTCGCGATGCGGCGCTGGAAGCTCGACGACGTGCGGTATCTGATCGAGAACGACGTCCGGTTCCTGTCGCAGTTCCGATGACGGAACTGCGAGTGAACGACTTGGACGGCTAGGAAGAAAGTCATGAGAATCTCGCTCGACTGGCTGAAGCGCTACGTTGACGTGCCGTGCTCCGCGCAGGAGCTCGGCCAGAAGCTGACGATGGTCGGATTCCCCGTGCCGTCGGTCGAGGCGGTGGGGGACGACTTCGTGCTCGACGTCGAGGTGACGTCGAACCGGCCGGATCTCTTGTGCCACAAAGGCGTGGCACAAGAGATCGCAGGACCGATCGGCGCGTCAGTGCGCCTGCCGGAGCCACAACTCCCCGAGTTCCCGCAGGACTACTTCGATTGCCGCGTCACCGCGAAGGACCTGTGTCCGTACTACACCGCGCGGATCATCCGTGGCGTGAACGTCGGACCATCGCCGGCGTGGCTCGTAAGGCTGCTCGAAGCCGTCGGGCAACGATCGATCAACAACGTGGTCGACGTGACGAACTTCGTCATGCTCGAGTGCGGGCAACCGCTCCACGCGTTCGACCTCGCGAAGCTGCACGGGCCGAACATCGTCGTCCGCCGTGCGGAGGGCGACTCGATGACGGCCCTCGACGGGACGAAGCTCATCGTCGGTCGAGACGACCTCGTGATCTGCGACGCTGAGCGGCCCGTGGCGCTCGCCGGGGTGATGGGCGGCCTCGATAGCGAGGTGTCGGCATCGACACGCGACATTGTGCTGGAGAGCGCGATCTTCGCGCCTCTCGCGATCCGCGCGACTGCGCGTGCGCACCAGATGAAGTCCGAGGCATCGTTCCGATTCGAGCGGTTCATCGACTCCAACTTCGTGAACTGGGCGTCTGACAGAGCCGCGACGCTCTTTTTGGAGGCGTGCGGCGCGAACTCAGTCGGCGCGATCTACACGGACCTCGGCACACCGCTGCAGCGGCGCTCGAACGCCATCAGTTTGCGGACGGAGCAGGTGAGGCGCGTAGTCGGTGTCGAGGTCGCGACCTCCGAGATCATCGCGATCCTCAAGTCGCTCGGATTCCGGCTCAACACGGATGAGCCGATCGCTTCCGCGACTTGGTGGGGCGCGCCGTCCTGGCGCCCCGACGTCACCTCCGAGATCGACCTCATCGAGGAGGTCGCGCGCCGCATCGGATTCGACCGTGTGCCCGCGGACGTGAGGATTCCCGTGCGTCCCGCGGTCAAGGATGAACGGCGCCTCGCGCTGCGCCGGTTGCGCGACGCTCTCGTCCACGCCGGACTGCGAGAGTGCATGACCGCGCCCTTCGTCGGCGAGGGACCGTCCGACATCGCGCTCGTCCGGGACGTCCCGGCGCTGCGCGTCGAGAACCCGATGAGGAGCGAGGAGAGCCTGCTGCGCCGCTCGCTGCTCGGTCCGCTGCTCGTCGTCGCGCGCGGGAATCGCGATCGTGGCGTCCCGGCAGTTCGTCTGTTCGAGATCGCGCCGGTCTACCTGCGTGGCGACAAGGCCGGTTCCGACGAGGAACGGACACTCGCATCGGGAGTCGTCACCGGGAACTACGCCGACGCGAAGGGTTGTGTCGAACAGATCCTCGAGGCGATGGGGCTCGCCGATCGGGCTACGTTCGATCTCGGCGCACCCGCACCGCTGCGGCGCGACCGCAGCGCTACCGTGAAGATCGGCGCCGAGGTCGTCGGGTTCATCGGCGAGCTGGGGCCTCGCGCGCTGGCGAACTACGGCCTTGAGTCCGGGACGGTCCTCTTCGAGCTGTGCGCCGACCGTCTCGTGGAGATGGCGCGGCTCGAGACGCGCTACCGTCCGGTTCCGCGGTTCCCCGCGGTCGGGCGCGACCTCGCGTGGATCGTTGACGAGTCGGTGTCGTGGAGAGTCATCGAGGACGCCGTTCGTGGCGCGACCGGCGAACTGCTGGCCGACGTGCGCCCGTTCGACCTCTATCGGGGAGCGCAGGCGGGACCGGGCAGGAAGAGCGTCGCGCTCCGGATGGAACTGCGCGCGCCGGACCGCACGCTGACGACGGCGGAGGCCGATGCGTGCGTGGCCCGCGTCCTCGACGCCTTGTCGCGAACGACGGGCGGACGGCTGCGTTCCTGACGCCCGGGGTCTGGCGCGGCCGAGAGTCGGTGGTATAGTGACGGCGCCTCTGTCATGTCCGACCGGGTCATTCATCTCCTGAGCCGATAACCACTTACAGCGGGTGCTGAACTTTCGGGGCCTGCCGGCCGTCGTTGCGTACGACGGCGGAGCTCCGACTACAGCGCCCACCTGAACCAAATGGTTCAGAGATGCCGACCCACCGGCATTGCGGCGGAGCGCAGCACGGGCGCGCGTTCGAAAGGACGCGCGCCCGATCGCTTTTCCGGTCTCGAGTGTCCGCCGTACGAGCGCTTTTGGGGTTCCCAGGCTGCTCTACATCTCGTAGCATTCGCGGCCAACCCCACAAGGGGTTGTCTCGAGCTCGGGAGGTGATCGATGAGAGCGACCTTCGGGATCGTGCTCGCCGCCGGCGTCGCGGGGGCATTCGGACTGAGCCTCGTCCTGCATCGGGGTGAGCCCACCGACGGCGCCGGCGAGGAGTCCGTCGCGGGTGGTCGCGCCTCGCCTCTCGTCCCGGAGGTCTCGGCGGACCCGCCGCGCGACGCCGCGCCGCACCCGTCGATCGTCGCGCGGGTCGAGGATCTGCTCGCGAAGAACGATCTGGCGGGCGCGGCGCGAGTGCTGCTCTCCTCGGACGCTGCGGAACTCAAGGAGTCCGCCGTGCGCGAGCGGGCGTTCCGCACCGCCGACGCGTTGGTCTCCGCAGCGGCGGCTTCGACCGACAAGCCCGCGACCGACGCGCGCCTGGACGCCCGACGACTCTACGCGGCGCTCTACGGATGCACCGGCGCGTCCGCCGAGGAGGCTGAACGGGCATTCTTGGCGTCGACGCGTCTGCACCAGGCGCTTGTCTTCGGCAACGGAGCGCCGGACTCGCTTGTCCTGCGCCACAAGGTCCAACCCGGGGAGAGCGTGTGGGCGCTGGCCAAGGGGCAGTGGAAGCAGCGCGGCGTCAGCGTTCCCGCCGGCTTCGTGTTGCACGTCAACGGGATCGCGGACGCGCGTCGCTTGCGCGCTGGTCAAACGCTGCGGGTGCCGCTGGAGCCCATCCAGGTGCTGGTTCGGAAGTCGCGCTTCGAGCTCGCAGTCTTGCTCGGCGGATCTCCGATCGAACGATTTACAGTCGCGATCGGCGCGGACGCGAGCACGCCGGAAGGTACGTTCATGGTGCGAGATCGGATCAGGAACCCGGACTGGTACTTCAGGGGCAAGCGCATCCCGTTCGGAGACCCGCAGAACATCATCGGAACGCGGTGGATCGGGCTCAGCGGTTCGGCGGCAGCGGATGGGATCGGTATCCACGGGACGACCGACGATGCATCGATCGGGAAGGCTGCGTCGATGGGATGCGTTCGCATGCACAACGCGGACGTGGAGAAGCTCTTCGACTGGTTGGACGCCGGTGTGGCGGTCGAGATCCGCGACTGACGGCGGATGACACGATCGCGGACTCGTCCGAGCCGCGTCGGAGCGCGGCGTGAACGGAGACGATCCGGCACCGTGCTTACCGGGTGTACTCGCCGTCGAAGCGCGTTCCGTCTCTCGGCGACGGACACGCGAGACCGGTGACGTCCGGCATCTTCGCGAACTGCGCCGGCGCAGGCCTCGCGCCTCAACTCGGCAACGGCCACTCGCTCGGTGCGCCGATCGGGACGACCCGGACTTCGCCGGTCCAATGCCGAGCGGACGGGTTGGAGAAGCCCAGCTTCGGCGCGGAGAAGGTCGCCGTGAGCTGGGCTCGAATGCACGGTCCCAGCGGCTCGCCCGTGTCGCAGTCGAGGCCGGACGGGAGATCGAGCGACAGGACCGGAATGCCGGCGGCGTTCACGGCCCCGACCAGCGCCGCGGCCACTCCATCGATCGTCCTGCTCAGGCCGGTCCCGTACAGGCCGTCCACGATGAGGGCACAATCCCTGAGCGGCGGGCACGCCCGCGGGTCCGTGACGTCCACCACCCTCAGTCCCATGGCCTTGCAGATCTCTAGCTGAATCGCCGCGTCGCCCGACGGCGGCGCTCCCACGCGAACCACCGTCACGCCGACGCCGTCGATCGCGAGATGCCGCGCCGCAACCATGGCGTCGCCACCGTTCCCGCCGGGCCCGCAGAGGCAGAGCACGACCGCCTCGCTCCTCACGACCATCTCCGATGCAATTCGCGCAGCCCCTGCCCCGGCGTTTTCCATGAGGCAGATCGTCGGAATCCTGAGTTCGAGAAGCGCTCTGCGATCCACCGCGTGCGATTCTTTTCGTGAGAGTGCCCGCAACTTTCTGTGTCCCTTCGAGAGCGTCGATACATTCCCTCGCTCGACTTTTCCGGAGCTCGCGGCCCTGCCGGAGCCGGGGAAGGGTCGGGCCCGGTGGCGCAGAGTCGCCAACAAAAAGTTGGTGATGCTGAGCAGCCCGGATAGCCTCGTGGGTTCCCGATGGGACTTCTCGACGAAGTCCCGACGGTGACCCAGGAAGCGGCGCCGGCCTCAAGCTGGAGTCGCGACCGACGTGCTCGGCCCTTGAGGCCCGGCACATCATCCTTGAAAACGGGAGCCTGTGAGTGCTAGTGAGCCAGCAGAGAATCTCCTCGACGCTTCAAGTGCCGAGGAGTCGTTTTTCTGCAGCCGGTAAGCCCTTCGGGGCCGGCCGGTTTGCGGCAAATTTATGCCAGACAAACCAAAGTGAAGGGTTTGATCCTGGCTCAGAGCGAACGCTGGCGGCGTGGATTAGGCATGCATGTCGAGCGAGAACGGGGGGCAACCCCTTAGTACAGCGGCACACGGGTCAGTAATGCGTGGACAACTTGCCCTCGAGACTGGGATAACGGCGGGAAACTGCCGCTAATACCGGATGGCCTCGCGGACCGGCATCGGACTGCGAGTAAAGGTGGGGACCGCAAGGCCTGCTGCTCAAGGAGAGGTTCACGACCTATCAGCTAGTTGGTGAGGTAACGGCTCACCAAGGCTACGACGGGTAGGCGGGCTGAGAGGCTGACCGCCGACACTGGGACTGAGAACTGCCCAGACTCCTACGGGAGGCTGCAGTCGAGAATCTTCCGCAATGGACGCAAGTCTGACGGAGCGACGCCGCGTGCGGGATGAAGGTCTTTGGATTGTAAACCGCTGTCACGCGTTATGAATGCGCAGCAGCGAATACCTGCTGCGTTGACAAAGGCGCGAGAGGAAGTCACGGCTAACTCTGTGCCAGCAGCCGCGGTAATACAGAGGTGGCAAGCGTTGCTCGGTATCACTGGGCTTAAAGGGCGCGTAGGCGGTGCGGTACGGTTTCGGTGAAATCCCTCGGCCCAACCGAGGAACAGCCGGGGCTACGGCCGCACTAGACGGCATCAGGGGACAGTGGAACTCCCGGTGGAGCGGTGAAATGCGTAGATATCGGGAGGAACGCCGGTGGCGAAAGCGACTGTCTGGGGTGCCTGTGACGCTGAGGCGCGAAAGCCAGGGGATCAAACGGGATTAGATACCCCGGTAGTCCTGGCCCTAAACGATGCGCACTAGGTAGCGGGAGGTTCCGACTTCCCGCTGCCGGAGTAAAAATCTTAAGTGCGCCGCCTGGGGAGTACGGCCGCAAGGTTAAAACTCAAAGGAATTGACGGGGGCTCACACAAGCGGTGGAGGATGTTGCTTAATTCGAAGCAACGCGTAGAACCTTACCAGGACTTGACATGCTGGTGGTAGGAACCGGAAACGGTAACGACTCTCCTTACGGAGAGAGCCAGCACAGGTGTTGCATGGCTGTCGTCAGCTCGTGCCGTGAGGTGTCGGGTTAAGTCCCATAACGAGCGAAACCCCTGTTGCTAGTTACCAACGGGTCATGCCGGGGACTCTAGCGATACTGCCGGTGTCAAACCGGAGGAAGGTGGGGATGACGTCAAGTCATCATGGCCCTTACGTCCTGGGCCGCAAACGTCCTACAATGGTCGGTACAAAGGGTCGCCAACCCGCGAGGGGGAGCTAATCCCAAAAAGCCGACCTCAGTTCGGATTGTAGGCTGAAATTCGCCTGCATGAAGCTGGAATCGCTAGTAATCGCGGATCAGCTATGCCGCGGTGAATGTGTTCCTGAGCCTTGTACACACCGCCCGTCAAGCCATGGGAGCCGGGAGTACCCAAAGTCGTCGACCGAACCGCAAGGGCGGAGGCGACCACGGTAAGACCGGTGACTGGGACTAAGTCGTAACAAGGTAGCCGTAGGAGAACCTGCGGCTGGATCACCTCCTTTCTGGGGATAACCAGAACGCCGGCAGCAATGCCGGTGTCCTCGGACTCTGCGTGGCATCACGCTCACAGGCTCCTCGAAAACCACGATGTACGTCGCTGCTTCCTCCCTTCATGGGTGGATCACGACGCGCTGCGCGGGCCCAGCGCCCGGCGGCATTCTCTCTGAAATCGGAATCGAGACGAGTTGCGAGTATCGAGCGTGCGGACCCTTATGGGGTCCGTTCGCGCCGAGAGCGCTTTGAATGGATGTATCAGAACCCTATTGCCGACATGATTCACCGTGCGGCTTCCGGCCATGCCGGAAGCGCGGCACGCAGGAAGAATGGCGGCCAAGCTAATAAGGGTGCATGGTGGATGGTCTGGCGCCAGGAGGCGATGAAGGACGCGGTTAGACTGCGATAATCCACGGGGAGCTGTCGAACGAGCTTTGATCAGTGGATCTCCGAATGGGACAACCTGCTGGGGGTCATGCTCCAGCGTCGTCGGGTAAATCAATAGCCCGACGAAGCCGACCGGGGGGAGTGAAACATCTCAGTACCCCGAGGAATAGAAAACAATAGTGATTTCCCTAGTAGAGGCGATCGAACGGGAAACAGCCTAAACCGGCCGGGTGTGAAAGCCCGCAGGCGTTATCCGACCGGTGTCGCGGGAGCGACCGAGTGCCGTTGCGGTGGCACGGAAGAGTCAGAAAGCACGACGCTAGCCGAAGTGATCTGGAAAGTTCAGCCACAGAGGGTGACAGCCCCTTAGGCGAAAGCGCGCGTGCCTCTTCTGGTCGTTTCCCAAGTAGGGCGGGTCACGTGATAGCCCGCCCGAATCCACGTCGACCATGACGTAAGGCTAAATTCTACCTGGCGACCGATAGCGAACTAGTAGCGTGAGCGAACAATGAAAAGAACCCCTGTTAGGGGAGTGAAAGAGATCCTGAAACCATGCACTTACAAGCAGAGGGGGAGCTATGCCCCGCAAGGGGAATGCTTTACCTCGTGCCTTTTGCATAATGAGCCCGGGAGTTGTTGCGTGCGGCGAGGTTAAGGGCTTATGGCCCGAAGCCGAAGCGAAAGCGAGTACGAAGTGTGCGTCCAGTCGCCCGCAGCAGACCCGAAACCAGACGATCTAGCCATGGCCAGGCTGAAGGGGGCGTAAAAGCTCCTGGAGGGCCGAACTCATGTGGGTTGAAAACCGCTGGGATGAGCTGTGGCTCGGAGCAAAAAACTAATCGAGTCTGGAGATATCTGGTTCTCCCCGAAATAGTTTTTGGACTAGCCTCGCGCCAATGCGCACCGGGGGTAGAGCACTGTTCGGGATAAGGGGTCCACCAGACTACCTTACCTAGACAAACTCCGAATACCGGTGTTGCTTAACGCGGGAGTAAGACCATGAGGGATAATCTTCGCGGTCGAGAGGGAAACAGCCCAGACCGACGGCTAAGGCCCCTAAACGCGTGCTAAGTGCTAAAGGAAGTGGAGATGCTAAGACAGCCGGGATGTTGGCTTAGAAGCAGCCATCATTTAAAAAGTGCGTAATAGCTTACCGGTCGAGCACCTCTGCGCCGAAAATGGACGGGACTCAAGCACGTTGCCGAAGCCTCGGGAGCGGTGTAGGCCTAACAGCCAAGACCGCATCGGTAGGGGAGCGTACCGCTCAGGAGTGAAGGACGACGGAGACGACGTCTGGACCGTGCGGTAGTGAGGATCCGGGCATGAGTAGCGATAAGAAGAGTGAGAAGCTCATCCGCCGTAAGCCTAAAGTTTCCTGGGGAAGGCAATTCCGCCCAGGGTTAGTCGGGACCTAAGCTGAGGCCGAAAGGCGTAGGCGATGGACAGTGCGTCAACATTCGCACACCACCTGCGGAGATCTTCGCGGGGGGACGGGGTTCGGAAGGTGTAACGACTGTTGGATTAGTCGTGCGGTTCCCGAGGCCTAGCCGGCGAAAACGGCGACATGGTCAGAGGAGCAGCCTGGAGTTCCTTCGGGGCTCGCAGACCGCGCTGATTATCTTTCTCTGGTGGAAGTATAGAGCCCACATCCTTGCTCAAATGGCGGCAGGCGTGGTCGCTCTTCTAGCTACCGGTTACCTTGAATCGCTCTTTCATGGCTGGTTCAAAAGCTATCCACATTGATTATTGAGTAATGCTACTATATCAATCTGCCCACTTTGGTAACTGAAGTACCTATCATTGGTATTCCCCGCCCTAATGATTTTTATGAGCCTTCGTTATTAATATTAATGTCACTGGTCGAATGTTGAGCAAATCCTGATTTGTCTTTTATTATAATTAATTACCAGTA
>JANNHP010000104.1:0-22365 GCA_031404455.1 Planctomycetia bacterium | reverse complement strand
CGAAGCTCGTGCTTTGCGCGGCGCGTGGCATCGACGTACAGCTTCGAGATTGACGAGTAGGCGCGATTGCGGCGGTTCTCCACGAACAGCCATTGGTGACCGCGAGTCTGGAAGCAGCGCGATGACAGGACGTGGCGGCGGAGTTCGACCGGATCGTCAACCGCGACGATGAACGAGATCGGGATGTAGCGGCCCTTGTTCACAACGCTCAGAGGATCTAGCCGAGCCGCGCGGGCCGCCTCCGCTGACTCCCAGCGGATACGGAGTGACTCGGGTGGCTTGGAACGGGGTAGCTCCCGTGTCCTCGACATGCTCCGCACGAATGCGTTCCACTCGCTCGAAGTCGTCCACAGGGGGGGCGCGTTCGACGCGCCGCTCCACTCCCGCAACTTCGCCTTGATCGCCCCCTCGTCCTTTTCCGGCTTCCGCGCCGGCCCCTGCGCGCCGACCGCGAAGTTGATCCGCTCCTCGGGGTCGAGTTCGAGGTCGTACCGTTCGCTCCACGACTGACGGTCGATCCGGACCGCGATCCGTTTCTCCGGCCACGCGATCTCGGCCTTCGCCTCGACGGCGTGGTCCTTGTATTCGTAGCGGCGCAGTCGCTCGGCGACGTCGTTCGGCGGGAGATAGAGGTAGCCGAAGTCCTCGGCGTGGAGCGTTCGAGCCGGCGTGACATCCTCTCGGTAGGGGCGGACCCCCGTGTCCGCCCCAGCGTTGCGTGGGCGATCGGCGTTGGGCGGCCACGGGGGGCCGCCCCTACCGAGAGCCTGCGCTGCGTGTCCTGAATCGACAGCATGTTGCGGGCCCGCGAACCCGGACAACAGATCGACGCCGGGCAGTTTCGACACGTCCCCGCCGCCGATCCGCACCAGCGTCGCCGCGACGTCGATCGTCGAGCACGGCGTGTCGATGACGGCCGGCGAGATCCCCGCGCCGACGACGATCAACGGCACGCGCAGCAGGTCGTCGTGCAGACGTCCGCAGTGATGGACCCGGTCGCGCGTCCCGTCGAAGCCCTCGCCGTGGTCGCTGACGACGACGACGACCGTCTTCTCGAAGTCGATCGGCGCGAGGGCGTCCTTCAATCGACGGTCCGTCTCCGCGATGCAGGCGTCGTACTTCGCGATCGCCTCCTCGGTCACCTGCGCTTCGGTCATCCCCGGCGGCACGTCCTTCCACAGCCACGGACCGTCGCGGAACTTCCGCATCGGCGCGGAGAGCGGTCGGCCGAGGAACCGTTCGCAGTTCAGAGCCCACGGACGAGCCAGGTCGTAGTCATGCACGATGTTCGTGTGCAACATCGCGAACCAGGGCCGTGAATCGGATTTCCTCGCATCGAGGAAATCTGCAAAGGCCACGAAGGGCTCTTCGTGGCATTCCTTGTGGAACCAGCGATACGTCTCGAACCCCTCCTGCCAGCCGAAGCGCTTCCACATCTCGGGACGCCGCTCGAACTTCAGCGCGTCGAGCGTTTCCTGCGGGATGTCGTCGGGGACGAAGTTCCCGTTGTTGCCGACGCCGAACGTCGCGTAGCCCGGGAGCAGCGCGGGGATCTTCGGCTTGCCGAAACGACGGTCGTGGTGGATGAGGCCGTGATCGCTCGGCAAGCGTCCGGTGACGATCGACGCGCACGACGGCAGCGTCCATCCCGAGGTGCTGAAACACCGCGTGTAGAGCGCGCCTCGTTTCGCGAGAGCGTCGAGGTAAGGTGTCTCCGCGCGCGCGAGGCCCGTGCAGCCGAGGCGGTCGGCGCGCAGGTCGTCCACGATCACGAGCAGGAGGTTCGGAGCCATTCCGGAGCGTCACGACACGGCGAGCGAGGCACCCGCGCCACCTTTCTCCGACCGCTCGCGCCGCGCGGCCCCGGCGCTCCGCGTCCTCGCCCTCGCCGGGAGCGACGCCGCGAGCGGCGCGGGCATCCAGGCGTCGCGGATCCACGAGGCTATGCTGCGGCGCGGCGTGAAGTCGCGTCTGCTCGTCAAACACAAGTCGGGCGCTGGGCCCGAGGTCGAGGAACTGCGGCGCTCACGTCTCGGGCGGTGGGCCCTCTTCCACGCGCAGCGGATCGAGCGGAGGACGGGATATCAACTCGTGCTGCACCCGTCGTCACCGGGCGTTCCGTTCGAGCAACGACTCCGCGACGCCGACGTGCTGCACGTCCACGACGTCCACTCGAGCTTCGTCAATCCGGGCGCGATCGTCCGCTGGTCGCGTCGCCTGCCGGTCGTCTGGACGCTGCAGGACATGTGGGCCGTGACGGGGAAGTGCATCTATTCGTACGACTGCGACCGCTGGCGCACGGGATGCGGGTCGTGTCCGCAACTCGCGGACTGGCCGCCGGTGGAACGCGACCGGACGGACTTCCTCTGGCGATGGAAACGGCGACTCTTCGCCGATGCGCGCATTCAGCTCGTCTGCCCGAGCAGGTGGCTCGCGGAGATCGTGAAGGCGAGTCCGCTGCTCGGGCGCATGCCGGTCGAGGTCATCCCCAACTCGGTCGACACGAACGTGTTCCGTCCCGGACGCGACGACGGGGCGCGCCGCGCACTCGGAATCGCCGACGATGCGATCGTCGTGGCGTTCGGCTCGCACGCCGCGGTCCCGCGCAAGGGTTTTGCTCATCTCCTCGCCGCCACGGCGGAGCGCCGTGCGCGCGGCGAGTGGACGATCCTCGCGATGGGGGAACCGCTCGCGTCGGCGCGCGGCGAGCCGGGGATCGTCTGGGCGGGGACGGTCGCCGGATCCGAGCCGATGTCGCGACTGCTGCGATGCGCCGACCTCCTGGCGCTCCCGACGCTGGCGGACAACCTCGCACTGGTGATCCTGGAAGCCGCCGCGACCGGGCTCCCCTGCGTGGCGTTCGACGCCGGCGGCACCCGCGAGGTTGTCGTCGACGGGGAGACGGGAGTTCTCGTCCCGGTTCGCGACGACGCAGCGCTCGGACGCGCGATCGAGTCGTTCGCAGCGGACCCGTCACGGCGCGCGGCGATGGGAGCGGCGGCGCGCGCGCTCGCCGTCCGCGAGTTCGACGACGCGGTCGTCGCGGCGCGCTACGAGGACGTCTACCGACGCCTCCTCGCGTGAATCAGAGCGCCCGCCTGACCTTGGGTGGGCGGGTCGGGCGGGCGGGTCTTGACTGAATTGCCGGGGAAGCTGCGCTTGGGAATGGGAAGGGGAGGGGAGGCGTCAGCTTTACGCGGTGTCCGCAACCCCGGCTGATGGATCAAACTCGTCAGCTGGTGCGCACATTCCCCGATTCATCACCGAGTCGGAGCGGGCGGGGGAACTACCGGTCGCTCTTCGGCTTCAAGCCGCGGCCCGCGAGCATCTTGCGCACGCGGTCCGAGCGCTGCTCGGACGTCATCGACGCCCACGGGTTCTTGCGGCGCTTGCGCGGCTTCGCCGGGGCCGCCGCCGCGTAGGACGACTTCGGCGGACGTCCGGGGCCGCGCTTGACGGGCAGGCCGCCGCCGACGAGCGCCTGGATCTCGGCGAGCGCCCGGGTGCGGCCCTCTCGGACCGCCGTTTCGACGATCCGGTCGATCCGAGACTTGAGATCGGCGATCAGGATGCTCGTCTCGTTCTTCATGCGGGGCATGGCGGCCTCCTCGACGGGGGACATTTGCCGGCGCGACCGAATGGCGCGCGGGCCGGAGCGTTGATATCCGTGCAGCGAACGCCGGACAACGAATAAAGCCATCGGCTCCGTCCGCGATATCGCGGACGCAGCGCGCCGTCGATACGCTTCCCGCCTTGACGAACTCCGGCGCCCATCTCGACCTCTGCCGCCTCCTCGTGATCCGCGAGGTGCGCACCCGCTACGCGCGAACCGCGCTCGGGGTCCTCTGGGCCGTGTTCCCGCCGGTCGCCGTCGCGGCGGTGTTCACGCTCCTCGACTTCGAGCGCCTCATGGGCGGGGAGTCGCGCTGGAAAGACGTGCCGTATCCGGCGTTCGCGTTCTCGGGCATGGTGTTCTGGACCCACTTCTCCCAGTCGCTGACGAGCGGGACGTCGTCCCTCGCCTACTCGCGCGACATGCTGCACAAGTCCACGTTCCCCGCGGAGCTGATCCCCCTGTCGAAGGTCCTCGCCTGGCTCCTCGACCTCGCGATCGGGTTCCTCCTGCTCCTCGGGCTCCTCCTCATGCTCGATATGCCCGTGCCCGCGACCGCGCTGTTCGTCCCGGTGGTGTTCCTGCTGCAACTCGCGTTCACGACGGGTCTCGTGCTCTTCCTCTCCGCGGTCAATCTCTTCTTCCGCGACGTCCAATTCGTGCTGCAGGTCGGGGTGATGATCCTGATGTTCGCGTCGAACGTCGTGGTGCCGATCGACGGAGCGAAGGGCGTGGCCGCGAAGGTGTTCGCGGTCAATCCGATCGTCTCGTACCTCGACGCGTACCGTTCGCTCCTCTTCCTCGGACGCTGCCCCGATCTCGCGTCGATGGCGCCTGGGATCGTCGGAGCCGTCGTCTCCCTCGTCGTCGGGCTCACGTACTTCCGCCGCGTCTCGCCGCGCTTCGCGGAGGAGGTGTGATGGCGGCGCCGCGCCTCGTCTTCGACCACGTGACGAAGTCGTTCCGGGACCGGACGCACCCGCGCGTCCTGCGCGACGCGATCCCGAGCACCATCGGACTCCTGCTCGGACGCAAGGAGCCCGCCCGGTCGCGTTTCGTGGCGCTCGACGACGTTTCGTTCGAGGTCGCTCCCGGCGAGGCGCTCGGCGTGATCGGCAAGAACGGCGCGGGGAAGAGCACCACGCTGAAGCTCGCCGCGGGCATCTACCGCCCCGATGGCGGGAGCGTCCGGCGCGACGGGCGGGTCGCCGCCATGATCGAGCTCTCCGCGGGCTTCCACCCGGACCTCACCGGGCGCGAGAACGTGTTCCTCTCGGGCGCGCTGCTCGGCCTGCGCAGCGGAGAGGTGCGCGCGCTGATGCCGGAGATCCTCGAGTTCGCCGGGATCGGCGCCTTCATCGACGCGCCGCTCCGCGTGTATTCGACGGGCATGGTCGTGCGACTCGGCTTCGCCGTCGCGGCGTTCGTGCCCGCCGAGATCCTGCTCGTCGACGAGGTGCTGGCGGTCGGCGACCTCGACTTCCACGCGAAGTGCGTCGACCGGATGTCCGAGAGGCGCCGCGACAACGTCAGCCTGCTCCTCGTCTCCCACCAGCTCGCCGTGATCGAGCAGTTCTGCGACCGCGCGATCTTCGTGGACCACGGCACGAAGGCGCTCGAGGGGCCGCCCGTCCTTGTGCTCGACGAGTACCGCCGCCGCATGGTGGCCATGGGCGAGGGGCCCGACCGCAGCGGCGATCCCGAGGTGCGGGTCGGATCGGGCGAGGTGCGGATCGAGTCGGTGCGCGTGCTCGGGGACGAGGATCCCGAGCGCAGGGTGATCGCGGGACGCCCCTTCACGGTCGCGCTCGGGATCCGCGCGACCCTGAGGTCGCCGTCGCCGACGCTCGGCGTCGAGGTCCACGGACTCGACGGCGGACTGATCGCCCGGACCGAGAGCCCCGGCGTGCCCGGCGGCACGATCGAACCCGGACCCGTCGTCGCCGAGGTGGCCTTCCGGCGCAACGCGCTCCTGCCGGGCGCCTACGTGCTGACGGTGTTCGCGCGCGACCCGAAGGGGCACCGCGACTTCGACGTCCAGATCAAGGCCCACCGCTTCGCCGTCCACGGCGAGCGCTCGGGCGGCGAGCAGGGCTCCGTCTCGCTCGATGCACGCTGGAGACGTTGATCCGCTGCGTCGCGCCGCGTCCACGGCGATGGACGCGGCGGGCGTGTCGCGATTTCTCGACGCGTCCGAAAAGCGGCGTTCAGCGTTTGCCATACGCTGCTGTACGGAAGGCCCGGACCCCCGCCCATGCGAACTCGCTGCGACCCAGAACCGACGAAGGAGGCGCACGTGACCCCCCTCCTGGACGAGTACGCCTCCAACAGGCTTGAATCAGGACCCTCGCAGGACGTGGAAGCGCACCTGCTCCTCTGCGACGACTGCTTCGCCGCGTACGTCGCGCTGCTCGTCCGCCGCTCCGCCTGAGACGGCGGCACGCCCGTTGCCTTCCACCCCTCGTGCCGCGCGTCAGGGAGACGCCGGCCGCCGCCGAACCGCGGCGCTCGGAGCACGAACGAGGAGGCAGCCGTGTCCAGCCACCACGAGGTATCCCGGACGAACGCCGCGCGCGGCCGAAACGGCAGCACCGCGAACGGCGCCGCGAGGCCTCACGGCGGCGACGCCCGCGAGGACACGAGCCACGAGGGGCTCATGAAGGCGCTCGCCGACGAGAGCCGGGCCTCGACGCTCGTCTCGAAGCTCTGCTTCATCGCGCGGGCGCGCTACGGCATCCTTCCGCAGGACGCCGAGGACATCTTTCACGAGGCGATCGTGACGTATCTCGCCATCCACGAGAGGTATCCCCCCGGCGACAACCACTTCGGCCTGCTCGTCGGCGTCTACCACAAGAAGTCGCTCGAGTTCCTGGACAGCCAGGACCGGCGCGGACGCGTCGCAAAGCGGTTCGTCGCGAAGCTCCAGGCGGACCGGCCCGTCCTCGCGCGCGGCGAGGACCCGGGCGGCGCGGCGGTGGACCGTGTCGTCCGCGAGGAGGACGCGGCGCTCATCCGCTCGGCGATCGCGGCGCTCGCCCCCGAGTCGCGCGAACTGCTCCTCACGCTGGCGGATGGCCGCATGACGCGCCTCGAGCTCATCGCGGCCCTCGGCGTGAACCGCAACACCTTCGACACGCGTCTGCGCGGCGTCCGTCTGCGGCTGATGCACGTGCTCGAGCAGTCCGGCGTGCTCTGAGGCGAGTTGCCGTGACCAGGACCGCCCCGGGCGAATAGTCTCCGCGACCGTCTCGCTGCAACCAGGTCTCAGTCCAGGGCAAGGGCGTCGCTGCGGCCGTGCCGCTCGCCCGTCTCGAGGAGGTCGATGATGTCTCCATCCCACGTGTTCGGCGCGGTGCGCGCCACGACGATCGCGGCGCTCTGCGCCGGCGCGGGCATCGCGCTCGCGGGCTGCGGCAAGACCGAGGAGGGCAAGCCCTCGGACGGCGCGCCCGGCGCCGCGAAGGCCGCCGGAGAGGACAAGTCGGGCGGCGACATGAAGTGCAGCCCGGGAGGCTGCCCCGCCAAGGACACGAAGTAGGCCGTCGCGGCGCTTCGCCCCGGGGCCGCGTGCGGGATCCGCGCGCGGCCCTCTCGATTCGAGGAGACGCGCACGCCGGCCGGCGGACCGGAATAGACTCCCGCGAGGACGGGTTGATGGACCCGTCGGCGGGAGGCGAGATCGGCCGGTGCGCCTCCCCGCCCGTTCGCTTTCTCTGATGCCGGCCGGGGTGATGCCCCACGGGGCACGGAGGTTTCGATGGATTCGAATCAGGTGTTCGGCGCGGTGCGCAAGGCTGCTCTGGCGTCGCTCGTCGTCGGCGGGCTCGTCGTCACGGCGGGGTGCAAGTCCGGCGGAGACGCCTCGTGCGGCAGCAAGTCCTGCAGCGGTACGAAGACCGAGGAGAAGACCTGCGGCGCCGACGGCAAGAGCTGCGGCGGCGCGGGCGGCGAGCACAAGTGCGGCGCCGACGGTAAGAGCTGCGGCGCGAAGTAGCGGCGCTCCGGTCTCGCGAGCGAGGGCGGCGGCCCGTGGCGCCGCCCTCCTCGATTCCACCGGACGGCACGGTGCGCGAGACGCGCACGGCGAGCCGCGGCGGGCACTTCCCCGCGTCTCTACCGGTTCGCGCCCCCTGAGGGCATGATGGGCGCGTGCACGGACACCACGTCGAGGACGAGCTCTGCATCTGCTTCCACGTGTCGCGGGCGAAAGTCGTCCGCTACGTCAAGCGCGAGAAGCCGCGGTTCGCGTCGATGATCTCCGAGTGCCTGTCCGCGGGGACCGGCTGCGGCTGGTGCGTGCCGTACCTGACGAAGATCCACGACGACGTCCTCGCCGGCCGCGAGCCCGAGCCGTTGATGAGCCGCGAGGAGTACCTCGCCCGGCGCGCGGCCTACCGCCTGCGCGTCGCGTCCGGCGACCCCGATCCGCGCGCGTCCTGAACGTCCGCCGGGCCGCCGCACGCGGCGTCAGCGTTTGAACGCGACGCCGCCGAGGTCGCGGTCGCCGAGTCGCTGGCCGGGCGAGCCGGTGACGTCCACGAACCCGCTCAGGATGCCGGGGCCGAGGTGGACACGCACGCGGCCCGCGTCGCTGTTGACGTTCGGCGACGCGATGACCACGTCCTTGTGTCCGTCGCCGTTCACGTCCGCCGGCGCGAGCAGCATGCCGCGGCGCTCGCGGTCGGAGTCGCCGAAGTCGACCTCGAAGTTCGAGCCGAAGTCCGTGCCGCCGCGCGAGAGGAAGACCGCGCCGCCGTCGACGAAAGGGCCACGGTCCTGGCCCGGCGACGCGATGAGCAGGTCCGGGGTCGAGTTGCCGATCACGTTCGCGACGACGATCGACGAGCCGCCGAGGTCGTCCGGCCGGCCGAACGGGAGCACGATCGTCCGCGACGCCTGTGAGGCGCGCGCGTTGTCGAACCCGGGGCCGCCGTCGAACACGAAGACGGACCCCACGTCGAGGAGCGGGACCATGTTGTAGAGGTCGACTCCGGGCGCGCCGACGATGAGGTCCTCCTGGCCGTCCTGGTCGAGGTCGCCGATGGCGATCGCGGCGCCGAACCGGTCGAGCGTCCCGTCGCCGAGGATCGAGAACCCGGTCTGCCCGGCGAACGCAGGCGACGGGATCGAGTCCGGGTCCGGGAACACGTGGACCGCGCCGGCGCCCTGCGCCCCGGTCTGTTCCTCGCCCACCGCGATGTCGGGCTGCGAGTCCCCGTTCAGCTCGCCGATGGCGAGGGCGCCGCCGAGGTGAGCGAAGTCGGAGACGCCGTACACCGAGAGCACGCCGGGATCGCGGACGGCCCGGTTCGCGAAGCCCGTCCCGCCGGGGAAGAGGTGCGCCGCGCCCGTCTCGATCCCCTGGGACGACGCGAGCGGCGAGCCGACGAGCACGTCCGCGATGCCGTCGCCCGTCGCGTCGGCGACGGCGAGCGCCGCGCCGAAGCGCAGATCGGTCGCCGCGCCCGAGAGCGTCGCGTCGGCAGCGGCCGAGGACTTCGACGCGAAGCCCGGCCCGCCGAAGAACACGTACACGCTGCCCCGGCCCGCGTTCGTCCGCGTCGCACCGACGACGAGGTCCGCGACGCCGTCGCCGTTGACGTCGCCGGTCGCGACGGACGCGCCGAAGACGTCGCCGTCGACCTGTCCGGCCGACGCGTTCACGCCGGTCAGCACGAAGTCCGCGTCGGACGCCTTGCCGCCCGCGAAGTCCGTGCGGCCGCGCAAGACGAGCACCGCGCCGCGGCCCACGGAGTCGGTGGGGGAGCCGACGACGAGGTCGTCGATGCCGTCGGCGTCGAGGTCGGAGCCGGGCGCGCGCGCCGACGCGAACGCGCGGTAGGCGCTGAAGTGGCTCGACGGGAAGGAGACCGTGCCCGCGACGAGGTCCACGGTCAGCGGCGCGGTGACGAGCGAGACCTTGCCCTTCTTGTTGCGCGTGTAGACCTGCAGCGAACCCGACCCGCCCGCCTCGATCATCGCGGGGTCGAAGGGGATCGTGATGGTGGCGTCCTGTGCGAAGGAGAGGCCGTCGGGCCCGAACACCACCGTCGGCCCGCTCGCGACGTTGCCGCCGGATCCGGGGATCGGGCTGCCGGTGCCGATGACGATCACCGTCGGCGACGAGAGCGCGTCGCCGGGCACGCTGACCGAAGCGCCGTCGATCGGAGTGCCCGAGGTGTCGTCGATGCCGACGATGCCGCCGCCCTGACCGACGAGGCCGCCGCGCGCGAACGTGCTGCCGTTGCCGAGCGACCCGAGCACGCTGCTCGTCAGCGAGATCTTCCGTCTCAACGCCTTCGGCAGCTTCAGCTTCACCACGGCGTGGAAGGCGCCGCCGCCCGCGCCGCCCTGGTCGGTGAGGAAGCAGGAGTAGTTCTCGGTCACGGGAAGTGCCGCACCCTTGAATTTGAACTTCGTCGTTCCCGGCGCAGGCACGCCGGCCGCCTGGAGGAACGCCCCGCCCTCGATCCGCACGAGCCGCGGTCCGGCCGCGGAGCCTTTCGGGACCGACACGCTCACCGTCGGCACGCTGCCCGCGTCGGCGCCGAAGCCGAGCACCGTGAATCCCGCGTCGACCGTCGAGTCGTAGACGAGCGACGTGCGCGTCTTCCACGCGATCTGGAGCTGGTAGTCGCCTGCGACGGAGTTCGAGCACGACACGAGGACGCGGTACTCCCCCGTGCCCGAGAGCTCGACGTTCGACATCTTCGCGCCGGTCGGCGTGGTGACGATGACGCTCGCCCCGACCTCCACGTCGGACTCGTTGAGCACGCGGAAACGCGCGGCGGGGACCGCGGTGCCGCCCCTCGCCTTCTTCCCCTTCACTGCGACCGTGAGCGTCGCGAGCGTGGGTGCCCGGAACCGGAACGTCTCGACCTCCGACGGCGGGTCGAACGTGCCGGTGACGAGGTCGCCGTTGCCGACGGGGAGGTCCACGTCGGCCGACGCTGCGCTGGCCAGGGCGAGGACGGCGATCACCGCGGTTCCGAACGAGCGCAGCATCGGGCCTCCTCTCCGCAGCCGGCGCGCGGAGTCACTCTCCGAAGAGATTGCGGAGAAGCCCCGCGTTCGACTCGTCGTCGTCGGGCAGTCCGCGCGCGTACTTCAGGAACTTCCTCATCGCGTCGGGCTGGTTCAGTTCCGCGGCGAGCGCCGCGAGCAGCACGTTGCTCTCGAACTCCTCGGTGCTGAGCACCCGGTCGGGGACGACGCGCATCTTGAAGAGCGCCTCGGGCGTCGCCCTGCCCCACGAGACCGTGACCTTCTGGTTCCCGTCGAAGACGACCGCGCCGCCGGAGTTGGTGCCGACGATCGTCTCGTTGTCCTTCGCGGACGCGAAGAGCTCCTTCGCCTTCAGCGGGGACTTGAGGGCCTGGAGACCTGCGTCCATCCGGCCGGTCCAGTGCTTCGCGAGGTACTGGACCCGGTCGATCTTCCGGCTCCACGACGATTCGTCGGTTCCCTGAGGCGGATCGAGCTCCTCCATGAGCACTCCGGCGTCGCCGAACTGGAAGTTCCGGATCATCTCGGCGGCGCGCGCGTGCTTCACGTTCGGGTCGGCGGCGGCGGCCTGCTGCTTCTTGCGCTTCTCCTCCGCCTCCGCGTCGGACTTCTCCTTCGCCGCGAGTGCCGTCTGCGCCTCGATGCGCTTCGCCCCGGCGAGCGTCGCCCACCTCGTGCCGGGGTACTTCTTCTCGACCTCGCTCCAGCGGCGGACGGCCTCGGCCGGGTTCGCGGGGTTCTCGGCGATGAAGCGGTCGGTGTCGTCGTAGGCCCTCTGCGCGGGTTCGATCGTCGGCAGGAGCGGCGTCGTCTGACCGCCGCCCGCGGGCGGGACGGGCGACTTCTCGCCGCCGGACATCATCATCGCCGCGATCACGATCACCACGGCTGCGACGGCGAGCCCGGCCCAGAGCGCGGAGTTCGGCTTCGACGCGCGCCTCGCCGGCTTCTTCTTCCTCTTGCGGCGCACGCGGCGCACACCCGCCTCGCGCTCTTCGAGGTCGTCGGCGATGTCCTCGAGCAGATCGGCGGCCTCGGCGGACGTTGGGCGGTACCCCTTCGACTTGACCAGCAGCTTCTTCAGGAGCTCGTCGTAGGTCTTCCCGATCTGCGGGCGGATCGCCGACGGCGGCGTGAGGTCGGCGCTGACGTGGGCGGCGAGGATCTCCTTCACCGTCGCGCCGGTGAACGGCAGTTCGCCCGTCAGCATGCGGTAGAGGCAGAAGCCGAGCGCGTAGACGTCGCTCTTCTCGTCGATGCGCTTGCCCTGCGCCGCCTCCGGCGACATGAAGAGCGGCGTGCCGACGCGGTTCATGTCCTGCTGCGCCGCGAGCCCGAAGTCGACGACCTTCACGGTCTCGTCGCCGGGACGCCCGGCGAGGATCACGTTCGCGGGCTTCACGTCGCGGTGGACGACGTTCTCGTCGTGCGCTGCCTCGAGCGCCCGCGCGATCTGCGCCCCGATGCGGAACGCGAAGCGCGGCGGGATCGAGCCCTCGTCGTCGAGCTTGTCCTGGAGCGTGGGCCCCTGCACGAGCTCCATCAGGATGCAGAGGAAGCCCTGGTCCTCGACGACGTCGAGCACCTTGACGATGTTCTCGTGGTCGAGCTTCGCGACGGCGCGCGCCTCGGAGAGGAACCGCGCGCGCAGTTCGGAGGCGCCGGCGGCGTCCTTCGAGAGGATCTTGAGCGCGATGTCCTTCGCGAGCGGCTCGTAGCGCGCGCGGAAGACGTGCGACGTCGCGCCGCGGCCGAGGCGCTCGCCGACCACGCACCTCGCGATCGTGCGGCCGAGGTAGGGCGACGCGCCCGTGGGCTTCGCGGAACCGGGGCCGGTCGGTGCGGAGGGCATCGAGCGCCCAACATACTGGCTTTCGGCGCGGCGCGAAGCACGGGATCGGCGGATAGGCTCGTCGGCGAGGAGGGACGCGATGTTCGACCGCTTCACGGAGCGGTCGCGGCTCAGTTGCCGGCGATCTCCCGCACGCGCACATCCCCGTCGGCGCCGAGGACGAAGTTCGGATCGATCGCCGTCGTGTCGTCGTTGTTCGCGCCCTTGGCGAGGACGAACTTCTTCGTGCCGACCCTGAACGCGCCGATCTCGTCCGCGACGAAGCCGAAGGTGACGTCCGCGGCCGCGGTGCCGGCGACGGCACCCTTGATCGTGACGGCCGCGATGCGGGAGTGGATCGCGGGCAGTCCGCCGCCGGCGATCGCCACGTCGTCCGCGTCGCCGAACCCGCCGGCGAGCGAGTTCACGCCGGCGGCGAGAGTGGACGCGGTCCAGTCGCCCGTCACTGTGACCTTGCCGATCTGCACGTCGGGGTTCACCGGCACGGTGTCGGCCGTCCAGCCGGCGAGGATCAGCGCGCGCTCGACGTTGCCGCCGACCTTCACGGAGCCGATGGTGATCGCGGCCGCGGCGGTCGCGGGCGCCGGGACGCCGGCGGCGACGATCCTCACGGGCCGATCACCGGCGCCGCGCACGTCCTTGCCGACGACGAGCTTCCCGATCGTCGTGCCCGCCGTGACGCCGGTCTGTCCAGGTCCGCCGCCGACGATCGACCCGTCCACGCGCAGCGACTTGATCGACGCGTTCGCGCCGGAGACGTAGATCGATCCCGACCACTCGCCGTCGCCGCCGGTCACGCTGCCCTTCACGCGCAGGCTCTTCAGCGGTCCTAGGCAGATGACGCTGCCGCTCGAGTCGGTCGGGCCGCCCTGGACGCTGCCGCCGATCGCGATCTTCCCCGCGCCCGCACGGGTCTCCAGCGTGCCGCTCTCGAGTCCGGCGTCGCCGACGAGGGAGCCGCCGACGACTGCCGAGCCGATGACGCCGCCGACGAAGATCGAGCCGGAGTAGTCGCCCGTCCCGCCGCGGAGCGAACCCTTCACGCGCATCGACTTCACGGCGCCCGAGACGTCGATGAGGCCCGACGACTCCGCGCCGCCGCCGAGGATGTCGCGCCCGACGGCGAGCTTGCCGACGCTGCCGTGCACGCTCACGGTGGCTCGCGCGACGTCCGACTTCACGGTCAGCGCCTTCACGTCGCCCTCCAAGGCGCTGACGAGCGACGCGCCCGGCGCCGCCTGCGTGGCGAGACCGAATGCGCCGAGCGACTGGACGACGAGCTTCTTCATCGCGGGCTTCGGCGACGTGGGGTCGCCCGCGGCGATCCGGCCGACGTCGCCCTTCACCGTCACCGCGCCGAGGTCGAGGCCCGTCGCGTCGATCGCGCCGACGTGGACGAGGCCGTCGCCGCCCGCGGCGGCCTTCGCCTTCACGGAGATCGTCGCGCCGGCGAAGCCCGGCGTGCCCGCGAGGCGCAGGCGCTGGAACTGCCCGCCCGAGCGCGTGCCGGCCGGGACGACCGTGAAGTGCGCCTGCGTGAACGCGCCCTTGTTCGTCGAGACGGAGACGAGGTCGCCGTCCACGTCGGTGAACGTCGCCTTGCGCCCGTTCCGCGCGATCGTCACCGGAAGCCCGCCGCCGCCGCCGCCCGCGCCGCCGAACACGACGTAGGCGGCGCCGGACCTCGATCCGTGCGGTTCGGCGTCCGGCGCGCCGACGACGACGTCGTCAACACCGTCACCGTCCACGTCGCCCGCGCCGGCTGCCGCGACTCCGGCGGTCCCGCCCGGCGCGTCGCCGTCGATGCGGAAGCCGTTCGAGCCGTCGAGACCGGCGGACGAGATCGTCGCGGTGTACGCGCCCGTCCTGCCGTAGAGGACGTACGCCGCGCCCCGGTCGACGCCGGGCGGGCCCGCGAAGGGCGCGCCGACGATGAGGTCGTCCACGCCGTCGCCGTTCACGTCGCCCGCGCGGCCGACCGACGCGCCGAACGAGTCGTTGGTGGTCGCAGCGAGGAAGCCGAAACCGTCCGCGCCGTTCAGCGCCGAGAGCGTGATGTTGCCGAGTCCGCTTGCCTTCCCGAACATCACGTTCACCCGGCCGTCGGAGTTCGCCTCCTCCGACACGACGACGTCGGCGAAGCCGTCGCCGTTCACGTCCGCGCCGGCGACGCTCCCGCCCGCTCTCTTTCCCGCGTCGCCGAGGAGGCAGAAGCCCTCCGCGCCCATCGAACCGGAAAGGGCGAACGTCGCCGCGAAGCCCGTGGACTTCCCGAGGAAGACGTACGCCGCGCCCGAGTCGCCGCCGCCGGCGTCCGCGAGGGACGCCCCCACGACGACGTCGTCGAAGCCGTCGTCGTTCACGTCGCCCGCGCCGCGGACGGCGTCGCCCGCGTGGTCGCCGTTCCCCTCGCCGATGAGCGTGAAGCCGTTGGCGCCCGAGAGCGCTGCGACCGCGAGCGTGGGTGTCGCCGAGAAGTCCGACTTCCCGAACACGACGTGAGCGGAGCCCCTGAAGACGCCCGGCCCGCCGGTGCCCGGTGCGCCGACGACGATGTCGTCGAATCCGTCGCCGTTCACGTCCCCGGCAGCACTCACCGCCGTCCCCGCGGAGTCGCCCTCGGCGGCGCCGAGGATCTTGAATCCGCTCGTCCCGTCCAGCCCGGAGAGCGCGATCGTGCCCGCGCCCGCGAAGCTCGTGCGGCCGAAGAGCACGTACGCCGCACCCGCCTGGAACTGGACCCCGGGGTCAAACCCCGGCGCGCCGACGACGACGTCGTCGAAGCCGTCGCCGTTGACGTCGCCGGCGCCGGCGACCGAGAACCCGGTCTGGTCGTCGTCGGCGGCGCCCGTCAGCTTGAAGCCCGTCGAGCCGTCGCCCGCCGCGAACGAGGACAGATCGAGGTTCGCCGGCAGTCCGCTCGACTTCCCGAAGACGACGTACGCCGCGCCGGGCTCCGAGAAGGACGTTCGGACGCCGACGATCACGTCGTCGAAGCCGTCGGCGTTCACGTCGCCCGCGCCGCCCACGGACCAGCCGGCCCTGTCGTCCACCGCCTCGCCGCTGAGCCGCAGGCCGTTCGCGCCCGTCAGCGAACCGAGATCGAGCGGATGGGCCGGCGGGGCGGCGCCCGCGAGGGCGCCGAGCCCCCACACGGCTGCGAGGACGGAACACGCGCGCGAGGGGAGCCGGTTCTTCAAGGCAGGACCTCCGGGAACGTCGAGCAGGACGACGAAGCCCGCGCCGACGTACGTGCCCGTGACTCCGGTGCCGTGGTGACCGTCGATCGTGGCGGGTGCGCCGCGGTTCGATCCCGCCTGTGGAGCTTCGCGTGCGGGCGCGAAGTTCTAGCCGCGGCCTGTTGCCCGCCGCAACCCCCTCGCGTCCAGGAAGCCCGCGCCGGCTCGTCGAGACGTCTCGACACGAAGCGACGTCCCGCCGGTCGAGTTGGCATGCCGGGTCCTCGACCCGGGTTCTGACGTCTAACGATCTGACATGCCCGGCATCGTGCGGGCAGGTCCGTCAGGCTCGATAGACTCGGCCCGACGAGCCGATGAAGCTAGCG
This sequence comes from Planctomycetia bacterium, assembly GCA_031404455.1. Taxonomy (GTDB): domain Bacteria; phylum Planctomycetota; class JAJSAM01; order JAJSAM01; family JAJVHW01; genus JANNHP01. The sequence goes on along the minus strand of JANNHP010000104.1, from coordinate 6,330 downwards.
GGCGCCCGGCACGGTGTGTGCCGAGCGGTCCTCAGGAGGTACGCCGATGTTCGACCGTTTCACGGAGCGCGCCCGCAAGGTCATGAGCCTGGCCCGCCAGGAGGCGCAGCGCTTCAACCACGACTACATCGGGACGGAGCACATCCTCCTCGGCCTCGTGCAGGAGGGATCCGGGGTCGCGGCGCAGGTGCTGCGCAACCTCGAGGTCGAGCCCAGGAAGATCCGGGTCGAAGTGGAGAAGATCGTCAAGAACGGGACCAACATGGTCACGATGGGCCAGCTCCCGTTCACGCCCCGCGCGAAGAAGGTGCTGGAGCTGGCACTCGAGGAGGCCCAGAACCTCGGCCACAGCTACATCGGGACCGAGCACCTCCTGCTCGGGCTCATCCGCGAGAACGAGGGCATCGCGGCGCAGGTCCTGCTGAATCTCGGTACGAAGCTCGAGGAGGTCCGCGAGGAAGTGCTCGAACTCCTCGGCGCCGACCAGGGCGAGGGCGGCTCGCAGTCGCAGGGCACCGCGAGCAGCGGCGCACCCGGCGCCGGCCAGCCGGAGTTCTCGAGCAGCGAGGGCGCCGAGGGCGAGCCGGCCGAACAGCAGGGCCAGGCGGCGGCTCCGGGCAAGTCGAAGACGCCGGCGCTCGACGCCTTCGGCCGCGACCTGACCGAGCTCGCCCGCGAGGGCACGCTCGACCCGGTCATCGGTCGCAGCCGCGAGATCGAGCGCGTGATGCAGATCCTGTCGCGCCGCACGAAGAACAACCCCGTCCTCCTCGGCGAGGCGGGTGTCGGCAAGACGGCGATCGTCGAGGGCCTCGCGCAGAAGATCGTCGGCGGCGAGGTCCCCGAGATCCTCCGCGGCAAGCGCGTCGTCACGCTCGACCTCGCGATGATGGTCGCGGGCACGAAGTACCGCGGTCAGTTCGAGGAGCGCATCAAGGCGGTGATGACCGAGGTGCGCCGCGCGAAGAACGTCATCCTCTTCATCGACGAGCTCCACACGCTCGTCGGCGCCGGCGGCGCCGAGGGCGCGATCGACGCGAGCAACGTGCTGAAGCCCGCACTCTCGCGCGGCGAGGTGCAGTGCATCGGCGCGACGACGTTGGACGAATTCCGCAAGTACATCGAGAAGGACGGCGCGCTCGAGCGCCGCTTCCAGACGATCGTCGTCGAGCCGCCCTCCAAGGAGGAGACGTACGAGATCCTGAAGGGCCTGCGCGAGCGCTACGAGAAGCACCACCGCGTGCGCTACACCGACGAAGCGCTGAAGGACGCGATCGACCTCTCGACGCGCTACATCACCGGCCGCTTCCTCCCGGACAAGGCGATCGACGTCATCGACGAGGCGGGCGCCCGCGTGCGCCTGCGCTCCATGACGCAGCCGCCCGACCTCAAGGAGATCGACGAGGAGATCCGTCGTCTCGACGGCGAGAAGGCCGAGGCCGTGCAGGCCCAGGACTTCGAGCGCGCCGCGCGCCTGCGCGACAAGGTCCAGAAGAAGAAGAAGCAGCGGCAGCAGATCGTCGACGACTGGCGCAAGGAGACGCGCGAGCAGGAGGGCCTCGTGGACAGCGAGGTCATCTCCGAGACGGTGTCCCGCGTCACGGGCATCCCGCTGACCCGCATCGAGGCGGGCGAGGCGGAGCGTCTGCTCGCCATGGAGTCCGAGGTGCAGAGGCTCGTCGTCGGACAGGAGCGCGCGGTCTCGGCCGTGTCGCGCTCGGTGCGCCGGTCGCGCTCGGGTCTCAAGAACCCGCGGCGGCCCATGGGATCGTTCGTCTTCCTCGGCCCCACGGGCGTCGGCAAGACGCTGCTCGCCAAGGCGCTCGCGAAGTTCATGTTCGGGGACGAGGACGCCCTCATCCACATCGACATGTCCGAGTACATGGAGAAGCACAACGTCAGCCGCCTCGTCGGCGCTCCCCCGGGATACGTCGGCTACGAGGAGGGCGGACAGCTCTCCGAGAAGGTCCGCCGGCGTCCGTACTCGGTCGTCCTCTTCGACGAGATCGAGAAGGCGCACAGCGACGTCTTCAACATGCTGCTCCAGATCCTCGAGGAGGGCCGCCTCACCGACAGCTTCGGCCGCCACGTGGACTTCAGGAACACGATCATCATCCTCACGAGCAACATCGGCAGCTCGATCATCAAGAACCAGGCGGCGCTCGGCTTCAGCAAGGCGAACGACACCGTCGAGAAGAACTACGAGAACATGAAGGAACAGCTCGGCCGCGAGCTGGAGAAACACTTCCGTCCGGAGTTCCTGAACCGCATCGACGAGGTCGTGGTCTTCCGCACTCTCAACCGCGACGACATGAAGAAGATCATCGACATCGAGCTCGGCGGCGTGCGCGCGCGCCTCGCGGACAAGGAGGTCGACCTCGTCCTCGACGACGCGGCGAAGGGCCGGATCATCGACGAGGGCTCCGATTTCGACTACGGCGCGCGGCCGCTCAAGCGCGCGATCGAGAAACTCATCGAAGATCCGCTCAGCGAGCGCGTGCTGCGCGGCGAGGTTCCCCCCAAGACCCGCGTGAAGGTCACGATGGGCGACGGGAAGCTCGACTTCGTCACCGAGCACATCGACGAGCCCGCGGCGGCGACGCCCGGCACGGGTGCCGCACCCACGCCGGCTCCGTAGCGGCGCGTCCGACGTCTCGTTCGTTCCCGCGCCGGGAGAAGCGTGCCCGCGCGCGCCGGGGCGGTCGTACGATCCCGCCGCATGTCCGCCGCGCTCGACCGGCTCCACGGCGCACTGTCGCGCGTCACCTCGACCGGCCGCTACGTGCCGATCGTCGACGGCCTCCGGTTCGTGGCGATCGCGGGCGTGCTGCTCCGCCACCTCGACCCGGTCGAGACCACCGGGCTCACGGGGATGCTCGGCCACCTGCGCCGGATGAGCTCGCACGGCTGGTTCGGCGTCCAGCTCTTCTTCGCGATCAGCGGGTTCGTGCTGGCGCTGCCGTTCGCGGAGGAGGCGCTCCGCGGCGGGAAGCGCGTGGCGCTCGGCTCCTATTACAAGCGACGGCTGCTCCGGATCGAGCCGCCGTTCCTCGTGGCGATGTTCCTCATCTACGGCTCGATGTGGCTGCGCGGTCCGGAGGAAGCGGCGCGGCTCTGGCCGAACTTCCTCGCGACGATCGGCTACGTCCACAACCAGGTCTACGCCGAGATGAGCCCGATCGCGTCGCTCACGTGGTCGCTCGAGATCGAGGTGCAGTTCTATCTGCTCGCCCCGTTCCTCGCGCGCCGGTTCTTCGCCCGTCCGGCCGCCGCGCGGCGCGCGATCGCGGTCGTGGCGATCGTCGGTGTCGGGGCGCTCGTTTCGCTGCTCGAGAACCCGCGGCGTCTCGAGCTGACGCTCGCGGGCCAGTTCCCGTACTTCGCCGCCGGCATGCTCCTCGCGGACCTGTACGTCGGCGGGGAGTCGGAGCGATCCGAGGAGCGGCGGACGCGGATCGGAGACGTCGTCTGCGTCGCGGCGGCGGCGGCGCTCCTCGTCTGCCTCGCGTGGGCGGCGCCGTGGATGGCGCGCTGGAAGTGGACGGTGATGCCGGCGCTCGTCGTCGTCCTCTACGCATCGGCGTGGCGGAGCGTCGCGGTGCGCGCGCTCCTGACGAACCGCTGGCTCTGCGTCATCGGCGGCATGTGCTACACGATCTACCTCTATCACCCGCAACTGGCGGAGGCCGCGCACTGGGCCCTCGAACCGCTCCTCGGGACCGACACGAGGCTCGGGCGTCTCGTCACGCTCCCGCTCGTGCTCGCCGCGGTGCTCGCGGCGTCGGCGGTCCTCTTCGTGCTCGTCGAGAAGCCGTGCATGCGGCCCGATCTCTTCGCGCGGATCGCCGCGCGCCTGCGGGGCAAGCGCGGCGACGACGGACGGGCGACGCGAACGTAGCATCCCGCGACGCCGCCGGGTAGACCGCGCGGGCGATGGAAGGAGAGTCCCCGGCTCGCGGCCCGCGATGGCTCCCCGCCGCCGCGTTCGCCGCGGCCGCGGCGCTCGGGGCGGCGTACTTCCTGCACACGCGCTTCTTCAACGACGACGCGCTCATCACGATCCGCTACTCCGAGAACCTCGCCCACGGGAACGGGCTGACCTACAACGCGGGCGAGAAGTTCCTCGGCACGACGACGCCGCTCTGGGCTCTCGTCCTCGCGGCGATCGCGTACGCCGGGATCGACGCGCCGTCGGCGGCGACGTGGCTCGGCGTCGCGGCGTTCGGTTGGACGGCGGCGGCGACGACGCTCGTCCTGCGCAACCGCGGCGCCGCATGGTGGACGCAGGCGCTCGGCGCGGCGCTCGTCTCGACGTCGCCGGTGCTGCTGACGTGGGCCGGAAGCGGGATGGAGACGTCGCTCCACGTCGCGTCGATTGCCACGTTCGTCTGGCTCTTCGAGGCGCAGCGCTGGCGCGCGCTCGGCTTCGTCGGTGGCGCGATGGTGCTCGTCCGCCCCGACGCGGGGCTCGTCCTCGCGGCGGCGGCGGCGCTCGAGACCTGGCGAACGCGGTCGGCCCGCACACTGCTGCGCGTGCTGCCGGGGTTCGCGGTCGTCGTGGTGCCATGGCTCGTCGGCGCGGCGCTCTACTTCGGCTCGCCGCTCCCGAACAGCGGGTTCGCGAAGCGCCTGCAGGTCGAGGACTGGGGGACGTACGCCGCGGCGCTCGGCCGCGCGCTCTGGGACGTCGGGCCGGTGCTGCCCGTCGCGCTCGTCGGGTTCGTCGTCTGTGCCGGGCGCTCCGCGACGGCGCTCCCGGCGATGGCACTCGCGGCGATCGTGCTCGGGATGCACTTCGGCGGGATGCCGGGATGCGGTTGGTACCTTGCCGCGCCGATGTACCTCGTCCTGCTCCTCGCGACCGAAGGCGCCTCGTACGCCGCCGGGAAGATCGCAGGCGCATCGCCCGTGACCGGTTCGCTCGTGGCCTCGGCCGCGCTCGTGGCACCGCTGCTCGGACATCTCGGGCTCGCGCGTTCGGCGCACGACCTGAAGATCGCGCAGACGCAGGTCGAACGGTGCCACGGCCGCGTCGGCACGTGGCTCGGCGAGCACGCGCCGCGGACGGCGTCCGTCGGCGTCGACAACATCGGCTACATCGGCTACCGCTCGGGCCTCTTCGTCGTGGACATGCTAGGCCTCGTCCAGTCGGGCACCGCGGCGGCGATCGCATCGGGGCAGCGCGACTTCGCGCTTCGGCATCATCGGCCCGAGATGATCGCGATGTGGGTGGGGCGCGGGAACACGTGGAAGTACGCGCCGCCCGCGTCGTGGTTCGCGGACGAGGGCTACCGCGTCGTCTTCGAAGCGCCGCTCCACGACGACAAGCTGAAGCCCGCGTACACGGTGTTCTCGCGCATCGGGGACCGCCGATGACCCGGAGCGCCGCCGCCGACCGGGCGTCGCTCGCGGGCCGCGTCCGCGGGGTTCTCGCGCGGAGCGACCTCCTCGCCGCGCTGACGCGCCGCGAGGTGCAGGTCCGCTACAAGCAGGCGTTCCTCGGCATGGCGTGGGCCGTCTTCCTGCCGCTCTCGCTCATGCTCGTCACGACGGCGATCCGCAGCGGGTTCGCGCCCGGGCGAGACGTCTCGGTGCCCTTCGCGGTGTGGTCGTACTGCGGAATCCTTCCGTGGACGTTCCACCAGGTCGCGCTGAAGGGATGCACCGCGACGCTGGTCACGAACAAGAACCTCATGCAGAAGGTCTACTTCCCGCGCGAGATCTTCCCGCTCGCGAAGATCGGTGCGGCACTCGTCGACTTCGGCGTGGGCCTCGTCGTCCTCGCCGCGCTGATGGCGTGGTACGGCGTCGTGCCGACCGGCGCGGTGCTCTGGCTGCCGGTCGTCATCCTCGTCCACCTGATGCTCGTCGTCGGTCTCGGTCTGGCACTCTCGGCCGCGAACGTCTTCTTCCGCGACGTGCAGTACGTGTTCGACGTCGTCGTGCTCGTGTGGATGTTCGCGTCGCCGGTCTTCATGGAGACGCGCGGCCGCCTCAATCGGGGCGGCATCGACGTGTTCGCCGACCTGAACCCGATGCACCCGATCCTCGAGGGCTACCGCGACGTCGTCCTTTACGGCGGCTTCTCGAACCCGTGGCACTTCGCGCTCGGCGCGGTGTGGGCCGTGGCCTTCTTCCTCTTCGGTTTCCTCGTGTTCGCGCGGTGGGAACCCCTCTTCGCGGAGCGCGCGTGACGACGGGGACCGAACGTGCTGTCGTTGTAGGGGCCGTTCAAGAATGACGTCCTCTTCTTTAATGGCTCCATAAAAAGTCCAATTAGGAACAATTTCCCGCAATTGAACATTCTGATAAACACCGGAGATAATCAAT
>JANNHP010000103.1:0-8863 GCA_031404455.1 Planctomycetia bacterium | reverse complement strand
CTTGATGGTCGCGTCGCGGTCCGCCTCGGCCTGACCGATGACGGCGTCGCGCTTGACCTGCGCCGTGCGCGGCTTGCCCAAGGCGTCGAGGTAGCCCTGCTTGTCGCGGATGTCGCGGATCGTGAAGGACACGATCGAGAGTCCCATGTTCGCCATGTCGGTCGCGGCGACCTCCTGCACGCGCCCGGCGAACGTCTCCCGGTTCTTGAAGATCTCCTCGACGGTCATCGTGCCGAGGATCGCGCGAAGGTGTCCTTCGAGAGTCTGCAAGGCCACGTTCATGATGTCGCTCGTCGACTTAGACAGGAACTGCTCGGCCGCCGTGCGGATCGACACGTCGTCGCCGCGCACTTTCACCTGCGCGACACCGTCCACCATGATCGGCACGCCCTGGATCGTGTAGACCTCGGGCGTCTTCACGTCGATGGTCATCAGTTCGAGCGACAGGATGTCCACGCGCTCGACGACGGGATAGACGAACACGCCGCCGCCGCGCACGATGCGGAAGCCGACCTTCGACGTCCGGCCGTCGCCGCCGGTGACGGTGTGCCTGCGGCCGGAGATGATCAGGACCTCGTTGGGGCCGACCTTCGTGTAGCGGCTCGCCCAGACGAGAATCCCCAGGAAGAGGACGACCACGATCGCGATCACGATGGGCGCGACCGGTCCGTCGAAGATTGCCGCGAAGAGCGGCGTGAAGCTCGTCATGTTCTCGTTCTCCTGCCGGACGGTGCGGTCCGGCGCCCTCGCGTCGCGCTCAGTGCGCGGCGCCCTTCGAACGCGCGAGCCACGACTCGCGAGTCTCCTTCACGTGATACCCGGCGCCGTCCACGCGGACGATCTCGACCTCGGCGCCCGCCGGGATCGCGGCAGAGTCCACGCTTCGCGCGGGCACGACCATCCGCGAGCCCGACGCCTCGATGACGATCGCGCCGGACGCGCCGGATTCGATCGCCGTGCCGACCGCCGCGCGCGTGCCGATGAGTCCGGCGGACGTCACGTGGCTCGACGCCTGCATGTACTTGAAGAGGAACGCCAGCGTCGCGAACGACACTCCGCCGAGTCCGAGCCCGCCGAGCAGGCCGATGACGATCGAGCCGCCGACCCCGAGGTCCCAGGTCCCGAGAGCGAGCCAGCCGAGCCCGCCCGCGCCCGTGAGCGCTGCGGAGATCACGGTGGGCGACCACGGCGAGAAGCCGGGGATGTCGCCCTCCGACCATCCGACCTCGGGCTGTCCGGGCTGGAGGATCGGACCCGCGGTCGCCGCGTCGACGTGCGCGCCGCCGAGGTCGTGCGCGACGCCGCCCTCGAACGAGCTGCCTGCGCTGATCTCGCTGTGGAAAGCGCCGGACATCACGGCCATGACCACGGTGAGGACGAGTCCGAGCCAGAACATGACTTGGAACGTCGTCAGCAGGATGTCATGCCAGTCCATGGCGCGCGTCTGTCTCCTCCCATCCAGGCTAGCGACGTTCGACGAGACCGGTCAAACCGAAAGGGCAGGCGGGAGTTCAGCACGCGCCCCTGTCCCCCGTCCGTCGCACGGGCGGCGTCCGTCTAGACTGCCGCCACGATGTCGCCCGACTCGCTCGCTTCGGCACTCGGCACGATGGCTCGCGCCGTCGCCGGGAGCCTCGACCTGAAGGAGGTCTTCGCCCGCGTCGCCGACGCGGCGGCGGACGTGCTCCCGTTCGACCGCATGCTCGTAGTCCGCGTCGAGGGCGATCTCCTCTCGCTGCACTCCTTCGCCGGGAGCGTCGAGAACACGCCGCTCAGCGCGAACAGGAATGACATCTCGCCGGGACTGCGCGCGCACATCGGCGTCGCGACGCGCATCGACGACGTCGCGAATCTCCTCGACACGAGCTTCTCGATCGATCGCAAGCTCGTCGCCGACGGCGTGCGGTCGATCCTCTCGGAGCCGATCCGCCGCGGCGACCGTCTCGTCGGCTTCGTGTCCGTCGAGTCGCGGCAGCCCGCCGCATTCGACGACGACCACGCCGCCGCGATGCGGTCGATCGCCGACCTCGTGGGGCTGGCACTCGAGCACGAACGCCTGTGGAGCCTCGACGTCACGCGCCGCCGCCGCCTCGACGCCGTGGACGTGCTGCTCCCGACGCTCGCGCGCGCGCTCGACGTCCGCGAGGTCTTCAACCAGGTCTCGGCCGTCGTGAAGCCCGTCCTCCAGCACGACCGGCTGATGCTCGCGTCGCTCTCCGAGGACCGCCGCATGGTCACGATCGACGCGCTCTCCGGCGAGCCCGCGCCGGACCTCGCGTTGACGCAGCCCGCCGACGAGGCGTGCGTGGACAAGTCGAACGCCGACTACGAGCTCGTGCCCGACATCGAGGCGAACGCCGACGCGTGTCCCGAGCGATGCGAGAGGGCGCGCGCGCTCGGCATCCGCTCGCTGCTCCGCATCCCGCTCGCGCAAGGCGACGGACGGCTCGGGTCGCTCTTCTTCCTCTCGGGGACGCCCGGCCAGTACGCGGAGGACGACGTCGTCGTCGCGCGCCGAGTCGCCGACTACGTGAGCCTCGCGATCTCGCACCAGCGGCTCGCGGAGGAGGAGCGGCGCACGGCGGACGCGAAGGAGCGCGCGGCGCAGCTCGAGGAGCGCGTGCACGTGCTGCGCGAGGAGCTCGCGTCGTCGCGCGGGTTCCGGCGGGTCGTCGGCGAATCGAAGGCGTGGTCCGACATCCTCACGCAGGCGGCCAAGGTCGCGCGCACCGAGACGACGGCGCTCCTCACGGGCGAATCGGGCACGGGCAAGGAAGTGATCGCGCGGTTCATCCACCGCGGCTCGCCGCGCGCGAAGGGGCCGTTCGTCGGGCTCAACTGCGCCGCGCTGCCGGAGACGCTGCTCGAATCCGAACTCTTCGGCCACGAGCGGGGCGCTTTCACCGGCGCCGCGTCGGCGCGCGCGGGGTCGATCGAGCAGGCCGCGGGCGGCGTCCTCTTCCTCGACGAGGTCGGCGAGATGAGCCGGTCCGTGCAGGCGAAGCTCCTTCGCGTGCTCGAGGTGCGCGAGTTCCAGCGGCTCGGCGCGACGAAGCCGACGCGCGCCGACGTGCGCATCATCGCGGCCACGAACCGAGACCTGCCCGCCGCGATCGCGCGCGGCGAGTTCCGCGAGGACCTCTACTACCGCCTCCACGTGTTCGAGATCCGCCTCCCGCCGCTGCGCGAACGACGTGACGACGTGCTCCCGCTCGCGGAGGCGTTCCTCGAGGAGCTCACGCACGTCGTCGGACGTCCGGCCGCGGGCATCTCGCGCGAGGCGCGCGAAGTCCTGCTCGGCTACTCGTGGCCCGGCAACGCGCGAGAACTCCGCAACGTGCTCGAGCGCGCGACGATCCTCTGCGACGGCGGACTCATCACCGCGGAGCACCTGCCGCGCGAACTCGGAGCCGCCACGCTCGCCGCGCGCGGGACGGGCGCCTCCGCCGCGGGCGAGACGCCCCCGGCCTTCAACCTCGAGACCGCGGAACGCGACCTCATCGTGAAGGCGCTCGAGGCGTCGGGGAACAACCGGTCGCAGGCGGCGCGCCTCCTCGGACTCGCGCGCCCCCAGCTCTATCACCGTCTCCGGAAGTACGGCCTCGACGCCGAACGCGCGGGCTAGGAGCGTGTCCGAGATGGGCGCACGCCGAAGCGACGTCGTCGGCCGGACACGCTCCTAGACATCGCGACGGGCGTCGTCGGCGGCACAATCGTCGTCCGCCGCGTGCTTCAGGCCAAAGTGCTAGCTTCAAGCCGTTCAACCAGGAGTCCGGCCGAGGTCGTTACTCGGCCGGACTCCTGGCCCGGAAATGGCAGCGGCGCCCGCCGAAGCGAGCGCCGCGCGCACACACGGGGGAGAGCCGGTTCTTGGGAAGAGGGATGGGAAGGGAGGGGGATGAACTCGGCTTTACGCTGGGGGAAGCAACCCCCGGTGTGACGGGAGACCCATTCGCACGCCCCGTGCCGCGACGTCGCCGCGCTCCCTGGTTCCCGCTCCGAGCCCGGCCGTCCCTGGCGATCGGCCCGGCGAACGGCGAAGGTGTCCCCCCGCCATGACGGCTTTCCGTACACCTGTCACCGAATCGTACAGACGGTCCGCGCCTGCGACCGGCCGCCTGCGGACGATCTCGAGCCTGCCGCGCTCGATTCCGTGATCGTGGTTCCGCGGCACACGCCCTGCGATACGCCCGGCGTCCATCGATTCGCAGGAGACGCCGTCATGTCGCAGAGCAGCGTGGAGATCCTCGTCGGCCGGCTCGCGACCGACGAGGCGCTCCGGCGGCGTTTCAAGGAGAACCGCGCCGCCGTGCTCGACGAGTTCGTCGCGAGCGGCGAGCGCCTCACTCCCGTCGAACGCGACGCGCTCCTCGCCATCGACTTCTCCGCCTGCGAGCGCTTCGCCGATCTCGTCGATCCGCGGATCCAGAAAGCATGTCTCCGGAGGTTGCCTTGAACGATCGTCCGAGCCATCTCGTCCTCGCGGTCCTCGCCGCGGCGCTCGCGGCCTGCGCGAAGCCCGCCGCGGCTCCGCTGAACTTCGAACGTCCACCCGCGCCGGTAGAAGCCGCGGTCGCGTCCGGACGTGACGTGGCCGTCTACATCGACGCCATCGGCCGCGCCGTGGCGAAGGAGACGGTCTGGGTGAAGGCCCAGGTCGAGGGCCGCGTCGAGGAGACGCGCTTCGAGGACGGCGCCGACCTGAAGAAGGGCGACGTGCTCTACGTGCTCGACGCGCGCCCGTTCGAGGCCCGGCTCGCCGCGGCCGAGGCGTCGCTGCTCCGCGCACGCGCCTCGCTCGCACGCGCGAAGACCGCGGTGCTGCGTCCGGCGGCGACCCTCCTGCGTGCGAAGGCCGCGCGCGATCTTGCCCGCGCCGAGTTCGTGCGCGTGGAGGGACTCGTCGAGACGAAGGCCGTCTCGAAGGCGGACTACGACACGAAGAAGAGCACGTTCGACATGATGGAGGCCGAGGTCGGGCAGGCCGAGGCCGACGTGGAGCAGGCGGAGCCGGAGGCCGCCGCGGCCGAGGCCGACGTGAAGAAGGCAGAAGCCGACGTCGCGATGGCGCGCCTCGACGTCGAGTACTGCACGATCCGCTCGCCCATCGACGGCCGCGCCGGACACCGTCTCGTCGACGCCGGCAACGTCGTCTCGTCGATGGCGACCCCGCTCGTCATGATCGAGCGCATCGATCCCGTGTACGTGGACTTCACCGTGCCGGAGAACGACGTCACCGCGGTGCAGCGCAACATGGCGAAGGGCGTCCTGCGCGTCGAGGCGCGGCTTCCCGACGCGACAGCCGACGAGACGCGCTCCGGCGCGCTGACGTTCCTCGACAACAACATCGCCGAGGGCAGCGGCACGCTGGCGCTGCGCGCCACGCTGACGAACACCGACCATCACTTCTGGCCGGGACGGTTCGTCCGGGTGCGCCTCATCCTCGAGCCGCTGCCCGCCGCCGTGCTCGTGCCGGCGGGAGCGCCGCAGCTCTCCGGCAAGGGCACGTTCGTGTACATCGTCAAGGACGACGACACCGCGGAGATGCGGTTCGTCACGCTCGGCCAGCGGCAGGGCGAGTTCGTCGTCGTGACGAGCGGCGTGAAGGCGGGCGAGCGCGTGGTCGTCGTCGGTCAGCTCGCGGTCACCCCGGGCGGCAAGGTGCGCGTCGAGGAGACCGCACCCATGGCGGCAGCGCCCGCCGCGGAGGCGAAGAAGTGACCGGCGTGCGACGCGGACGCGCAGCGGAGCCGTCGATGCCCCACCCGCGGTTCCAGCCCGGCCCGACGGGCTGGGGAGGGATGGGGGCATGAATCTCTCCGAACCCTTCATCAGGCGCCCCGTGATGACGGCGGTCGCCACGCTGTCCGTCATGCTCTTCGGCGTGCTCTCGTACCTGCGTCTGCCGGTCAACGACCTGCCGCAGGTCGACTACCCGGTCATCCTGGTCACGGTCGGCTATCCGGGTGCGAGCCCCGAGACGGTCGCCGCCACGATCGCGACTCCGCTCGAGCGCCAGTTCATGCAGATCAACGGCCTCGAGCTCATCACCAGCAAGAGCACGCAGGGACAGGCGTCGCTGACGCTCCAGTTCTCGCTCGACAAGAGCATCGACGCCGCGGCGACCGACGTGCAGACGGCGATCTCGCAGGCGACCGGCAGCCTTCCCGCCGACCTCCCGTCGCCGCCGTCGTTCAGCAAGTCGAACCCGAACGACCAGCCGATCCTCTACGTGGCGATGACGAGCGATTCGGTGACTCCGGGCCAGCTCTACGACTACGCCTCGACGCAGGTCGGCCAGCGGATCAGCCTGGTCTCCGGCGTCAGCCGCGTGAACGTGTTCGGCACGAAGTCGGCCATCCGCATCAAGGCCGATCCGTCGGCGATGGCGGCGCGCGGCATCTCGATGGACGATCTCGCCGCCGCGATCAAGGGCGGCACGAGCACGATCGGCGCGGGTCAGATCGACAGCCCGGGCGGGACCTTGCTCCTGCGCCCGCAGGGACAGCTCGAGACCCCGGACGCGTATCGCAGTCTCATCGTCGCCACGCGCGACGGCTCGCCGATCTACCTGCGCGACATCGCGACGGTCGTCGATTCGGTCCAGGACGAGCGTCTCTCGATGCGCTTCTGGGTCCGCGGCTACGAGGTCCCCTCCTCGACCGTCGTCGTCGCCGTGAACCGCCAGGCCGGCGCGAACGCCGTCGAGGTGGCGAGGAACGTCAAGGCGCTCGTGCCGACGATCATGGCGGAGCTGCCGGGGTCGATCCGCGTCGTGCCGATCTACGACCGCTCGCTCTCCATCGTCCACTCCGTCGAGGACGTGCAGGTGACGCTGCTGATCGCGTTCGGGCTCGTCGTCGTCGTCATCTTCGTCTTCCTCGGACGCGCGACCGACACGCTGATCCCCGCCGTCGCGCTGCCGCTGTCCCTGCTCATGACGTTCATCGTGATGAACGCCTTCGAGTACAGCCTCGACAACCTCTCGCTGATGGCCCTGACGCTCGCGATCGGGTTCCTCGTCGACGACGCCATCGTGTTCCTCGAGAACACCGTGCGCCGCATGGAGCGCGGCGAGACGGCACTCGTCGCCACGTTCGAGAGCGCGAAGGAGATCAGCTTCACGATCCTCTCGATGACGATCTCGCTCGCGGCGGTCTTCATCCCGCTCCTCTTCATGTCCGGCCTCGTAGGCCGCATCTTCCGCGAGTTCGCGGTGACGATCGTCGTCGCCATCTTCGCGTCGGGCATCGTGTCGCTCACGCTGACCCCGCTGATGACCGCGCGCCTCCTCTCGGACCGCGGCCCGGGCAGCAAGAAGACCTGGATGGAGAGGGTCTTCGGCGCGGTCGAGCGGCCGGTGCTCGCGGCGTACGGCTCGTCGCTCTCGTGGTTCCTGCGCCACCGCTGGGTCTCGCTCGTCGTCTGGGCAGGGTGCGTCGCGGGCACCGTGATGCTCTTCGTGACCGTGCCGAAGGCGTTCCTCCCGCCCGGCGACAGCGGCGCCGTGTTCGGCGTGTTCATCGCGAAGGAGGGCAGCTCGCCCGAGCAGATGCGGGCGATCCAGGACCGGGTGGATCTCGCGCTGCACGAGGACCCGAACGTGGTGACCGACTTCACGATGACGGGCAACGGCGCCTTCATCGCGGCGAACCAGGGCATCACGTTCACGTTCCTGAAGCCGCAGGGGCAGCGTCCTCCGATCGACCAGGCGGCCGGCGCCCTCATGGGCCGGCTCAACCAGATCCCCGGCGTCTTCGCGTTCATGCGGCCGCTGCCCGTGCTGCAGATCACCACGGGCGCCGTGAACACGAACCAGGGCCAGTACGGCTACGCGGTCTCGGGCGTCGACCCGGCGCAGGTCTACGAGGTCGCGGGAAAGCTGATGGAGAAGCTCCGGCCGTACGAGGGGTTCGCGACGATCTCGTCCGACTACTTCCCGAACACGCCGAACCTCGACGTGGGGATCCGGCGCGAAGAAGCGCGCATCTACGGCGTCTCCGAGACGCGGATCCTGAACCTCCTGCGCACCTCGTACGCGCAGAACTACCAGTACCTCATCAAGAAGCCGACCGACCAGTACCAGGTCATCCTCGAGGTCGAGGACGAGTCGCGCCAGAGCGCCGACGACCTCGCGCTGCTCTACATCCGCTCGGACGACGGCTCGAGGCTCGTGCCGCTGTCGACGCTCGTCGAGTGGAAGCCGACGCTCGGGCCGCAGGCGGTCAACCACCTGAACCAGTTCACGAGCGTCACGCTGTTCTTCAACCTGAAGCCCGGCTTCGCGCTCGGCGACGCGACCGCGTTCATCCAGAAGACCGCCAGGGACGTGCTGCCGGAGACGCTCCGCGGCGATCTCCAGGGAGAGGCGAAGACGTTCGAGGACACGGTGACGGACCTCACGATGCTCATGGGGCTCGCGGTGTTCGTGATGTACGTGATCCTCGCGATCCTCTACGAGAGCTACCTGCACCCGATCACGGTGCTCTCGACGCTGCCGACGGCGCTCGTCGGCGGTCTCGCGACGCTGGCGGTCTTCGGCGAGCAGGCGTCGCTCTACGCGTTCGTCGGCATGTTCATGCTGATGGGGATCGTGAAGAAGAACGGGATCATGATCGTGGACTTCGCGATCCAGCGCATCGCCAAGGGCGAGACGGCGGAGGCGGCGATCCACGACGCCAGCATGGACCGCTTCCGCCCGATCCTCATGACGACGCTCGCCGCGGTCTTCGGCGCCCTGCCGATCGCGCTCGGCTACGGCGCGGACGGCGCGTCGCGGCGGCCGCTCGGACTCGTGATCGTCGGCGGACTCGTCGTGTCGCAGTTCATCACGCTGTACATCACTCCGGTGATCTACCTCTAC
>JANNHP010000102.1:0-3261 GCA_031404455.1 Planctomycetia bacterium | reverse complement strand
GCCGGTCCCCGGGCGACGCGCGGCCGTAGAACAGGAGCGGGCCGTAGAGGGCGCCCATCGAATCCCAGTCGGGCAGCAGCGAGAGCGCGAGACCGAACCAGCCGAAGACCCACCTGGTCGACGTCTCGCACGATGCGGATTCGTCACGGCCCGACATGGCGACGGTGCACTCGTACGAGTGCGAGCCGAACGTCGGGAGGAGGCCGAGCGTGAGCCACGTGAGGCCGCCGTCGCTCCCGAGCGGCGCCGTCGAGGACTCGTCGATCGTGACGATCGGAGTTCCGGGCGGCACGGGACTCGCCGGTGCCGCGACGAGGAAGCCGCACGCCCGGAGCCAGTCGGCGTAGCGCGTCGCGGACTCCGGACTCCCCGACTCGACGACGATCGTCGTCGTCGCCAGCCGGGCACGAAGCATCTCGAACTCCGCTCGCTCCGCGTCGTCGAGGGCGGCCACGGGTCGGTAGCTCCCACAACCGGCGGCGAGCGCGACGGCGACGAACAACTCGACGAGTCCCCGCATGGCCCGATCGTCGCGCGCCGCCGTCACCGTTTCGTCGCGTCGAGCACCCGCACCGACGTCTCCGCGTCGGCGAAGAGGCGCGCGAGCCGCACGCAGACTTGCGTCAGCGCGGCCGTGTCGACGACGCGACGGCTCGCCCAGACGACCGCGACGACGTTCCGCGTCTCGGGAGTCGTCTTGGTCGCCAGGGAGTCCTTCACGGCGTTGCCGAGCGCGGCGCCGTCTTTGCGCGCGATGCAGAGCAGGCCGGCGATGTCGATCACGTGTCCGGCGGCGTTGAACTCGTAGCTCTCGCCCTCGGCGCCGAGACGTACGACGAGACCCGTCGCGTCCGCCATGGCGAGGTCGGCGTCGAGGAGCGAGATCGGCAGGCCGCTCTCCAGCGAGACGAAGTTCAGCGCGTCGACCACGTGGCTGATGCGCGGGAACTCGCTCCGCGCCGCGGCCTGTGCCAGGTACTCGCTCGCGGGCTTGCCGCGGCCGGTCGGCTTGTAGCCGCCCTTCCTGAGCAGATCGCGGATCGCGACGGTGATCGGACTCGGCTGCGGTTCCACGCCGAGGCGCTTCTCGAGCGCGGCGTCGATCTCAGCGGCGAGTGCCGCGGACGCGGGGCCCGTCGGGACGCCGCGCGCCTCGAGGATGCCGACGAGGAGATCCGGGTTGTCGGTGACTTCGAGCGAGATGGGAATGGTCATGGCGCGAGAGCCTCCACGAATCCGGGCACGTCCGCGAACTCCCAGTCGGCGTGGGGACGGCGCGCGGCGATCGCCTCGGGCGCCCACATCGCAAAAAGCCGGGTGACCAGCACGCTCTGCATGCCCACGGCCCGGGCGCCGCGGTGCTCGTCGCTGCCGCCGTCGCCGACGAAGAGAGCGTCCTTCGCCGAGACGCCGACAGCGGCGAGCGCGTGCTCGTAGATGGCGCGCGACGGCTTGCGCACGCCGATCTCGTACGAGAACACGGTTGCGTCGAGCCGTTCGCGGAGCGGCGACCGCGGCCAGGACTCGACGTCGTCGGCGCCCGCGTCGGAGACGAGCGCCGTGCGGATGTCCGCAGCGCGCAGGCGGTCGAGTGCGGCGAGGATGGCGCTCTCCACCTCGACGAGGCCCATCTCGAAGCGGCGACGGCGGCTTGCGACGGCCGCGAGGATACGGTCCTCGGAGACCGTCGGGTCGATCGAGTGGGTGACGCGCCGCATCGCCTCGACCGGGTCGCGCACGTGGCCGAGGCAGCGGCCGAGCACGTCGTCCTCGTAGTAGCGCCGCTGCCACTCGGACGAGGAGACACCGAGGATCGACGGCACGCTCTCCTCGCCGACGAGGGAGGGCGGCGGCACGCAGACCAGCGTGTGGAAGAGGTCGAAGAGGACGGCCTTCGGGCGGGGGATCGGACGGCTCACGACTTCACCCCGACGAGCAGCCAGGCCTCGTGGCCGTCCGCGTGGACGGGATACGGGCGCTTCTCGACTCGGAACCCAGCGTCGGCCATCAGTCGCGTCCACGTCGCGAGCGGGAAGAGCCCGAGCACGTGGCGGTCCTCGACCAATTCGACCTGCGCGCCGCGGCGGACGAGGAACACGTAGCGCGACTCGACCGTGCAGTCGGACGGGTCGGGGTCGAACTCGAGCACGAACATCGTCACCTCGGGGTCCGTCCCCCGCGGTCCGTGGGCCGAGGCGTGCGGGCCGCGGAACGACTCGCGGTACCAGTCCGGCGCGCAGATGAAGACGCCGCCCGGCGCGAGGTGCGCCGCCGCCGTCGCGAACGTGGCTCGGAGATCGTCCTCGCTGGTCAGGTACGAGACGGCGTCGTGGGCGATCACTGCGGCGAACGTCCGTCCGAGGCGCACAGTCCGCATGTCGCCCACGTGGTGGGTCACCGACGGGTTGAGGCGCCGCGAGTTCTCGAGCATCGCGGAGGAGAGATCGACGGCGGTCGCGCGGAACTCCGCGGTCAGGTGGGAAAGGTTGTTCCCGCCGCCGACGCCGAGTTCCAGGATCTCGTGATCGCCCGGGCCGAGGTGCGCGCGGAGCGCAAGGCGCCAGTGGCGCGCTTCGTCCGCGTAGTGCGCCGGAGGGCTCATCAGCGGCCAGAGATGCGCCAGGTCCGAGTACATGCGAGGCGGCGTCACAGGTCCACCGCCTCCACGAACGCGGCGACGTCCACGAACGTCCAGTCCACGAGTGTGCGCCGGTGCGCCATCTTCTCGGGCCACCACTCGGACGCGTGCCGGGTGACGAGGGCCGTGCGCAGGCCGACGTCGCGCGCGCCGCGGTGCTCGTCGCTGCCGCCGTCGCCGACGAAGATCGCGTCCGCCGCGCCGACTCCCGCGCGCGCGAGCGCTTCCTCGTAGATGGCGCGGTCGGGCTTCACCATGCCGACCTCGCACGAGAAGATGGTCGCGTCGAAGTGCTCCGCGAACGGACTCCGCGGCCACGCCTCGATCTCGCCGAAGCACGCGTTGCTCACGAGCACGGTTCGCACGCCCGCGTCGCGCAGACGCTCGACCGCCGCGACGGCGGCCGGCTCCACGCACGTCAGCGCGTCCTCGAACCGCCGCGCGCGGCGTTCGCTCGCCCACACGATCCTCTCCATCGGGATCGTCGGATCGATGTCTTGGATGACGACGCGGATCACCTCGACGGGGTCCTTGATCCGTCCCGTCGCGCGGCCGTCGCTGTCGTCGAACCAGCGCTTCTCGTAGGCCTCGCGCGGGAGACCGAGATCCTCCCACGTCGGCGG
>JANNHP010000101.1:0-1581 GCA_031404455.1 Planctomycetia bacterium | reverse complement strand
CGCGCGGAGCGACGTACACCGTCGTCCTGACCGGCGAGACCGAGGACACGCTCGGCACGATCCGCGCGGGCAACTTCCTCGGCATCGGCGCGCTGCTCGTCTCGACGCGGCGCGGCGACACGATCCCGGGCGGCTCGGTCGGCGCGGTCGCGGGACGCGGCATCGAGATCCGCGATGCGGCCGGCGCGGCCGTGCTCACGGGCACCGTTCCCAGTCTGAAGTAGCGCGCGCCCCGCGCGCGGCGCGGGACGTTACGATCCAGCCATCGTGAGGCCCGGGATCCGGATCGTCGTCGTCGTCGCGGCGTGCGCTGCGGCGCTTCCCGTCACAGGCGTTGCGGAGGACGACTCGCCCGCGATCGCGAAGCCCGCTGCGCCGCGACGGAGCGAGATCGACGCAGCGGTCGCGCGAGGCGTGAAGTGGCTCAAGAAGGAGCAGTCGCCCGACGGGTCGTTCGGGTCGCAGCCCGGCGAGACGGCGCTCGCGCTCCTCGCACTGCGTCACAGCGGCGTCGCGGCGGACGACCCCGCGTGCCTTCGCGCCGCGGCGTCGCTCGAACGCGAACTCCCGGACGGAACCGTGTACGGCGCGAGCCTCGGCGTCGTCGCACTCCTCGCCCACGAACCGCGCCGTCACCGCGAGAAGGCGGCGTCACTCGCGGCCGATCTCGTCCGCGCGCTGTGCGAGAACGGGCAGTGGTCCTACTCCACGCGACGGAGTTCGCCGAGTCCGGCGGGCGACAACAGCAACACGCAGTTCGCCGCGTTCGCGCTCGCGGCGGCGCGGGCGTCGAGTCTCGCCGTCCCGAAGGAGACGTTCTCGCGCTGCCGCGACTTCCTGCGCGCCACGCGCAACGACGACGGCGGATGGGGCTACTCGGAGAAGGAGCGGGCGCGTTCGTACGCCTCGATGACGGCCGGGTGCGGCGCGACGTTCGTCCTCTGCGGCGAGGCGGCGGCCGGCAGCGCCGAGGCCGGGAAGACGGCCGAGGTCGCGGCCGCTTCGGCGCTGCTCGGAAGAACCTTCAGCCCCGGGGTCAACGAGGGCGCGGCCAAGGCGTTTGGCTCGAAGAAGGGCCGCCGCGGCGACGACGTGTGGCGTCACTACTGGCTCTGGTCGCTCGAGCGCTTCGGCTCCGTCAGCGGACTCGCCGAGATCGGCGGACGCGACTGGTACGCGGAGGGCGCCCGGTACCTCGTCGATGCGCAGCGCGACGACGGCTCGTGGCTCGGGCCCGAGAAGGCAGGCGTGGCGACTCCGTTCGCGCTGCTCTTCTTCGCACGCGCCACGCTCCGCGTCGTCACGCCGAGCGCCGAGACGGGTGCGGTCCTCACGTCGAAGTGATCCGGCGCGGGCGCGCACCGGCGCAGCGCCGATCGCCAGCCGGCGCCCGACCGGTCCGCCGCGGGGGCGTATGGGTAGATTGACCCATTGTTCGCTGGGTCTTTTTCCGGGATGAACTCGGGGGCGGAGTCGCGAAACTCCCGCCTGCGGAACGGTTCCGCGGAATCCGTCCTTCCATGGGAGGTTGATCGTGAAGAAGACCCTGCTAGCCGTTCCCGGCCTCTTGCTCGTCGCAGG
>JANNHP010000100.1:0-8795 GCA_031404455.1 Planctomycetia bacterium | reverse complement strand
TTCCCCGCGAAGAGCGCCGCGTAGTCCTCGGCGGCGCGGCCGAGGTCGATCGAGTTCAGGAAGTTCGAGTAGCACATCCACGCCGCGACGCCGCGCAGGTCGTTGTAGGGCGGCGGCAGGTACTTCGGCGGCTGCACGGTCCCGTCCTCGACGAGCTGGTGCAGCGTGCCGAGGTCGCCGATGCGGATCTTCCCGAGGAAGAGGAGCGGGATGCGGTTCGCGAGACCCTGACGCACCGCGAGGCGGATGAAGTTGTAGATGAGGATGAAGCCGCGGCTGTAGCTGAGGTCTTTCGTGAACGGGCCGGATCCCGACGGAAGGCTGCCGCGGAACGCGCGGTACGCGGTCTGGTACGCGCTCCGGTCGTCGTTGCCGCGTTCCTTCAGCATGCGGAAGACCTCGAGGAAGTCCGCACCCTCCTCGGCGGCGCGGATCGCCTCGATGCGGTCCGTCAGCTTCCTGATCCGGTCGGGCGTGGAGTTGAAGGTGAAGATCTCCTGGATGATCGCGAGGCCCTCCTGCGTGACCGTGCAGGAAGGGGCACCCTTCGACAGGAACGTGGCCACCGGCTGCACGGCGCCGTTCAGCGTGGTGCCGATGTGCACCCAGCCCTCGTGGACCTCGAGGATGTCGAGGTCGCGCTTGTTGAAGCGCGCGTTCTGCCGCACCTTGATGTAGTCCGCACCCGCGGCCGCGTCGGCGATGACGCCGTCGCTCATCTTGACCTTCACGACGCCCTTGCCGAAGTAGGCGTCCATCCTCTCGGTGAGGTGCTTCACCGCGGCCTCGGCGTCGTAGTCCTTCTCCTCCTTCGCCATCGTCGCGTCGTCCTTCAGGCGCGAGAGGATCTGCACCATGTTGCGGCCGAGGTCGCCGAGCGTCGGGTCGCCCGCGTGGAAGCGGTCGAACGTGCTCCCGTAGAGGCCCTGGGAGATCGGCGAGAAGTCGCGCGTGCCGCGCAGCGTCAGCATCGAGAGGACGACGCGGTACTCCTTGCAGGACTTCAGCATGAGCTGTCCCGCCTGGTTGAGCATGCCGAGCTCGCGCCGGATGTCGCGTTCGATGTCGAAGAACTCGCGGTGCTTCGCCTCCACGTCGAAGGGCAGCGGGTTCTTCTCGTAGTACGCGCGGTCCACGGCGGGGAGTTCCGTCGCGCCCTTCGCGAAGAAGCGCTCCTCGACCTCGTCGCCCCACTTGCACGAGTCGAGCACCCGCAGCGGACGCTGCGCGTCGACGATCCGGTCCGAGAGCGTGCGGATCGTGCGGTGGTACGGACTCAGCGAATCGGGAGGCGGCGGAGCGGGCGAGGCCGCGTCGCCGTTGCCGCTGCTGCCCTTCGAACGCGACGACTTCGATTCGGCCATGGGCTGGCAGGATAGCGGCACGTGACCGGGGTCGCGCGCGGCGATCCGTCGCGTCCCGCGCGCCGCGCGAGTGCAATGTCGCGGCTTGACCACGTCCGCGCCCTCGAGAGTGCTCGTCACCGGGTCGACCGGGTACGTCGGCGCCCGCCTGGTCCCGCGTCTGCTCGATGCCGGGCGCGCCGTGCGCGTGATGGTGCGCGATCCGGCCCGGCTGCGGGGCCGTCCCTGGCTCGATGCGGTCGATGTCGTGACGGGCGACGTCCACGACGCCGGGTCGCTCGCGCCGGCGATGGCGGGCGTGGAGGCGGCGTACTACCTCATCCACGGGATGTCCGACAGTCCCGACTTCGCGGCCCGCGACCGCGAGGCCGCGCGCCGGTTCGGCGAGGCGGCGCGCGCGGCGGGCGTGAACCGGATCGTCTACCTGGGCGGACTCGGGGACCCGGCGTCCGATCTCTCGCACCACCTGCGCTCGCGCCAGGAGACCGGCGCCGCCCTGCGCGAAGCGGGCGTGCCGGTCACGGAGTTCCGGGCGGCCGTCATCGTCGGCTCGGGAAGCGTCTCGTTCGAGATGGTGCGCAACCTGGCCGAGCGGCTTCCCGCGATGATCTGCCCGCGATGGGTCTACACGCTGAACCAGCCGATCGCCGTGGGCGACGTGCTCGACTACCTCGTCGCCGCGCTCGGCACGCCGGCGAGCGCCGGGCGCGTCGTCGAGATCGGCGGCGCCGACGTGCTGACCTACCGCGACATGATGCTGCGCTACGCGAAGGTGCGGGGGCTCCGGCGCTGGCTCGTGCCGGTTCCGGTCCTCACGCCGCGCCTCTCCTCGTACTGGGTGCACTGGACGACGCCGATCCCGGCGTCGATCGCGGGCCCGCTGATCGAGGGGCTGCGCAACGAGGTGATCGTCCGCGACGACTCCGCCCGGGCGCTCTTCCCCGAGATCCGGCCGATGGGCTTCGAAGAGGCACTGCGCCTGGCGCTGCGCCGCGTCGAGGAGGGCGACGTCGAGTCCCGCTGGGCCGACGCACTGCAGTCGAGCCAGGGCGACCGGCGGCCTGTTGCGTTCGAGTTCCAGGAGGGGATGTTCCTCGAACGCCGCCGTGTCGAGACGCGCGCCGCGCCGGCGGACGTGTTCCGCGCGTTCACGTCGCTCGGCGGCGCGCGCGGGTGGCTCTACGCCGACATCCTCTGGCGCGCGCGCGGCGCGCTCGACCGTCTCGCCGGCGGCGTCGGGCTGCGCCGCGGGCGGCGCGATCCCGCCGATCTTCGCGTCGGCGACGCCGTGGACTTCTGGCGCGTCGAGACGGTCGAGCCTCCTCGGCTCCTGCGCCTGCGCGCCGAGATGAAGGTCCCCGGGCGCGCATGGCTGCAGTTCGAGGCGAACCCCCGCGAGGGCGGCGGGACGGAGCTCGTGCAGACGGCGTTCTTCGGACCGCGCGGCCTCACGGGCCTCCTCTACTGGTACGTGCTCTACCCTTTGCACGCGCTGATGTTCTCGAAGATGGTCGAACGCGTCGCGCGAGCGGCGGAGGATGACTCCCATGCCCGATGATCCCGCGGTCCGGCTCGGCGTCTCCGCGTGCCTCCTCGGCGAGGAGGTGCGCTACGTCGGGGGCCACAAGCGCGTCGAGTTCCTCCTGTAGTCGCTCGGCCGCTTCGTGACGTGGGTGCCCGTGTGCCCCGTGGTGGCGATCGGCATGGGCACGCCGCGCGAGAGCGTGCGCCTCGTCGAGGAGGGCGGCGACGTGCGCATGATCGCGCCGAAGTCGGGCCGCGACTGGACCGGGTCCATGGAGACGTGGGCGAGGGCGCACATGGACGAGCTCGCCCGCGCGCGGCTCCACGGGTTCATCCTGAAGAAGGACTCGCCCTCCTGCGGCGTCTTCCGGGTGAAGACGCACCACGGGAAGAAGCTGCCCACGCGCGACGGACGCGGCCTCTTCGCGCGCGAGCTGATCTCGCGCTTCAAGCTGCTCCCGGTCGAGGAGGAGGGCCGACTCTACGACATGGGCCTGCGCGAGAACTTCATCGAGCGCATGTTCGCGTACGAGCGGTGGCTGCGCCTGCTCGACGAGGACCCGACGCCGAAGGGACTGGTCCGCTTCCACACGGTCCACAAGCTCACCGTCCTCTCGCACAGCCCCGAGGGCTATCTGAAGCTCGGGCGCATCGTCTCCCGCGCCGGCCGCACTCCCTGGGACGATCTCGCCGAGCGCTACGGGACGCTCTTCATGGAGTCGCTCTCGGTCCTCGCCACGCGCGGCCGCCACGTGAACGCGCTCCAGCACCTCGCCGGCTTCGTCTCGGCGGAGATGACGCCGTCCGACCGCGCGGAGCTGAGCGCCGCGATCGCCGACTACAAGGCGGAGCATGTGCCGCTGATCGTGCCGCTCACGCTGCTGCGTCATCACCTGCGCAACCGCGAGGCGCCCGACTGGGCGATGTCGCAGGTCTACCTCTCGCCCTATCCGAAGGAGCTGATGCTCCGCAACCACGTCTGAAAGCTCGTGGAGAAACCGCGATGCGCGGCTACGCCACGAGCTTTCAGCCGGCCTTCGGACGTCTTCGTGCGCGCGACCTTGGGCGCCGGTCCGAACGAGACCGTCCTGCGGACGGTCTCGAGGCGACCGTCGGCGCCCCTCTGATGGGGGCCCGTTTTCGTCCGCGCGACGGACGGCGCGGCGCGTTCGCCGGAGTTTCGAGGTCCGCGAGTCTCGCGACTCGTCCGCGACCCTTTCCTCACAGACCTTGAGAGTTCACGCCGCGCCGCTCTCGAGGAGCCAGACGCCTCCGCACGCCCGGCAGGCCCAGGCCGTCGGCTTCTCGGAAGTCCAGTCGCTGCAGTCCGCGCAGCCGTCGCCCTCGATCCCGAACGAGCCCTGCGGGAGCGCCGCCTTGACGAGCACGGCCCCGCAGCGCTGACAGCGCGGCAGGCGGCACTCGGTCGACGGGAGGGAGGGCTCGGACACGGGCGGCGGACGCTACGACCCTGCGCCGGCGGGCGCAAGCCAGGCTGGGCAGGGGGTGGGCGTCCCATCGGCAGGAGACGCACCCGGGCTCAAGGCACGACCGTTCCGTGGGCGATACTCGTAGAAGTTCTTACTGGGACGCCCGAGTGCGGCGTCTAGCCTCGCCGCGCGAACCGCTTGGCCGGTGTGGCGTCGCCGGGACGAGATCGTCCCGAGCCTGAGTCCGTCGGCCCCGGCACCTCGAGGTGATCGTTGAGCCTGGAAGCTGCTGCCGTTCAGGAATCCATCAAGTTCCCGTCGCACACGCCCCTCCACGCCGCGCTGCGCTCGCGGGTGGAGGGCTACTTCCGCACGACGGGCCGCCGCACCGACGGCGGCGTGCGCCTCACGATGAAGACGGCCTTCGTGTTCGTCTGGCTCGTGGGGAGCTACTCGGCGCTCGTGTTCTGGGCTCCGAACTGGTGGGTGGCGGGCCTCCTCGCCGCGGTCGTCGGGCTCGCCGTCGCGGGCGTCGGCTTCAACGTGCAGCACGACGGCGGCCACGACGCCTACGGCGCCTCGGGATGGGCGAACCGGCTCTCGGCCTACGCGCTCGACATCGTCGGCGGGAGCTCGTACGTCTGGCGCTTCAAGCACGTCGCCATCCACCACCAGTTCACGAACGTGGCCGACGTCGACGACGACATCGACGGCGCGCCGTTCCTGCGCCTCTCCCCCGAGCAGCCCCGCCGCCGCTACCACCGTCTGCAGCACTGGTACGCGTGGATCCTCTTCGGGTTCATCTCGCCGAAGTGGGCGTTCTACGACGACTTCCACAGCGTGGCGACGGGCCGCATCGGCACCCAGCGCTTCCCGCGTCCGAAGGGCGCCGACCTCCTTCTGCTCTTCGTCGGCAAGCTCGTGTTCTTCGGATGGGTGTTCGCGCTGCCGCTGGCCGTCGGGCACTCGATCGGCGGCGTGCTCCTCACCTACGCGTTCGCGTCGTTCGTGGCCGGCGTGACCCTGTCGGTCGTGTTCCAGCTCGCACACTGCGTCGACAACGCGGCGTTCCCGGGCTCTCCGCCCGGCGGCCGTCTCTCGAGGCCCTGGGCCGAGCATCAGCTCGCGACCACCGTGGACTTCGCGCCGAAGAACCGAGTTCTCTGCTGGTACCTCGGCGGTCTGAACTTCCAGGTCGAGCACCACCTCTTCCCGCGCGTCAGCCACGTTCACTACCCGGCGATCGCGCCGATCGTGCGCGACACGTGCGCCGAGTTCGGCGTTCAGCACCTCTGCCACCACAGTTTCTTCTCGGCGATCGGGTCTCACATGCGCCATCTTCGCGACCTGGGTCGCGCGGATCGCGACCCGGCACCAGTCACCGCTCGCTAGGAGGACACGTCATGGCCAAGGGTCAGATGAAGAAGGCGAAGCTCAACAAGCCGAAGCTCTCCATCAAGGAGAAGCAGGCGAAGAAGCAGGCGAAGAAGGCCGAGAAGCAGCGCGCTTAGCCGAGACGACCTCTCGTCCGCCCGCGCCCGGTTCTCGTCTCGGCGCGCGGGAGACGCCCCGGTAGGGCGGAGCTCCTGAGCCCGCCGCGCCGGGGCGTCGTCGTGTCCGGACGGGCCGCTCGGTCGCGCGCCGGGTGCAATCGACCGCCCGCCGCGGGCGTTCATCCCGGTGAGCAGACCGACGACCGACTCCGGCCCTCGGAGGCGCAGGGCCTCCGAACCCGCGACGGCGAGCGTTCGCGGAGGAGACGGCGATGAGAACATCCGCGCGCGTGGCCGTTCTGCTCGCCGGGTCTGCGGCGCTGCTGGGTTCCTACGGCGCGAGCCGCGTCGATTCCTTCGCCCGGGACGGACGCCGGGGAGACGCCGTGGCGAAGACTTCGCTGACGGCCCCGCGCGGCGGAGGACTCCCGCGCGCCCGCGGTGCGATCGAGGCGCGCGTCGGCGACGACGGCCGCGAGATCCTGACGATCCGTCTGCGCGGGCTGCGCCGCGGCGAGACTTGCCGGCTCCTCTGCGACGATCCGGGCACGCCCTCGCCCGAGCCGGTCGAGTTCGCGGCCGGCCGGGTCGGCCGCGGCCGCGCCGCGCTCATCCGGATCGACTCCGGGCGCGACGACGCGATGCCGAGCGACGCGACCATCGACGAACTGGCGGGCCTGCGTCTCGAGGTCCGCGACACGAGGGGCTCCCTCCTGCTCTCGGGCGGGATGCCCGATCCGCGCGGCGTGAGGGCCGCGGCCGCGGCGCCCCCCGGCTGCCGGTTCCTCGAGGACGTCGTCCTCGCCAACGCGTTCGACACGGGCACGCCCGGCGCCGCTCCGGCGAACTGGGACGTGACGGGGACCGAAGTCGTCGTCGATGACGTGGTCCGTGCCGGCGCCTCGGGCGCGAGCGTCCGCATCGCCGACACCGACGCGGTCGCGGGCGCTCCCGGGATGGCGCGGACGTTCGCGTCGCAGGGCCGCTTCTTCGCCGTGGAGTTCACGCTCATCGCATCGGCGAACGCAGGCCGGACCGTGTTCCGCCTCGGCGAGGGCACGGCGCCGACGACGTTCGCGACCGGCTTCGGCGAAGGGCTCGGCTTCTACGAGAACGGCACGATCGGCTTCGGCCCGGCCGACATGATCCGGACCGTCACGCCGGGGACCGCGTACGTCTTCCGAGTGGACGCGGACCTCGACACCGACCTCTTCGACGTCGCGATCGACGGCACGACGGTCGTCACCGACCGCGCGCTCGGGTTCACGGGCGGCGCCCTTGACCGCATCGTGTTCGGCACCACTGCGACGACGACCGGGACCGCGAACGTCGACGACGTGTCGGTCATCCACAAGACGCTCGACTGCGCACCGAACGCGGACGCGGGCCCCGACCAGGTCGTCGAGGCGACCGGTCTGACGACCTCGGTGACGCTCGACGGGACCGCCTCCGCGGACCCGGAAGGCGCGGCTCTGACGTACGCGTGGACGGGACCGTTCGCCGGCGGCACGGCCGCCGGCGCGACGCCGAACGTGAACTTCCGGGGACTCGGGACCTTCACGGTCTCCCTCGTGGTGAACGACGGCTTCTTCGACTCGCCGGCCGACACCGCGGTCGTCGAGATCCGGGACACCACTCCGCCCGTGCTGACGGTGACCGACCTCCCGACGGAGCTCTGGCCGCCGAACCACAAGATGATCGCGATCCATCCGACGGTCACCGCGACCGATCGTGTCGATCCCGATCCGGTCGTCACGCTCGCCATCACGTCGAACGAGTCCGACGACGGCACGGGCGACGGGAACACCTCGGGCGACTTCGCGATCCGGACTCCGTCGGACTTCGACCTGCGGGCCGAGCGCTCGGGCCCGGGATCGGGACGCGTCTACCGGCTCACCTGGACCGCCACGGATGACTCGGGCAACTCCACCACGGTGACCCGTCAGATCTCGGTGCCGCACGACCGCGGCAACGGGAACGGCAACGGGAACTCGAACGGCAATGGCAACGGCCGCGGCAATGGCCGGGGTCGTCCCGTCAAGTGACGCTCGGTCGCTCGCGACGCGCGACGCCGCGCGCCCGGCTCACTTCGTCTTCGGAGTGAGCCGGACGTCCACCGGCGTCGCGCGTCCCTCGGGGAACGTGACGCGGGGGACGTCGGCCGTCTCGTAGCCCTCGGCCTCCACGCGTAGGTCGTAGTCGCCCGGCAAGTCCCTCTGGATCCGGACCGTGTGGACGTTCTGGCCGAACATGCTGGACCAGAACTCCCGCTCCGGCGGACGGCGCACGTAGACGCGCACCGTGCGGACGACGAGTTCCTCGTTGGACGCGTCGCGCAGGCGCACGAGCACGGCGTTGCCCTCTGGCTGTTCGAGGACGAGGTCCGCGCAGCCCGCGAAGACGCCGCGACGCTTCGTGTCCGGGCGGCCGCCCATCAACGGCGCGCTGACCATCTCCGACGTCGAGACCTCGAGTTCCCCGTCGCCGAGACCGCCGATCTCGAACTCGCCCTTCGCGTTCGTCATCGCGCTGCCGATCCCGAGACCGAGGTCGAGGCTCCTCACGCCGACACGCACGTTCGCGACGGGAGCGCGCGTCACGTCGAGCACGCGCCCCCGGAGGCGTCGTCCGGGGACCAGGTGGATCTCTCCCACGTCGAGGACGCCGGGCCCGGTCGCTTCGACGCCGAGCCGCACGGGCGCGTAGTCCTCGGTGCGGAGGAAGAGCGGACCTTTCGTTCCCGCGATCGCTGCTTCGAAACGGCCTTCGCCGTCGGCCCAGACTCTCGCGGCGCCGACGTCGTCGCCCACGATCAGCCAGCACTCGCCGGTCAGTTTCGGGACGACGCCATCGGGACCGCGGAGGCGTCCGCGCACGACGGTCGCCTGCCGCAGCCGGAAGCTCCAGATGACCGTCGTCGGGTCCGGCTCCTTCCGCGACGGCGAGTCCGGCATGTACCCGGGCGCCTCGACCCACGCCGCGGG
>JANNHP010000099.1:0-10379 GCA_031404455.1 Planctomycetia bacterium | reverse complement strand
CGCGCGATCCACCCCATCACCTCCCCGTACCAGAACACCGAGTTCCGCGGCTTCAGCACCCAGTGGTTCTCGTCGGGGAAGTAGACGAGGCGCGCGGGGACGTTGCGAGCCTTCAGGATCGCGTAGCAGAAGAGGCCCTGCGCGCCGGGGACTCGGTAGTCCTTGTCTCCGTGGACGACGAGCATCGGCGTGGCAAAGGCGCCCGACGCGCGGACGGGGTTCCATCGGTCGAGGTTCTCCTGACGGTCCCACGGTTCGCCGCCGAATGCCTGGTGGCGGCCCTGAGTCACGTCGCTCGCGTACTGGCTCCACGTGTCGAAGACGCCCGCGTGGTTGACGAGGCACGTGAAGCGCGTCGTGTGACCCGCGATCCACGCGATCATGTAGCCGCCGTAGCTGGCGCCCGTCGCCGCCATGCGCTTCTCGTCCACGTATCCCGTCTCGATCATCGCGTCGGTCGCGCGCATCACGTCGCCGAAGGGGCGGTCGCCCCACTCGCCCTGGATGCGCTTCGCGAAGTCGTTGCCCCACGACGTCGAGCCCTGGAAGTTCACCATCGCGACGACGTAGCCCGGCGCGGCGAAGAGGTGCGCGTTCCAGCGCGGGTGGAAGTTGTCGCCGCTGATGCCGTGCGGCCCGCCGTGGATGACGTGGACGAGCGGCCACTTCTTCGACGCGTCGAACCCGGGCGGCAGGACGACGTACATCTGCACGCGCTCGCCCTTCGCGCCCTCGAATCGGATCTCGCGCGTCTCGCCGAGTTCGATGCCCTGCATCGACGCGTCGGTGAAGTGCGTGAGGCGCACGAGTCCCTTGCCGTCCCGCTTCGAGCGCCAGAGCTCGCTCGGCGCGGACATCGTGTTCATCGAGAAGACGACGCTGCCGCCGCACGGTCTCGCCCCGCCGCACGTCCCGCCGCGGACGATCTCCGTCGGCGTGCCCGTGCCGTCGAACGCGAACACACCGTGGCGACCGTCGCGTTCGGCCTCGATGACGAGCGTCCCGTCCGCGGCGTACTCGTACGTGGCGGGCGAGAGATCCCACTCGGTCAGCAGCGGCAGGTGCTTCCTCGCCGCGCGGTCGAAGCGGTAGAGACGCGTACGGTCGGCGTAGAAGAACGGCTCCTCGTTCGCGCCGTACACGATCGACTTTCCGTCGGGCGAGTAACGCGGCGGACGGATGCCGGCGGGGTGATCCGGCAGGAGGTTCACGACCGGTCCGCCCGCGACCGGGACGACGAAGAGGCCGTCTCTCAGGCGATTGAGCGCCTTGTCCTCGAACGCCGCGGCAAACGCGATCTCCGTGCCGTCGGGCGAGAGGTCGTACTGGCTCGACGGTTCCATCCAGTCGAAGAAGAGCGCCGCCTCGGGCGTGAGGTCGCGAAGCGTCTTCGTGGCGAGATCGAGCAGGAAGAGGTGCGGCACCTCGCCCGTCGTGAGCCACGTGTCCCAGTAGCGGAAGACGCGGTCCTCGGTGACGTGGGCCTTCACCGGGTCCTTCTCGCGGCGCTCGATCTCGGCCTTCGTCGCGGCGGGCGTGAGGTGCCCCTTCACGAGCATCGCGCCGAACACGAGGCCCGCGCCGTCGGGCATCCACGTCGGATCGAAGACGCCGAGCGGCATCTCGGTGACGCGTTCGGGTTCGCCGCCGGTCAGCGACATGACGAAGAGCTGCTTCTTCTCTCCGTCCTTCCTGACGAAAGCGATGCGCGAGCCGTCGGGCGAGAACGCGGGCTCGGCGGCGTCGAGCGCCGCGGAGGTGAGCGGGACCGCGTCGCCGCCCGCCGCGGGAACGAGCCAGATGCGGCCGCGGCCCTTGTTCTCGCCCATGTCCACCGTCGTCACGACGACGGCGACCGACTTGCCGTCCGGCGACGGCACCGGCGCCCCGACGCGCGGGATCTTCCAGAGGTCCTCGGCGGTGAAGTTGCGCGTCCCCTCGCGCGCCGGATGGACGGGGGACTCGGTCCAAGTGCGTGCCGTCATTCGGACGAGACGCTAACGGGACGCATGGAACCGGGCGTAGTATCCCGTCCGTCTCAGGTGCTGACGACCCGGACGGAACCGTGGTCCGTCCGCGGGCGTCCTATCGGCAGGTCGACGTCGTCAGGGAGGTTCAAGTCATGCGCAAGAGCTGGCTGCTCGCCGTGGTTCTCTCGATCGGGACGCTCGGCGTTCTCGACGCCACCGCCGCTGCCGCGGACACCGTCTCGCCCGCGGAGCGCGAGAAGTGGGGCGAGCACATGGGCGATCTGCCCTTCATCGTGGGCTACGCGAAGGGCATGAAGGAGGTCGAGTTCACCGGCCGGCCGCCCATGTACTTCTTCACCACCACGTGGTGAGGCTACTGCAAAAAGTTGGCCGGTTCGGCCTTCAAGGACGCTGAGGTGATCAAGGCGCTGTCGGGCTTCACGCCGATCCTCGTGGACGGCGACACGGAGAAGGACATCACGAAGAAGTACGGGGTGAGCGGCTACCCCAACACGCTCTTCGGCGACGCGAAGGGCGAGGCGTTCGGGCAGCCGATCGTCGGCGCGATCCCCGTGTCGCAGTTCCTCCAGAAGGCGCAGGACGCGGCGAAGAAGATCAAGCCGGGGAAGCCTTCGAAGGACTACGCCACGCTGACGGCGGCGAAGACCGAGCTCGACGCGGCGCTTGCGAAGAAGAAGGTGGCGGACGCTCTCGCCGCCGCCGCCAAGATCGAGAAGGTCAACCGCCCGGGCGCCATCCTCGACGCGGCGCTCGAGGCGAAGAAGCAGTTGCTCGAAGACGGCCAGAAGCGCCTCGACGCGGCCAAGACCGCCGCCGCGGGCGACGGCAAGGACGCCGCGGTCAAGGAACTCAAGAAGCTCGCCGCGGAGTACAAGGGCACCGACATCGGCACCGAGGCGGCGAAGCTGCTGAAGGAACTCGAGCCGCCGAAGGATCCAGCGCCGAAGTAGCGGACCATCCGGGCGGTCGAGCCGCGACGGGCAACCGCTCACGTTCAACCTGGCCCGTCGCGCCCTGATCGGGTCGGCCGTGAATCGAACGACGCCCGGCGTTCCCGCCGGGCGTCGTCGTTTCGACGGCTGTCTACTTCGCGCCGTCTTCGGCGGGCTTCGGCGTCGGCGGGACGAGCGGCGTCGCCGGAACCGCCTTCGCGGCCTTCATCGCGACCATTTCGGCGCGCCACTTCGCGACGTTGCCTTCGAACTCGCGCTTGTAGGAGTCCTCGGCGGTCTTCGCCGCCGCCTCCTCCTCCGTCTTGATCGCCTCCTCGCGTCCGCCGCCGATCCACAGAAGGTTGGCGAGCGTGTCGAGGATCATCGGGTCGCGGTCGGACTTCTCGGCGGCCTTGCGCGCCCAGGCGATCGCCTCGCGGACGTTCACCTTCTGCTCGAAGCAGTTCCACGCCACCTCGTTCAGCGCCATCGGGTCGTCGCCCGCGGCCTCGGCCTGACGCTTCAGCGACGCGGCGATCCCGTTCTTGTGCACCGAGACCGCGAGGCCCTCGATCGCCATCTTGTCCTTCGCGTCCTTCGCGAGGCCGCGAACCGTGTCGAGGAACGCCAGCGCCCGTCGCGCATCGACGGAGAGGAACGCGCGGCCCACGCGCGTCGCCGCCTGCGCGGCCGCGGGAGTGTCCGGGAACTCGCGCACGAGCGTCTCCGCCTCGGTCGCGGCGAGATCGCGCTTGCCCGCGGCGAGGAGCGCCGCCGCGTGCTCGAGGCAGACCTTGCCCTGGGTCGTCTTGTCCTTCGTCTTCGCCATCTCCGCGAGCCTCGCGAAGAGTTCCGCGGCCGCTTCCGGCCGCGAACCGGCGAGCCGCGCGCCGAGCGCGATGCCCGCGTCGATGTCCTGCGGCGACTCGGCGTACTTCTTCTGCATCGCGGGCAGCGTGCCCTCGCCGCGCTGGATGCGTTCGATCTCGGCCCTGTAGGCCGCGGGCTCCCTGTATCCGACGATCCGGTCGATCTCCTCGCCCGATGCGTCGGCGATGACGAGGGTCGGGTATCCGTTCGTGGCGTACTTCGCGGTCACGTCCTTCTCGGTGTCCCCGTCCACGAGGATCGGCGTGAAACCCGAGAGCGCCTTGATCACGTCAGCGTCCTTGAAGGCCGAACCGGCCAACTTCGTGCACCATCCTCACCACGTCGCGGTGAAGAAGTACATGGGCTGACGGCCGGTCGCCGCCGCGTGCTTCATGCCCTTCTCGTAGCCGACGACGAACGGCAGGTCGCCCATGTGGTCGCCCCACTTGGCGCGTTCCGCGGCGTCGGCGGCGGGAGCGGTCACCTCGGGCCCGTCGGCGCGCGCGGGGCTCGCGGCCCAGCCGAGTGCCAGGAAGAGGAACGTGGCGACGGACGGCACGATCACGGTGTGGCGCATGGAGGATCTCCTTCTTACGACGACCTCTTGCGGCAGGGAGGCTACCCGATCCGCAGCGTGCCGCGCGAGGCCGCTTCGTCCACGAGCCACGTGATCCGCGCGGCGCGCACCCTCGCCGCGGGATGGTTGCGAGCCGCCGCGGTACGGTCCCGGCGGATCGCGGACACGACGGGCTGCTTCGACGCGCCCGCCGCGAGGAAAACGACCTCGTGCGCCCCGTCGAGGACGGGCAGCGTCAGCGTGATGCGGTGGCGCGGCGGCTTGGCGTCCGTCTCCACGGGGACAACCCACCGCGTGTCCTCCGCGAGCGCCGGGTCGCCCGGGAAGAGCGACGCGGTGTGGCCGTCCTCGCCGACGCCGAGGAGCACGAGGTCGAACTGCGGGAACGCGTCCGAGTCTCCGAAGAACTCGCGCAGTTCGCGCTCGGCCTCGTCGGCAGCGGCCGACGGAGGCGCGATCTCCGCGCGCAGGCGGTGGACGTTCGCGGCCGGGATCGGCACGTGGTCGAGGAGCGCCGACTTCGCGCTGCCGAAGTTGCTGTCCGGGTCGTCGGGCGCGACGCAGCGCTCGTCGGTCCAGAACACGTGGACCCGCTCCCACGGCACCGCCGCTGCGCGGCGCTTCGCGAGCACCTCGTAGGCGAGTCGCGGCGTCGATCCTCCGGCGAGGACGAGCGTGAACCGGCTCGCGACGCGGAGGCGGTCGGCGATGCGCGCCGCGATGAGATCCGACGCGGCGGCGGCCAGCGCCTGGGCGTCGGGCAGCACGCGAAAGTCGTCAGCGGGCACGTCGCACCGTCATCCGTTGCGCCATGTGTGGCCGTCCCTGGCGAGCAGTTCGTCGGCAGCGGCGGGTCCCCACGACCCCGCCTCGTAGTTGGGGAAGTCCTTCGGCGCGAGAGCCGCCCACACGTCGAGAACCGAGTCGAGCGCCGCCCACGACGCCTCCACGTTGTCCGCGCGCTGGAAGAGCGTGGCGTCGCCCTTCATGCACTCGAGGAGCAGCGTCTCGTAGCCGGTGGACGGCGGCGTCTTGAAGTAGTCGCCGTAGCCGAAGTCCATGCGCACGTCGCCGATCTTCAGCACCGGTCCCGGCACCTTCGCGCCGAAGCGCAGCGAGATGCCCTCGTCGGGCTGCATGCGCAGCACGAGTTCGTTCGGGACCATCGGTCCGCTCTGCGCCGCGCGGAAGAGAACGTGCGGCACGCTCTTGAAGCGGATGGCGATCTCGGTCGATCGCGCCGTCATGCGCTTGCCGGTGCGGACGTAGAACGGCACGCCCGCCCACCGCCAGTTGTCCACCTGGAGCTTCAGCGCCGCAAACGTCTCCACGCGCGACTCCGGCGCGACCTTCGGCTCCTCGCGATATCCCGGGACCGCTTCCTTCCCATCGAAGCCCGCGGCGTACTGTCCGCGCACTGTCTCGGCGAGGACGTCCTCGGCGGCGATCGGACGGATCGAACGCAGCACTTTCGCCTTCTCGTCGCGGACGCTGTCGGCGTCGAACGAGGCGGGCGGCTCCATCGCCGTGAGAGCGAGGAGCTGGAAGAGGTGGTTCGAGACCATGTCCCGCAGGGCGCCGGCCTCCTCGTAGTAGCTCCCGCGGTTCTCGACGCCGAGCGACTCCGCCGCCGTGATCTGCACGTGGTCCACGTAGCGCTGGTTCCAGATCGGCTCGAAGAGCCCGTTCGCGAATCGGAAGACGAGGATGTTCTGGACGGTCTCCTTCCCGAGGTAGTGGTCGATGCGATAGACCTGCCGCTCGGCGAGCACCGTCTGCAGTTCGCGGTTCAACTGCCGCGCCGACGCGAGGTCGCGCCCGAACGGCTTCTCCACGATCACGCGCCGCCACTTTCCGGGCGACTCGGCCGTGAGTCCTTGCGCGGCGAGCCGCTTCGCGATGGGGAAGAAGAAGCTCGGCGGCGTGGCCAGGTAGTGGACGTAGCAGCCGCGCGTGCCGTGCGCGCGCTCGGCCGAATCGAGCTCCGCCTTGAGCCGCACGTACGCCGCGTCGTCGTCGAACGCACCCCGCACGTAGCGGATGCGCGCGAGCAGTCCGCTCCAGAGATCGGCGCGGAACTCGTCGCCGAGGAACTCGCGGCACTCGGCGTCGAGCTGCGCCCGGAAACTCTCCGTCGTGAGGTCCGCCCGCGCGAATCCCACCAGCGCAAACTTCTCGGGAAGGAGCCCCGCCAAGGCGAGGTGGTAGAGCGCGGGAACGAGCTTCCGCTTCGTCAGATCGCCCGCCGCGCCGAAGAGCACCATGGCGCAGGGTCCGGGCAGCCGGGATCCGTTCGTGTCGTTCATGCCGCGGTCAGTCTGCGTCCCGGCGCGCCGCTCGACCTCCGAACTTCGACGGCGCGCCGGCGGGGCGGCGCGTCCGGGCTGTCCCAATCGGGCGTGAGATTCCATCGCTGCGACGGGGGCGCGGCAATTCCTCACTCGACGGCGGACACCCGACTCGCTCGAATGCCGCGGTGGACGAGAGGACGCGCCGCTACTACGAATTGCACGGCCGCGAACTCGGCGAGTCGTACGCCGCCATCGAGAGCCCGCTGCGTCCCTACTTCGCGATGACGTTCCGGCCCGGCGCACGCGTGCTCGACATCGGCGCGGGCATGGGTCGCGACGTCGCGAAGTTGGTGAGCGAGGGCTACGAGGCTTGGGGCATCGAGCCGTCGGACACGTTCCGGGAACTCGCCGTCGTGCGGTTCCCGCACATCGGCGACCGCATGCGCGCCGGCTCGCTTCCCGACGAGATGCCGCCTCTCGCCGACCTCGGCGGCCCCTTCGATGGTGTCGTCTGCTCGGCCGTCCTTCAGCACCTGCCCCGCAGCAAGCTCTTCGACGCGGTGTTCTCGCTGAAGGGCATCCTCAAGGAGCGCGGGCGCATCCTCGTCTCGATCCCCGTCGAGCGGCCCGGCCTCATCGACTCCCGCGACGACCGCGGCCGTCTCTTCAACGGCGTCACTGCGGACGAGATCGAGCTCATCTTCGAGCGTGTCGGGTTCGCCCCGATCGGCCGATGGGCCGGCGACGACGCGCTCGGTCGCGACGGACACAACTGGGCCACGCTCGCGCTTGAACTGCGTTCATCCGGGACTTCCAGGCCGATCGATCAGATCGAGGCGGTGCTCAGTCGCGACAAGAAAGTCGCCACGTACAAACTCGCGCTGATCCGCGCGCTCTGCGCCATCGCGCTGACGGAGCCGCGCAGCGCGAAGTTCACGGCGAACGGCATGGTGCGAGTACCCCTGAGTGCGATCGCCGAGCGCTGGATCCTCTACTACTGGCCGCTCTTCGAGTCCGAGATGTTTCTGCCGCAGATGCAAGGGGAGACGAAAGCGAGCGGCCATCGGCTGGCGTTCTCGCCCGGACTTGCTGCGCTCGTCGCCGTCTACCACGGCAATGGAGGGCTGTCCGCGTTCGCGGCCGACCGGCGCGCCGGACGCCTGATCGAGCCAGCGAGAGAGCTCCATGCGAGTCTCCTCGGTCGTCTGCCCGGCACGATCTGCGACGGGCCGGTGAGGCACTCGGGCGGATCGACGACTCCGCTGTTCAAGCGCGACCGCGAGAACGTGCTGGTTCCGGCGCCGATCTGGCGGGAGCTGTCGCTCATGGGCCACTGGATTCAGGACGCGCTGCTCCTGCGGTGGGCGGATCTCGTCTGCCAATTCTCGTCGAACGAGGTCACCGCTGACATCGCGATCGCCCGCCTGATGGTGACGCCCAGCCCGGATCGCGAAACCGCCGCCGCGCGCAGTCTCTACCTCGATCAGCCGAGTCTCGAATGCGTCTGGACCGGCCGCTCGCTCGACGCGAAGAGCCTCGACATCGACCACGTCCTTGCGTACTCGCTCTGGCGCAACAACGACCTGTGGAACCTGCTCCCGAGCCATGCGCGCGTGAACCAGGACAAGTCCGACAGCCTGCCGACGCGCGATCTGCTCCGCTCGCGCCGCGCCGCGATCGACCACTACTGGTCGCTGAGCCGCGATGCGTTTCCGCGACGGTTCGCTGCGGAGTCGCGTGTTCAGACCGGCGAGACCCGCCTGGACCTTGGGAACCTCTTCGACGCACTCCTCGAGTCGGTCGAGGTCACCGCGCTCCAGCGGGCGTGCCCGCGGTGGGAACCGTAGTTCGGCCGCACGGAAGCGGCGGTGCGGATCGGCACGGTGCGACGATCGGCGTCCGAACGAGAGGCGTGTCCCCATCGCGCGCGTCCGGCAAATCGGCTGGACTTCCGCGATCCGCCAACTTCGCCGGGGGCGGTAGAGTCGCCTCCGACAGGGAAACCCTCCGGAGGTGGACAATGGCCGCGCCGAACGAACGACCGACGGACGACGTCGAGTTCCGCTCCGTCCATGCGATCCGCGATGCGATCCCGACGCGCGCCCATGCGGAGATGCTCTTCGGGATGGTCGCCGACCTCCTCGGCGAGAAGGCGTGGATCGAGACGCAGGACGGTGAGAGCACCCGGACGCTCTTCCGCCGCGAGGCAGCCGGGTCGCGCTGGATCGTGCCGTGGCCGCTCCTCAGCGTGACGCGCGGAGGGCGCGAGGGACCGTCGCCCGTGCTGACCGCCATCCCCGGCGTCTACGAGGAGCCGACGATCCGGCCGGGGCCCGCGCCGAAGATCCGCGGACTCGGGCCGGGGCAGATCACGCTTCACGACGGCCCTGAGCACGTGAACGTGTGCTACGGCGGCGACGGGCGGTGGTTCGAGTGCTCGGTCAGCTCGCCGCCGCGAAACGCGCTCGCCGGTGTCGTCGCGGCGCTCGCGGCGAAGACCGCCTCGCCGACCGAGATCGTCGCGTCGTTCGTGGCCGGAATCGACCTCGGGCGGCACGGACCGGGACGTGTCCATCTCCCGGTCGCCCTGCCGCATGGCGCACAGGGTGCGTGGAACTGCGGGCTCTTCGCGATTCGCGACGCGCTGTTCGAGGATCGCGTCCCCGCCGCTGCGCCTTGGATCGCCGCCGATGGGTGGACGGGCCGCGCGATCGCTTGGGGTGAGACGCGCGATGCAGCGATCGACGCGTGGCGCGCGGAACTCGCGCGCGTGCGGCCGTTCCCCGAGAGGCCGCAGCCGCCTGCGGAACCGCTCCCGGAACCGTCCGCCGAACAGTCCTTCGAAGACGGGCAGCTCAGCTTCCGCGTGACGCTTCACGGACCGTCGAGCGATGTTCCGTGGGTCGCGCCGACGCTGGAGAACTCACCCGTTGCCGTCCTTCCGATCGCTGAGATGCCCGCCAGCCTTCCGTCGCTCGGCATGTGGACCCGACTGCTCGGCGCCTACGGCACCGTCCGCTCGGCGGCGCTCCGCCGCGACCGGCAGGGATTCACGCTCGTCGGCGATCGCGTCCTCGACGTCGTCCCTCACGACGGACTCGACGCGCGCCTCGACGCCGCGGACCGCGACTACGACGCGCGGCCGCTCCCGCGCTTCGAACGTCCGCCGGGTTTTCCCGAGCCGCCACCGACCGATTGCAGCGTGCGCACGTATCGCCTCATCGACGAAGGCACCGGGCGGGCCGCGACGCCGTTCGTCGCGTCGTCAGGCCGCAGTGCGGGGTTCCGCGCGAGCGGCCTCGACGGAGACCGTCTGCGGTGGAGCGCCGTGCGGCTGCGGAGGGATCGGAACTGAACGCGTGGTGTGAGGGGAGAGTCGTGTGCGCCGCGCCGGGATCGAACAGGTCTTCAGGACGGACCCACCGAGAAGCGTCGACACGATCGCGACGGCTTGACGGGCGACGTGCGGCCGCTGAGTCGAGTCGTGAGTCGCGGCGAACGCGTCCACCGCCTGGGCAGACCTTCGGGGCGAGCGTCCACTCAGCCGGCTGAGGACCAGGTCGCTGGCGGACCTCGTGCCGGACGTAACCCAACTCGCACCAGCAGCTTGCGCCTGGTATCCCCGGCATGATTCGAACATGCGACCCCCGGTTTAGGAAACCGGTGCTCTATCCAACTGAGCTACGGGCACGTTGGTCGTCAGTATATCGCGGATTCC
>JANNHP010000098.1:0-8915 GCA_031404455.1 Planctomycetia bacterium | reverse complement strand
GCCGCGCAGGATCGCTTCCGCGCTCTCGAGATCGCCTTGCCGAGCGAACACGCGGGCGAGGTCGATGCCCGCGGGGGCGGAGTCGTCCCTGCCCGTGAGACCGCGCAGCGCAAGGGCGGCGGCAGCGGGACGTCCCGCGCGGATGAGGCACGCCGCGCGTCGCAGCGATTTCGCGGGCGATGCGGCGTCCGCTGCCGTCTCCATCGCGGTGGCGACGCGGTCCCAGGCGGCGCGGACGAGCGCCGCGCCGTCGACGTCGTCGGGGGCGTCGCGCAGCAACGTCTCTGCTGCGACCGCGGCCTCGAGCGTGTCGCCGCGGGCGAGAGCGATCCGCGCGTCGAGCACGGAGCGTTCGCGCGCGGACCGGGCGTCGGGCGCGCCGAGCTCCGTCGCCGCGTCGCGCACGGCGGCGGTCAGCGGCACGTCGCTCGGGAATTCGAGCAGGGCCGACCGGCCGGCCTGCACCGCCTCGAAGGCGCGCCCGGACCGGTGCAGCGCGCGGACGTACGTCGCCGCGAGAGGTGCGCAGTGCCGGGCCGTGGCCCACGCGAACGCGGCGTCCTTCGCGGCGTCGTCCCACTCGCCGAGCGAAGCGAGCGCGAGACTGCGGACGTGGCGCGCCTGGCGCAGGCCGGGCTCCGCGCGGATCGCGGCGTCGAGCGGCGTCAGCGCGTCGCGAGCGTTGCCCCGGGCTAGGTGGATGGCTCCGTGCCAGACGAGGGCGAACGTGTCGTAGCGGTCGGCGGCGAGGAGAGCGTCGACGTCCTCCGCGGCGCGGAGGAACTCCTCCTCGGGCACCGATCCCGTGAGCGTCGCCGCGAGGAGCCCGGGGCCGTAGCAGCCAAGGCGCGCGCGCCGCGACTCGATCGTCGGCGCATCGGTCGCGAGCCCGGCGGCGAGTGCCGACGCGAACGGATCGTCGGTGAAACCGTCCGGCGTCATCGCATCGACGAGCTGGGTGTCGGCGCAACGGCTGCGGACCACGGCGCGGCGCAGCGCGCCTTCGGCGCCGGCGAGGGCGCTCTCGTCCCCGAGCTGCTTGCGACTCGACACGAGCGCCACGGCGGCCGCTTCGAGGCGTTCCGTCCGCACGAGGAGGCGGACGAGCTGGTCGGCGAGCGCGACTCCGCCGCGCGCCTCGAACCCGCGCCGGAGCGAGATCTCGGCTCCTTCCGCGTCGCCGCGCGCGGCGAGCGCCGAGGCGAGCGCGAGCGCGCCCTCGTCGTCCTGCGGCAGCGGACCGACCGTGCGGACGGCGAGGTCGTGCAGCGAGAGTCCGACGAGCGCCCGCGCGTGGAGTGCCCGCGCGCCGGGACCGTCCGTTGACGCGGTGTCCGCCGCCGCAGCGTATGCCGCCCGCGCGTCCGAGGAGTACGAGTCGCGCCACGTCGTCCTCGCGAGGAACTCCGCCGTCCACGCGGCGCGCAGTGCCACGTCGGAGCCGGCGTCGGGATAGCGCGAGGCGGCGAGGTAGTCCTCGAGGGCGAGGGCGGGATTGCCGAGACCGACGCGCGCGGCAGCGCGGAGCGAGAGCGCCTCGTCGGTCTGCGCGGTCGAACGGAGCGCATTCGTGGCGTGGGTCTCCGCGGCGGCGAAGAGCGCCTGGTCGATCTCCCACGCGGCGAGGGCGCAGTTCGCGGCGTAGTGGCTCGGGGCGAGCGTCACGGCCCTGCGGAACGCCTCGAGCGCCTCGGCGTCGCGGCCGGCAGCGACGAGGCAGCTTCCGAGCAGCGCCATCGCATCGGGGCTCCCGGGCGCCAGCGCGACCGCCTCGCGGGCGAAGACGACGGCC
Organism: Planctomycetia bacterium; assembly: GCA_031404455.1. GTDB lineage: Bacteria > Planctomycetota > JAJSAM01 > JAJSAM01 > JAJVHW01 > JANNHP01. Next base: position 7,123 of record JANNHP010000098.1, on the reverse strand, counting down.
TGCACGGGGTCGCGGTGCTGCAGCATGGTGCGCGCGCCCTCCGCGAGCTTCGCCGACCGCTGTCCCGGGGACTTGTGCGCTGCGAGGGCTACGCCGAGCGCGACCGGGACGAGGATCAGGACGGCGACGTACCGCGCCCACCAGGGCGCGGGCAGCATCCAGGGACCGGGCGGCTGACGGCCCGCCTCAGGCCTTGCGAGCGTCGCCACGGCGAGTCTCCCGTCGTTTCCTGCGCCTGGCGCAGATCGCTCCGAAGAGCCCTGCGACGCCGAAGCCGTAGAGCGCCACGGTCCCGGGCTCGGGCGTGAAGAAGAGGATCGCGTAGTTGTTCGCGAGGACGCCCGAGTTGTGGGACCACTGCAGGCGCCGCCCGTTCGTCTGGCCGCTCGTGTCGCGGATGCCGATCGTGGCGCTGGCACCGTAGTCGTAGCCGCTCGCGCTCCACGTGAGGTCCTGATAGTTCATCAGGATCGAGTTGCTCGTCTCGAAGAGGATCGCCTGGAACGTGACCTGACCGGAGAACGTGACGCCGCTGACCGGGTAGTGCGAGGCCCGGTTCCACTGGATGATGAACGTGCGCGTGCCCGCGGTCGTGCCGATCGTCTGCACGTAGACGCCGTCGGCGTTGGCGTCGTTCGAGGTGCGGAAGTCGAGGTCGTCCCAGTAGACGGCGATGGTCGGACGGTTGTTCGTCGTGCCGGTCGTCGTGAGGTTCGTGTTCGTGTAGGTGTTGTTCGTGGCGCCGAAGGTGAGGATGCCGTTCGCCGACACGGACACCTGCGTGAAGTTCGCGCCGTAGAAGGCGAAGGTGAACCCGATGTTCTGGTTCGAGCTCGTGTCGTCGGTGTTCGAGAGCACGCGCGTGCCGGTCGAGGAGATGTCGACGAAGTTGTAGTTGACCTGGTCCGTGGCGATGTACCGGTTGTTCGGTCCGATCGTGGTCGCGAACGCGGGCGCGGCGAGTCCGGCGACGACGACGGCCGCCACGAGGGCGCAGAGAGACCTCGTCTTTCGGGGGCCGGCTGCCGGTCGGGTGTCCATTCGCTTGGACACATCGGACGGGCGGGTCTCTCGAATTGAGAGGGGGGTCCGGAATGCCGTTCCCAGGCTCAGAGACGGTCGTACTTCGCGGCCGATCCCTTCGCCTTCGCGACCGGGTACTTCAGGGCGTTGGCCTCGATCTTGGCGAGCGTCGCCGCGAAGAGGTCCACGCCGACGACGTCGGCGCCGGACAGGAGCAGGATCAGCACGTCGGCCATCTCGCTCGCCACGGCCTCGCGGCGTCCGGGCTCGGCGAGGTAGGCGTGGATCTCGGCGTCCGTCTTCCACTGGAAGTGTTCGAGCAGTTCGGCGGCCTCGATCGACACGGAAACCGCGATGTCCTTCGGCGTGTGGAACTGCTTCCAGTCCCGCTCGTCGCGGAAGCGGCGCACCCGCGCCTCGAGCTCCCCGAAGTCCCGCGTCGCGTCGGTCATGGAGGAGAGGCTAGCCTCTGCCGCATGTCAGCAGAATCCGAAGTCGTCACCCGGGCCCACCTCGACTACCTCGCCGCGCGCACGGTGCGGGAGGACGCGTTCCTCGCCGACCTGAAGCGGACGGCGCGGGAGGAGGGCATTCCGCCGATCCAGATCGCGCCGGAGCAGGCGTCGCTGATGCAGATCCTCCTGCGCCTCAGCGGCGCGCGCGAGGTCGTGGAGGTCGGCACGCTCGCCGGCTACTCGGCGATCTGGATGGCGCGGAGCCTGCCGCCCGGCGGGCGCGTGCGGACCATCGAGCTCTCCACGAAGCACGCCGACTTCGCGGAGCGCTGGGTCGCGAAGTCCGACGTCGCCGGGAAGGTCGAGGTCCATCGCGGCCCGGGCGCCGACGTGATGAGGACGTTCGCGACGGACTCCGCCGACGCCGCCTTCCTCGACGCGGACAAGGCGAGCTACCCCGTCTACCTGCGCGAGTCGCTGCGCATCGTGAGGAAGGGCGGCCTCGTGATGGTGGACAACGCGTTCGCCTTCGGTCAGCTCTTCGACGCGAACCCGACCGACCGCGAAGCGAACGCCGTGAAGGCGTTCAACGAGGTGATGGCGGCGACGCGCGAGCTCCAGAGCGTGATCGTGCCCATGGGCGACGGGCTCTGGGTCGGGGTGAAGCTCTGAAGAGTTCCGGACGGACCCCGCAGAGGACATGCAACCCGCTGCGGGTCCCCGGCATCCAAGTTGCGTTCCTCGCGCGGCGGAAGGAGACGGGCCGCGTGGTCCGGCGCCGCCAGGGAACTGACTCAGAGAGGTGAGACGATGAGACGACTTGCGCTCGCGGCCCTCGTGCTCGCATCGACGATGCTCGGCGGCTGCATCTTCGCTGTCGGCTCGGGCGACCGGGCCGACGACAAACGGATGAGGAAGCTCGAGGAACGGATCTCGAGGGCGGAGCAGAGGCTCGACCTCGGGACGGAGACGAAACAGTGATCCGCCGCGGACTCTCGCTGGCACTCCTCGCCGTGCTGACGTCGGCGCTGCCGGGGTGCGTGTTCGCGATGGACACCGACGACGACCCGCCCGCGGACCGCGACGCGGAGCTGACGCAGCTCGAGACGCGGATGGACCGCATCGAGCAGGCGCTCCCGAAGTAGCGGGCGCTTCACGGATCCCGCCACGGGAACGTGGCGGGATCCTCGCCCGGGCGCACGCGGACGGCGCCGTCGCGTCCGGTGACGAGCGCGCCGGGCACTGCGGTCGCCGCGGCGGACGGCGTGCTCGCGACGAGGACGTCTGCGCCGAGGCGCCGCGCGAGCGCGACGTGCGACGCCACGTCTCCGCGACCGTGGTGGGGCAGCAGGAGCAGGCGGGCGGCGGGCGTCGTCGGGTCGCTCGCGAGCGCGCGCAGTGCCGCGCCCTCGATGTCTCCCGGGACGAGCGCGGTGAGGCGCGCGTCGCCGTCGCCGACGGTGACGTGCGCGACGATCGACGTCTCGTTGTCCGACGCTGCCGCGGCGCCGAGGCGCGGCGACAGCACGCGCACCGTCACCCCGCGGCGGATCCACGCGTCGCCGCGCGCGACGACCGTGACGGGGACGCCGCGGCTGCGGCAGAGCGCGACGAGCGCCTCGGGCAGCGGATCGGCTCCGAAGCCCGCCGGGACCACGACCTCGCCGACGGACATCGCGGCGAGCAGATCGGGGAGCGCGCTGCAGTGGTCCGCGTCCTCGTGCGAGAGGAACACGCAGCCGAGGCGCCGCACGCCCATCGCGCGCAGCGCCGGGACGATCGTGCGCCGGCCGATGCCGGGAACGTGTCCTCCCGCGTCGAAGAGGACGTCGCCGCCACTCCCGGACCGGGCGAGCACCGAGAGACCGTGGCCGACGTCGAGTGCCACGAACTCCGGCCCCGGCGGACGGCTCGCTGCGAGCGGCGTCGCGGCGAGGACGAGCCACGACACCAGGACGCAGGCCGCGCCGCGTCCTGCCCGCCGCTGGATCCACCACGCGGCAACGCAGAGGAGGAGCACCGAGACGACGATCGCCGCGGCCGGCGGACGGCCCGTCTCGAGCGTCGCGCCGGGGATGCGCGATGCGGCGCCGACCGCCATCCGCAGCGGAAGGACGGCGACGGCGGCGAGCGGCGCGGTCAGCCACGCGGCGCAACCGCCGACGAGCGCCAGCGCTCCGGCGAACGGGACGAGGACGCCGGCGAGCGGCACGGCGACGAGGTTCGCGATGGGCGCCGCGGGCTGGAGTCGTCCGAACACGGCCGCGACCGTCGGCGCGGTCGCGGCGGACGCCGCGATCGACGTGGACAGCGCCGAGGCGAGACGCTCCATCCAGCGGAGCCGTGCGGGCGTCACCGCTCCCGGGAACTTCCTGTAGAGGGCGACCGCGGGGAAGAGCGCGGATCGGAGGCCGCGCGTGTAGAGCGCGAGCCCCGCGACCGCGGCGAAGGAGAGCTGGAAGCCCGGGTCGAGCACCTGCACGGGGTCGACGACGACCACGAGCGCCGCGGCGGCGGCGAGGGCGTCGATCGGCGACGGGCGGCGCATCGAGGTCCGCGCGGCGAGTGCCGCGGCGAGGAACACGGCGGCACGGACGACCGGCGTGTCGAACCGGCAGAGCCCGCAGTAGACGAGGAGGAGGAGGAGGAGCGACGGCATGGCGATCCGGCGGCGCGCGCGGCGCGGCAGGAGCAGGTGCGCGAGCCGTCGCGCCGCGGCGGCGAGGAGTACCACGTGCAGGCCGCTGACCGAGAGGAGATGCGCCGTCCCCGAATCGCGGAAGGCGTCGATCGTGCCCTGGTCGAGCCCCGAGCGGTCGTTGAGGAGGAGGCAACCGAGGAGCGACGCCGCGGGCCCCTGTCCGCCGCAGGCTTCGCGGAGACGTTCGAGCAGGCCGCGGCGGGCGATCTCCGCGACGCGCAGGACCGTGATCAGCAGCCCCGCGGGCGTCGAGCCGAGGTCCGTGACGGCCCCGGCGGCGTCGACGTCGAACGTGCCCGAGACGCCCTCGCGCAGGAGCCGGGTCCGCCGGTCGGCCTCGCCCGGGTTCGTAGGACGTCGGACAGGCGCGGCGGCCCCGACGACGCGCACGCGGTCGCCGGGGAGGAGCGGCGGCGCCGCGTCGCCTTCCCGGAGTCTCAGCCGGACCTCGAAGAGGATGGGGAGATCGATCGAGGGCCGCAAGTGGCCGGGCTCCGCCGCGAGATGGAACGACGCCGAGCGCTCGCCCGGGTCGCTCGCGCCGGGCGGGGAATCGTCGAAGTCCGCGGCGCGGACGACGACGCCCTCGACCGACGCGAGTTCCTGCGCAAGGACGGGCGCCGCCGCCTCGCGGACGCCGTCGCCGCGCGAGACGCCGAGGACGCCTGCCGCTGCGGCCGCGGCGAGCGTCCACGCGGCGCGCGGCCGCGTCCGGACGAAGGGCGAGATCGCCGCGGCGAGCACGAGGGGAGCGAGCAGCACGAGGGGACCCGCGCCGACGAAGATCCCTGCGAGGACGCCCGCGAGGAGCGCCGCGGCGACGACCCGGATCGGCGAGACCATCCGTACTAGGTCCGTCCGGCGGGGCGAAAGGCGTCATCGGTTGGACGCGTTCGGCACGCGGCGTACACTCCGCGCGGCTTCGGAGGGACCTCGATGAGGATGTCGGGCAGGACGGCCGGGACGCTGGCCGTCGTGATGCTCTGCGCCGGATCTCAGGCTCGGGCTCAGGAGGAGCCTGCGCCGCCGCCTCCGGCCCCTCGTCCGCAGGAGGAGCCTCCGCCCCCGCCCGTCAAGCCGCGGCCGGACGGGCCGCTCGTGCCGGGAGCGCAGGAGTCCCCGCTCGTCGACGTGACCGCGCCCGACTTCCTCGGATTCGCACTCGGCGACGTCTCCGAGGGCATCGTCGTCGGCGACGAGCGGGTCGTCGCGGCGACCGGAACCGTGACCCAGCCCGTCCGCATCCGTCTCGAAGGGTTCGAGGTCCGCTGCGAGAGCATCGTGATGTGGGGCGACCGCGACCGCCTGGTCGACGCCATCGATCGGCGCCGCGAGGTGCTGAAGGGCGCCGATCCCGACACGGTGCTCGGTCCGCTCATCCACGCCGTCTACGCCGAGGGCGGGGTCGTCGCCCTCATGAAGGGACGCGAGATCCGCTGCGACCGCCTCTTCCTCGACTTCCAGCGGGGACGCGCCTACTTCGTGCGCGCGACCCTGACCGCCGAACTCGAGGGGCGCGAGGGCAAGTCGCTCCCGCTCACGATCCGCGCCGACGTCATCCGCGCGACGGCGCGCGACCGCTACCGGGCGGAGAACGCGCAGGTCACGACCTGCACGTACTCCGATCCGCACTACCAGTTCGAGACGAAGTCGATCGACGTCGACTACCGCCACGCGTGGGCGACGTTCGAGACGTCGTGGTGGCCGACGATCCGCGTGGACACCTTGCTCGGAGACGACACGCCGGTGCTCGTCTTCCCGAAGCTCGGCGGCAACTCGGGCCTCGCGAGCACGCCGCTCCAGGGCGTCGGATTCTCGCACGGGTCGCGCTTCGGCACGGCCGTCGAGGTGACGTGGGGCGGCGACATCCGCCGCGAGGACGGCACGAAGTGGGGCGACTGGCGACTCTCCACGGACTACCGCAGTTCCCGCGGACCGGGCGCAGGGGTCGACGTCACGCACAAGGGCACGCCGTCGAAGCCGGGCGGCAAGGCGGACGAGTTCGAGTTCTCGTCGTACTGGCAGCGCGACTCGCAGGACTTCGACAACTTCAGCGACCGGGCGTTCGACGGCGGGAAGAACCGCGACGGCAGCGACCGCAACCGCGGCTTCGCGCACCTCTTCGACCGCTGGTACGTGGAGGACCCGTCCGTCGTCGGCGCGATCGGGAGCGGCTGGCGCGTGGACACCGAGGTGTCCTACTACTCCGACCCCGGCTACTTCGCGGAGTACGACCAGCGCAAGGTCGAGACGGAGAAGCAACAGGAGACGTACATCGAGGCGCGCAAGATCTGGGGCAACCAGGCGGTCGCGATCCTCGGCAGCTACCGGCTGAACGACGAGGCGGCGTACCTCGACCGGAAGTCGGGCGACCTCTTCCTCACGAACTTCGAGAACCAGACTCAGTACCTCCCGAGCGCCACGTACCACCTGATCAACGAGCCGATCGTCGGCTACGAGAGGACGGGCATCTTCCCCGTGAACTTCTCGATGCAGGCGAGCGCCGCGAACGTGAAGCGGCGCTACGACGAGCGGACGGCGAGGAAGCTCGACGACGCGTACGGATGGACCGGCGAGTACGTGACGCGCGGCGACGTCGAGACGCGGTTCACGATGCCGTTCTCGCTCGGCGACTTCCACGTGAACCCAGCGTTCGGCGGGTCGATGTACGGCGTGGACGAGGCGAACGGCTTCGCGCAGCCGGACGAGGGCTCCGAAGGCCGCTGGTCCGCGTTCTGGGACCTCCACGCCGGGACGCAGGCGTGGCAGGCGTTCCCCGGCGTGAAGGACGACTTCTTCGACCTGGACGGCCTGCGCCACATCGCGTCGGTGGACGCGCAGTACTTCGACCGCTTCAAGGTCTCGGACGACGCGCAGACCTTCCAGGACAACGACCTCATCGACCAGCTCGCCGAGCAGCGCATCGCGAGCCTGCGCCTGCGCA
>JANNHP010000097.1:0-13878 GCA_031404455.1 Planctomycetia bacterium | reverse complement strand
GCCGTCCGCGGCGACGGCGATGTCCCGGGCGCCGAGCGTCGCGAGGTCCGGACGGTGTTCGTCCGCGAGCGCGGGATCGAGGACTCGGAGCTCCGTCGGGATCGGCGGGTACTCCTGGTACCGCACTTCGTCGACGACGAGGACGCGGCCCGCGGGGGCGGCGCGCATCAGTGTGGTCACCATCTCCGACGGCTCGCGCCGGATGCGGGCGACCTCGACTCGCGTCAGATCGCGGTTCACGCGTGCGATCGCGTAGGTCCCGCCGACGACGATCCGTCCGTCGCCGTCGATGGCGAGCAGCGCGCTCTCGAAGAAGAAGTCCAGGCGGGCACCGGCGATCGTCGAGCCGTCGGGAGCGAGCCGGAGCACGAACGATGTGCTTTCGCCGACGGAGATCGCGCGCGTCCGCACCGGCGCCGACAAGACGTTCGCGGACGGCGGGTCGGGTGTGTCGGACCTGCCGAAGCAACCGAAGACGGTCGTGCCATCCTGCGAATCGACCGCCACGCTGCCGCCCCTGAGGAACGACCCGTAGCCAGCGAGATAGTCCCCGCCGAATCGGCGCGCCCACACGACGCCGGTGCCTTGAGCGGCGAGCCTCGCGACGAACGCGTTGTTCGAGTTGGGCGCCGCGGGTGCGCCGGGGAAGTCGTCGGAGCTCGTCGTCCCGACGACGATCGCGTCCCCGTCGGGCGACACAGCGAGGCCGGAGATCAACTCGTAGCTGCTCCCACCGAGATGCGACGCGAATGCAAGCGTCCCGTCGGAGCGGAACCTTGCCACGAACGCGTCGTAGTCCGAGTCGTCCGCGACGTCGAACGGGCGGACGGATTCGATGGTGCCGTGTCCGACGATCCACGTGGAGCCGTCGGGTGCGACGGCGAGTCCCGTCGGCAGGTTCGGTGAGCTCGTCCGGCCGCGCCTGGACCTTACGTACGACGTCCACATCGGGCTGCCGTCGGGAGCGAGCGCCGCGACGAAGAGGAAGCCCGGAACTTCGTACTCCGACACCTCGATCGGTTCCGGTGTCGACGTCGACGCGGGCAGATCCGGCGTCTCCGTCCATCCGGCGACGTACACGCTGCCGTCCGGGCCCGCCGCGATCCGGCCGATGTCACCGCCGAACGCGTACGAGAAGTACGCCGGGTCCGCGGCGGCGCCGTCCGCGGGGACGTCCGCGCCGAGCACGGACACGGCCCCGATCGCGACGACGAACCCGCGCACGAACGAGCCGAACCCCCACGACGCTCTCATGAGGTCCTCTTCGGCCAGGGCACAGGCTGAGGTGAGACGCGCCGCCCGCCGCAGGCCGGACCCAGGCTCAAAAGTCACCAAGGACCGTCCCCGAAAAGTCACCGAGGACCGTCCCCGGGAAGTTCAGCGCGGGCCGAGCAGTTTCGGCTTCGGCGGGGGAGGCGACTCGTCGGCGGTGGGCGGCGTCTCGGCGGGCGGCGTCTCGACGACGGGCGCGGGCGTCGGGCTCTCCTCGACGGGCGTCTCCGTCGCGGGCGGCGTCTCCGGCAGGCCGCCGGGCGGGAGCATGCGACGCGGCTGTGCGCGCGGCGGGGCGGCGTCACCGGATGCGTCGGTCGCGCCGGACGCGGGGCGCGTGGCAAGGATGTCGGACGACACGGACTTCGGCGCCGCGGCGAGCGCCGCGCGCGCGGCCGACAGCTTCTCGGCGGTGGCGACGTCCTCGGGCACGGCGGCGAGCGCGACCGTGTACGCCTCGACGGCTTCGGCGAGCTGGCGCTGCGACCAGCACGCGGCGCCGATCTTGCGCCACACGTCGGCCTGCACGGGACGCGGCATCGTGCGCTTCGCCGCGAGACCGCGGAGCACCGCCTCGGCGGCCGCGGGATTGTCGCGGGCGAGGAGCACGCTGCCGCGCGCGAGCACGGCTTCCTCCTCGGGCGTCAAGGGGTCGCCGTCGGCGACGACGTCGAGCACCTCGATCCACGGCTCGCCCTTCACGACGTCGCGCACGGTCGCGCGGAACTGCACGCGGCGCCCCTTGAGGATGCCCGCGAGGCGGCCGTCGTTGTCGGTGCCGCGGCGGACGAAGAAGAGCGCGAACGGTTCCGTCGTCTCCATCGCCTGCGTCGTCGCGTCCGCTGCGAACGCGGCGACAGCGCGCCACTCCTTCGCGGAGAAGCGGGTGAAGTAGGGGTTGCCCGGCTCGGCGAACTGCGCGAACTTCACGTCGACGACGACGGTGACGTCGCGCCAGCGGTCCGGGTCCTTCCTGATCTCGGCGACGGTCGTGCGCCGCGCGGCGCCGGCCTCGTCCCACCACCCGGCGTGCGAGACCGCTGTCGCGAGAACGACGATCGCCGCCGCGGCAAGGCGCGAGAACGGCCTCACGCGAGGATGTCCTTCAGCATGCGCTCGATCGCGAGGTCGAGCCTCTCCTCGTTCATGTAGCCGTCGGTCTCGACCTGGCGGCGGATCTCGTCGACGAGCTCGGTGCGGACCGCGGGAGCTCGCGAGAGCATCTCCACGATCCGGGCGAGGTCCCGGGCTCGCGAGGTGGCGGGCGGGTCGCTCGGGCGGTCGGTCAAGATCTGGATCTCCGGAGGCATGGTGCGGCGTCCTTTGGCGTCGCTTCCTTATCGGATCGAGAAAGGGCTCGACTCGAGCGGTGACCGTGCCCATCCGTTCGTGGGGGAATTGAGCCTGCCGACGTAACACCCTCCGCGTGACCATCCGGATCATCGGCGGGCAGTGGGGCGGCCGGCGCATCGAGACGCCGCCCGGCGACGAGACGAGGCCCGCGACGGACGCCTTCCGCGGGCGGCTGATCAACATCCTCGGCCCCGACCTCACGGGGACGCGCGTGCTCGACCTCTTCTCGGGCTCCGGTGCCTTCGGGCTCGAGTGCCTATCGCGCGGCGCGGACCGCGCCGTGATGGTCGAGAAGGCGCGGCCGGCGCTGGAGACGATCCGGCGGAACGTCGAGGCGCTGGCACCCGCGCCGGGCGCCGCGGTGGTCGTGGCGGGGGACGCGTATCGGCTCCCGGCGATCGCCCTCGAGAACGGGCCCTACGACATCGTGATCGTGGCGCCGCCGTATCCGCACTTCACGTCGGAGCGCGCGCGGCTCGCGGAACTGCTCGCGTCGCTGCCGGCGATCCTCGCCCCGGGCGGCGACGTCGTCGTCCAGTCCGCGGCGGGCGGACTCGCGGCCTTCCACGCCGCCGGACTCGAGAGCTACGACACGCGCCGCATGGGCGCGACCGACTTCACGTTCCTGCGCGCGACGGGGGTGTGAGTGCGGCGCGGGCGAGCAAGGCGTCTTGGGTTCAAGGAGCTTGTTGTAGGGGCGGGGCTCTGTCCCCGCCCTGCTGGATCTTGCGATCGACGACGCTCCCAGACCGAACGAGGGCGGGGACAGAGCCCGGCCCCTACAGGCGAATCGCGCCAGCGATCCGCCTACGGCAGCGGCGCGAAGATCGGCCGGATGACGAACGCGGCCTTCGGCTTCGTGCGCTTGCCGAAGTACTGCGTGACGTGGACGATCGTCGCGGACTGATCGAACGGCGCCTCGCCGGACACCTGCGCGCTGAACGTGCCGACGTACGGCTTGCCGGAGGCGCCGGCGGCGGCGAGTTCGGTCTGCAGGTTGAGGAAGACCGTCGCGAGCGGGCCGACCGTCATCGCCGCCGCGCGGTTGACGAGCACCGTGCCGTCGGCGGCGCGGAGCTTGAGATCGAGAGTCAGAGTGGAGTTCGTCGTGTTGAGCACGACGAGTTCAGGGACGCTCGTCTTGCCGGTCTCGAGTCCGCCGAGGAACGCCGAGGTGGTGACGCTCTGCGCGAGGACGCCCGTGTGCAGCACGGCGAACCCGGTTGCGGCGAGGACCGCGGCGGAGAGAAGGGGTGTCAGGTACTTCATCGGGGAGTTCCTCACTGGTTGAACCACTGGACGACGGCGTCGCGCGTCGCTGCGCCCTCGATCTGCGTGGTCTCCACGTGGATCGTGTCGGGCGAGAACGTGCGGAAGGCGCCGCCCTCGGCGAACGCGACGAACTGGACGGTGCCGGTGTACGGACCGACCTCATGGGCGCGGCGGTATGCGGTGACGACCTTGCCGAGGTCGATCGTCAGGGTCTTGCCCGGCACGAGCTGAGCGCCGATCCCCGCGCCCGGCTCGGAGATGGCGATGCCCCTCGACGTCTCGCGGATCGTGTAGTGCACGAGGAAGATGTCCGCGGCGTTCGGCGACGTGTTCGTCAGGCGGACGAAGCACACGGGCTTCTCGCCCTCGACCTTCAGCCCCGACACGTACACGAGGGTCTCGGTCGCGCCGCGCGCTGGTCCGAGGAACCAGGCGAGGGCGCCCGCGGAGGCGGCGAGGACGAGGGCTGCGGGGAGGAGGCGCACGGACGGCATTGTGCGGGCGGCCGCCATCGCCGGATCGAGTTTCTTGGCTTCCGGGGTTCCGCGGCGCATGCTCCGCGCCATGAACACGCTCGGCCCCGGGGTCCCGCGCCTCGGGGTCAACATCGACCACGTCGCGACCGTGCGCCAGGCTCGCCGGTCGGTGGACCCCGATCCCATCGCCGCCGCCGTGATGGCGGAGCTCGCCGGGGCCGACGGAATCACGGTCCACCTCAGGGAGGACCGCCGGCACGTCCAGGAACGCGACGTGCGCGCGCTGAAGGTGTTCGTGCGCCACCTGAACCTCGAGATGGCGCTCGACGAGCGGGCGCTCGAGGTCGCCCTCGACGTGAAGCCCGACGCGGCCTGCCTCGTGCCGGAGCGCCGCGAGGAGATCACCACGGAGGGCGGGCTCGACCTCACGCGCGACCCCGACCGGGTCTCCCGGGTCACGCGCGAACTGACGGCGGCGGGCATCGTGGTGTCGGCGTTCATCGACCCCGATGTGCGGCAACTGCAGGCCGCGAACGCAGCGGGCATCCCGGTCGTCGAACTGCACACGGGACGCTACGCCAACGCGAAGGGACTCGCGGCGCGCACCGCGGCGCTCGGCGACCTGCGCATGGCCGCTACGGCGGGCCGCGAGATCGGTCTCGCGATCCACGCGGGCCACGGGCTCGACTACCGCAACGTCGGGCGCGTCGCCGTGCTGCCGGGCATCGAGGAGCTGAACATCGGCCACGCGATCGTGTCGCGGGCGGTGCTCGTCGGCTTCGATCGCGCGGTGCGGGAGATGAAGGAAGCGATCGCGCGCGCGGTGACGCTCTCGCGTCTCGGCGTCGATCCGGGCACGGAACCGTCGTCGGGCGAGGAGTCGAGCTCATGAGCCAGCAGGATTCGAGGACCCGCAAGCTGTTCGAGGTGGCGGGCACGTGGACCGCGATCGTCACGCCGTTCACCGACGGGCCCGAGCCCGAGGTGGACTACGACGCGCTCGACGCGGTCGTCGACGACCAGATCAAGGGCGGCGTGGACGCGATCGTCGCGTGCGGCACGACGGGCGAGTCGCCGACGCTGACCCACGAGGAACACGACCGCGTGATCGAACGCGTCGTGCGTCGCGTGGCGGGGCGGGTCGCGGTCGTCGCGGGAACCGGTTCGAACTCCACCGCCGAAGCCGTCCGTCTGACGACGCACGCCGCGGAATCGGGCGCCGACGCGGCGATGCTCGTCTGCCCGTACTACAACCGTCCGTCGCAGCGGATGCTCTTCGAGCACTTCAGCGTCCTCGCGGCGCGCCACGCGCTGCCGATCGTGCTCTACAACATCCCCTCGCGCACCGGCGTCAACCTCGAGCCCGAGACGATTGCGAACCTCCGCCGGAAGTTCCCGCGGGTCATCGTGGGGATCAAGGAGGCCGGCGGCTCGGTCGACGCCGTCACGCGAATCCGCTCGGCGTGCGACATCGCGGTCCTCGCGGGCGACGACGGGCTCACGCTGCCGATGATGGCGGTCGGCGCGACCGGCGTCGTGTCGGTCGTGAGCAACGTCGTCCCGAGGATCGTCGCGAACCTCGTCCGTGCCGCGGCGGCCGGCGACCACGCGGCGGCGCGCACGATCCACGAGCGTCTCCAGCCGCTCCTGCGCGCGCTCTTCTCGGAGCCGAACCCGGTGCCCGTGAAGGCGGCGATGAAGCTCCTCGGCCGCGGCAACGGCAACGTCCGCGCGCCGCTCCTCCCCGCGCTGCCCGAGACGGAGGCCGCTCTGCGTGGCGCGCTCGGCGGGCTCGGCATCCTTCCCGCGAAGTAGCCCGCGTGAGTCCGATCGCGACGCGTGAGAGTCGCGCTCCGGCGCGAATCCTCGTGCCCGCGCCGCGCGTCTTCATCTCCCGTGCGCAGCGTTCCGCGGACGGACGAAGAGTCGTCCCCGCGGTGCCGCGCCGGGAGGGACGGCGATGGGCGGGAGCGGACGGAGTCCGGGACTCACCGAGGAGGGCGGGCGGGCGGTCGTCCGCGCGCAGACGGGCGACGAGGCGGCGTTCCGCGTGCTCTACGCCGAGCTCTCGCCGCGCGTGCGCAACACGGCGTACCGGCTGATCGGAGACGAGCACGAGGCGGAGGACACCGCGCAGGATGCCTTCCTCGCCGCGTTCGTCTCGCTGCCGAAGCTCTCCGACCCGACGTCGTTCGAGGCGTGGCTGATGCGCATCACGCGCAACCGCGCCGCCGACCGTCGAAGGCGCATGCTCCGATGCCGTCCCTCCGAGCGCGCGCACGACGACGCCGACGACGATTCGCCCGACCTGCCGCGCGTGATCCGGCGCAGCGGCGTCTCCGAACCGTCGGCCGAATCGGTCGCCTCGCTCCGCGGGTCGATCGCCGACATGCCGGCGACGCTGCGCCTCGTCCTCAGGCAGCGCTATCTGCGGGGACTCTCCTGCGAGGAGATCGCGCGGCGGGAGGGGCTCACGCTCGTTGCGGTGAAGACGCGCCTCTTCCGCGCCAGGAAGCGCCTGCGCGCCGCACTCGAGGGCGGCGACGACGTCGCCGGGGAGGCTCGGGGCGCCCGGACGAGTTTGGAGAAAAAGGCGTGCGTTTCACCTCTACCCCGATAGAAACCGTCCCGCTATTGCCGTAGTTCTGAGCCCGCAAGTAGCGTTGCTTGGACTTGGCGTTCGGCGGTTCCTCGAGGGGCCGCTCAGGGAGGAAGTACCAGATGCCGACGGGCAAGGTGAAGTGGTTCAAGGACGAGAAGGGCTACGGCTTCATCGCGGGAGACGACGGCAAGGAAGTCTTCTGCCACTACAGCGCGATCCAGGTCTCCGGGTTCCGCTCGCTGCGCGAGGGCCAGAAAGTCCAGTACGACGTGGAGCAGGGCGAGAAGGGCCTCCGCGCCGCCAACATCGTCCCGCTCGAGTAGTCGACCGCCTCCCCCTTTGGCGTCACTGGGCAGCGCTCCGGACACGAACGGAGATCTGCAACGGAGATCAGCAACGGAGATCGACGGGCCGCGCGCCTCCGGGCGGGGGGCCCGCTTCGTTTCCGGCGCGCCGAGGACGGAATACGACGCCGTGACCAGCGAAACCGTCCGCCGCGCGCTCTGCGGACCCGGCGAGATCGCCGCCGCCCTCGGCGCGGGGGAACCCGTGGCGACCGTGTTCGTGTCGCGAGCGGCGCTCGGCGCCGATCGAGGCGTCGCGTCCGTCGTCGACGAGGCGAGGCGCGCGGGCGCGAACGTCCACGTCGTGGGCCCCTCGGTGCTCAGGCGGTTCGGGCGCGGCGATCCGCCGCCAGCGGTGCTCGCCGTCGCGGGGCCGTCGCCGAGGGCGACGCTCGCGGAACTGATCGCACGCCGCGGCGCGACGTGGCTCCTCGCGGGAATCGCCTACCCGACGAACGCGGGCTTCGCGCTGCGCACGGCGGAGGTCTCGGGCGCGGACGGCGTCGTCGTCGACGGCGAGTTCACCGCGGCGGACCGGCGGACGGCTCTGCGCGCTTCGATGCGCGCCGACCGCGTCATGCCCGTCCGCTGGGACCCGGCGGATCGCGTCCTCGACGCCGCGCACGCGGCGGGGACGCGCGTGGTCGCCGTGGAGGACTCGGGATCGCGCGCGCCGTGGGCGACGGACCTCGCCGGACCGATCGTGCTCGTCGCCGGGGCCGAGCGCGGCGGCGTGCCGCGCGGCGTCCTCGCCCGGTGCGACGAGATCGTGCGCGTGCCGATGGCGGGATTCATCCCGTCCTACAACGTGCAGGCCGCGATCGCGGCCGTCGCCGTGGAGCGTCTGCGCCAGCTCGGAACGTGACGAGCGTCACACTCCGGGCGCCGCCCGGCGACTACCGTCACGCGATGCCAGTCATCGTCGAGCCGTTCAAGATCAAGACCGTCGAGCCGATCGCGTTCACCACGCGCGAGGAACGTCTCGGCTGGATGGAGGAGGCGGGGTTCAACGTCTTCCTCCTCGACGCCGAGAAGGTCACGTTCGACCTGCTCACGGACTCCGGCACCTCCGCGATGAGCGACGCCCAGTGGGCGGCGATGATGATCGCGGACGAGAGCTACGCCGGATCGCGCTCGTTCAAGAAGTTCGAGAAGGTGGTCCACGACCTCACCGGGATGAAGCACGTCATCCCGACGCACCAGGGCCGCGCGGCCGAGCGCATCCTCTTCCAGTGCGCGGTCAAGCGCGGGCAGCGCGTTCCGAGCAACAACCACTTCGACACGACGCGCGCGAACATCGAGTACCTCGGCGGGATCGCGGACGACCTCGTCTGCAAGGAGGCGAAGGACCCGGCCTCGGACTACCCGTTCAAGGGGAACATCGACCTCGAGCGTCTCGAGCACTACCTCGCGGAGCACCGCGGGAACGTGGCGCTCGGCATGGTCACGATCACGAACAACACGGGCGGCGGACAGCCCGTGTCGCTCGCGAACCTGCGCGCCGTCGCGGCGCTGTATCGCAAGGCGGGCGTGCCCTTCATCGTCGACGCGTGCCGGTTCGCCGAGAATGCGTACATGATCAAGATGCGCGAGCCGGGCGAGGCGTCGCGCAGCGCCTCCGACATCGCGAAGGAGGTCTTCTCCCTCGCCGACGGGTGCACAGTCTCCGGGAAGAAGGACGCTCTCGTCAACATGGGCGGCTTTCTCGCGGTGCGCGACGACGAACTCGCGCGGAACGCGCGGAACCTGCTGATCCTCACCGAGGGCTTCCCGACCTACGGCGGGTGCGCCGCCCGCGACCTCGAGGCGCTCGCGGTGGGCCTGCGCGAGGTGCTCGACGAGCGCTATCTCGAGTACCGCCTCGCGACCGTGCGCTATCTCGCGCAGGGGCTGAACGCCGCGGGCTTCCCCACGGTCCAGCCGCCCGGCGGCCACGCGGTCTACATCGATGCGAAGAGCTTCCTGCCGCACATCCCCCCGCGCGGATTCCCGGGGCAGGCGCTCGTGGTGGCGCTCTACCTCGAGGGCGGCATCCGCTGCTGCGAGATCGGGAGCGTGATGTTCGGCAAGCCCACGCCGGACGGCGGCTTCGCGCCCGCGGCGATGGAACTCGTCCGCCTCGCGCTGCCGCGCCGCCGCTACACGCAGAGCCACGTGGATCGCATGATCGAGATCGCCGCGGACGTGGCGAAGTGCAAGGCGAGCCTCCGCGGCTTCGAGATGACCGAGCGCCCGCCGCACCTGCCGCACTTCACGGCGCGGTTTCGCCCCGAGGGCGACTGGGTGCGCGGCGTGTACGGCACTCCCGCATAGCGGGCAGTCTCCCCTCAGGCTCACATTGCCGAACGCGAGCCTACAGACGGGGCGCCTCTCATTCCGAAAGGACGTCTGAGGTACTCCTCGGCCTGTGGCCGCGGGGGGCCCCGTCCATCCCCATGACGCTGCGCACAAGGATCGCCCTGATCGTGTCCATCGTGTCGCTCACCGCGACCGCGGCGGGCTACGCCCTGCAACGAGGCGTGCTCTACGAGCGCTTCGTCGAACTCGAGCGCGAGCAGGCGGTCGAGGACCTGGACCGCTGCGAGAACGCCGTGCGCAAGGAGATCCAGCACCTCGCCCTCTCCTGCGGCGACTGGGCGACGTGGGACGAGACCTACGAGTTCGCGAAGGGCGAGAACCCGGGGTTCGTCGCGCAGAACTTCAACGCCGCGGCGATGGAGAACGTCGGCTGGAGCGCGGTGTGGATCGTCGCTGCGGACGGCGCGGTCCGTTTCCGGTGGGCGTACGACTTCGAGACGCCCTCGGCGATGGAGATCTCCGAGCTCCCAGGGGACCGGTTCCCCGCCGACCATCCGCTGCTCCCGCGCAAGTCGGACAGGCAGTCCGCGAGCGGCATCGTCGCGACGAGCCACGGTCCCTTGATGGTGGCGTCGCGGCCCATCCTCACGTCGGAGCAGAAGGGCCCTCCCGCGGGGTGGATCCTCATCGGGCGGCTCCTCAGCGAGAAGACGGTGCAGGGCATCGGGCCCTCCGCGCGCCTCAGGTTCCACACCTGGAACATCGGCGACGAGAGGGTGGATCCGGTGTCGGCCGCGGCAGTCAGTCGCGGCGACGCATCGGTCGAGGGCTTCGTGCACGAGGCCTCCGATCTCATGCTGCACGTCGTCGGGACCATGGACGACGTGTACGGCAAGCCGGCGGTGATCGTTCGCGCGGATCTCCCGCGCAGCATCTCGAACATGGGCGCCCAGACGATCGACATCGCCACCGCGACGCTCGCGGTGTCGGGGGCGATCACGGTCATCGTGCTCATCTCCGTGCTCGGCGCGTCCGTGGCGGCGCCGCTGCGCCGGCTCACGGACCACGCGGTCGGCATCGGCGCGAGCGGCGACCTCGCGGCGCGCTCGGGGATCGTGCGCGGCGACGAGATCGGGACGCTCGCGACCGCGTTCGACGAGATGGTCGGACGGCTCGCGGAATCGCGCGAGCAGTTCAGCGACGTCGCCCGCCGCGCCGGCATGGCCGACGTCGCGCGCGGGGTCCTGCACAACGCGGGCAACGTGCTGACGAGCGTCAACGTGTCCGCGGATGCGATCGGCACCACGCTCCGCCGCTCGCGCGCCAACGGGATCCTCCGCGCGACCGCGCTGCTCGAAGAGCACAAGGCCGACATCGGCGGGTTCCTCATGACGGAGCGGGGCCGTCTCCTGCCCGAGTACCTCGCGAAGGCGTCCCGTGCCCTCGAGGCCGAGCGCGACGGACTCATCGCCGAGGCGGAGAAACTGCAGCGCGCGGTCGGCCACGCGGCGGAGATCGTGGCCCGGCAGGGCGACTTCGCCGACGGGCCGTCGCTCGCCGAGACGATGCGCATGCTCACGGCCGTCTCCGCGGCCTGCGCGCTCGTCGAACCGACGTTCCGCCGGCAGGGGATCGAGCTGGAACGCAAGATCGACGGCGAGGCCGTGGTCGTCGCGGACCGGGCGAAACTGGCGCAGGTGCTCGTCAACCTCCTCACGAACGCGAAGGAGGCGCTGCTCTCGCGCGAGACCGGGCGCCGGGTCGAGGTGCGCGGCGAGACCGTCGGCGGCCGCGCGCGGATCGTCGTCCGCGACAACGGGTGCGGCATCGCCGCGGCGGACCTCGCCCGGATCTTCGCCAGCGGTTTCTCGACGAAGCGGACCGGACGCGGCTTCGGACTCCACTTCTGCGCCATCTCGGCGCGGGAGATGGGCGGGTCGCTGAAGGTGGAGAGCGACGGACCGGGCAAGGGCGCAGTGTTCACCCTGGACCTTCCGGCGGGCGCAGTCCCCGAACGCGCCGCCCCGGCGCAGGACGAACTCGTGAGGAGCGCGACATGAGCATCGAACCGAACGTTCTGCGGATCCTCGTCGTCGACGAAGAGCCCTCGGTCCGCGACGCGTACCGCACCGTGCTCCAGACGAGCGAGCCGCCCGTCTCCCAGGAGCTCGACACGATGGAGCTCGCGCTCTTCGGAACTCCGTCGGACCTTCCCATCCTCCAGCCCGCTCCGGAGCTCGTGCGCGACGTCACGTACGCATCGCAGGGACAGGAGGCGCACGCCCTCGTCGTCGAGTCGGTCGCGCGCGGGAACCGCTTCGCCGTCGCGTTCGTGGACATGCGGATGCCGCCCGGATGGGACGGCGCCGAGACGATCGAGCACATCTGGGCCGTGGACCCCGACGTGCAGATCGTCGTGGTGACGGCGTACTCCGACCGCTCGTGGGACCAGGTCGTCGCGCGTCTCGGACGCTCCGACGGCCTGCTCCTGCTCAAGAAGCCGTTCGATCCGTCCGAGGTGCGGCAGCTCGCCGGATCGCTCGGCGAGAAGTGGCGGCTCGGACGGGTCGCGACGCGCGAGCTGTCGGAATCGAAGCGGCTCGCGGCCGAGCTGACCGACGCGAACGCCGGGCTCGCGCGCGAGGTCGTGGTGCGCCGTGCGGCCGAGGCGCGCCTGCACCGCCACGCCTACTACGACTCGCTGACGGGTCTCGCGAACCGCGCGCGGCTCACCGAGCGGCTCGACGGAATGCTCGAGCGGCTCAGGACCGACGCGAACAAGTCGTTCGCGGTGCTCTTCCTCGACATCGACAACTTCAAGCTCGTGAACGACAGCTTCGGCCACGAGATGGGCGACCGGCTGCTCGTCGAGGTCGCCAAGCGCCTCTCCGAGGGACTCCGCGGCCTCGACGCCATCGCGCGTCTCGACGAGGACTCCGCGTCCCGCCTCGGCGGAGACGAGTTCGTCGTGATCCTCGGCGGCATCAAGAAGGGCACCGACGCCGCCGTCGTCGCCGACCGCCTGCTCCAGTCGCTCGCGCAGCCGATCGACCTCGGCGTGCAGAGCGTGGCGCTCTCGACGAGCGCCGGGATCGCGGTCGCGACGCCGGAGTGCGAGAGCGCCGAGGCGCTCCTTCGCGACGCCGACACCGCGATGTACCGCGCGAAGTCGCAGCGCCTTCGCTTCGCGATGTTCGACCCCGCGATGCACATCGAGGCGAAGAGCCGGCTCGCCATCGAGAGCGACCTGCGCCGCGCCGTCTCGAAGAACCACATCTCGCTCGTGTTCCAGCCGATCGTCCACGCGGGCACGCGCCGGATCGTGGCTCTCGAGGCGCTGGCGCGCTGGGACCACCCCGACTACCCGCGCCGCTCGCCCGCCGAGTTCATCCCGATCGCCGAGGAGACGGGACTCATCGTCCCGCTCGGACGGTGGCTGCTCGAGGAGGCGTGCCGGCAGCTCGCGACGCTCCGCGCGGCGAACCCGTCGGCGAAGGACCTGAGGATCAACGTCAACGTGTCGCGGCGTCAGCTCCTCGACATCAACCTCGCTGCCGACGTCCGGGACATCATCGAGCGCACCGGCATCCCGGCGGACCGCGTCGGTCTCGAGATCACGGAATCGGCCATCATCGGCGACGTCGACGCGGCGCTGCGCCAGCTCGACGCGCTGAAGCGCATCGGCGTGACGCTGCACCTCGACGATTTCGGCACCGGCTACTCGTCGCTCTCGTGCCTGCAGCGCTTCCCGCTCGACGTCGTGAAGATCGACCGTGCCTTCGTGACGACGCTCGGCCAGTCGAACGTGTCCGCGTCGATCGTCGAGGCGATCGTCACCGTCGCGCACCGGCTCGGCATCCGCGTGACGATCGAAGGCGTCGAGACGGAGCCCCAGTTCGCCGCCGTGCAGGAGCTCGGCAGCGACTTCGCGCAGGGCTTCCTGCTCCACCGTCCGCTCTCGGCCGAGGCCATCAGCGCGCTCTTCACCGCCGAGGACCGCCTCGCGCCGCGTCTCGACGGGACTCCGATCGGCACGAAGGCCTGACGCGCGCGCTCCGTCGCGCCGGTCTCACGGCACCGAGTAGCTGTTCGCCTTGCGCTCGAACGACGTCACGCTCGTGAACCAGGTCCGCGACCCCACGGTCAGCTCGACGCCGAGGTGCGCCTCGCCGTCGGCGAGCGCCGGGAGCGTCAGCGAGTCGAGGACGATCGTCCCCTTGCCGTTCGCACCGGTGAACTTGAACTTCGCGACGTGCGCCGC
>JANNHP010000096.1:0-11254 GCA_031404455.1 Planctomycetia bacterium | reverse complement strand
CCAGCCCGTGTACTTGTAGTCGTGGTCGAAGAGCGTCTGCGTTCCCCAGACGGGGTGCCGCTCGAGCTCGATCCAGTAGAACGGTCCGAGGCCCCGCTCCTCCTCGTCGGTCGACCAGACGCCCCACGTGCGGCCGCGCGCGCCCCAACTGTGGCCGTCCCACCAGTTCAGGCCGACCTGGGCGAATTCGGTCGCGCGCACGTTGAAGCCGAAGCCGCGGCCGGCGTCGAGATTCACGCTCGCGATGTCGAGCAGGTCCATCCAGCGGTCCTTGCCCCACACGTAGAGCCAATTCATCGTTCCGGGATAGGTCTCCTCGAACTGGCGATCGACCTCTTCCTTCACCGCCGAGCTCCGGAGGGGGTACTGCTCCTGGGTCGCGAGATCCTTGTTCGGAGACGCGTGGCCCAGCGGGTTCGGGCTCCGAGAGGGCCCACCCACGCACCCAGCCGCCAGAGCGCCGGCAGCCAGGGTACCGAGGACGAACGAGACGCGCTTCATACCTGTCGTACTCCCTTCCGAACAGTCAGAGGTGGCTCGATTGCCCACGTCCAGAGCCACGGCCCAGAGGCGCGAGACTTTAGCCGCGGGCTTCCGGCGAAGCCAACGGTTTTTCCCGGATTCATGGACCGCGCCGCGGCCGCCGATGAATCCCGACAAGTTCTTGCGCGGCAACCACTTTGGAGCGCACGCGCCCGGTGGAAGTCAGCCCTCGGAGGTGGTGTCGATGTCTCAGGAAGGCGGCTGGTGGGCGCATCCGAGCGCCATCGTCGACGCGGGCGCCGACATCGGGGACGGCACGAAGATCTGGCACTTCTGCCACGTCATGGGCGGTGCGCGGATCGGCCGCGGGTGCAGCCTCGGGCAGAACGTGTTCGTCGCGAATCGCACCTCGATCGGCCACAACGCGAAGATCCAGAACAACGTGAGCGTCTACGAAGGCGTGCAGCTCGGGGACGACGTCTTCTGCGGTCCGTCCATGGTGTTCACGAACGTCGTGAACCCGCGCAGCCACGTCTCCAGGAAGGACGAGTTCAAGCCGACGCGGGTCGGGCGCGGGGCGAGCTTCGGGGCGAACTCGACGGTGGTTTGCGGTCACGACGTCGGCCGCTACGCCTTCATCGCCGCCGGCGCCGTGGTCGCGCGGGACGTGCCCGATTTCGCCCTCGTGATGGGGGTGCCCGGCCGCGTCGTGGGCTACATGTGCCAGTGCGGCGTGCGCCTGCCGGTGAGACCCGGCGCCGGATCGTGCGACCTCGAGTGCGCCGCCTGCCGCTGGAAGTACCGATGGGACGGCGCGACCCTCGCCGAGACCGGCGCCTGAGAGCGACGCCGTGAGCGAGCTCAGCCCCTCCGACACGGCGCGGTTCGCGCTCGTCGGCTCCTTTGTCCTCGGCGCCAACGTCGGTTCCTTCCTGAACGTGGTCGCGCACAGGCTGCCGCTCGGACTCTCGGTCGTGCGGCCCCGGTCGAGGTGTCCCGCGTGCCGCACGCCCGTCCGCGCGATCGACAACCTCCCTGTGGTGTCGTGGGTCCTCCTTCGTGGCAGGTGCCGAGGCTGCAAGGGCGCGATCTCCTGGCGGTACCCAGCGGTCGAGGCCCTCGTCGGAGCGCTCGCGGCCTACGTCGTCTACGCGATCGTGCTGCGCTCCGCAGCCCCGCCGGGCGATCTCGCGCCCTGGTTCCACGCCGGCGCGGTGTTCCTCGTGACCGCGGCGATGACGGCCGCGGCGCTCATCGACATCGACCACAGGATACTGCCCGACAGCATCACGATCCCAGGGATGTGGATCGCGCCCGTCCTCGCGGCGCTCGTCCCGGAACTCACGCTCGGCGCCGGTCGCGACGTTCCATGGCCGCTTCCCGGTGCCTGTCCGGAGCGCCTCGCGGCGGCAGTGGTCGGCGTCGCAGGGATCGTCGTCGGCGCCGGACTCGTGTGGTCGCTCGGTGCCGTCGGCTCGAGGGTGTTCGGCAAGGAGGCCATGGGCTTCGGCGACGTGAAGTACCTGGGGATGATCGGCGGTGCCGTCGGCCCCGCGGGCGCCGTGCTGACGCTCGTCGTCGCCGCATTCGCTGGTTCCGTCGGCGGTCTCCTGCGACTCGCGCTGACGCGCGACCGGTACATCCCGTTCGGGCCGTTCCTCGCGATCGGCGGCTTCGTGGCGCTCGTCCACGGACGCGAGTTCATCGCCTGGTACCTCGGGCACGTCACGGGCCTCTGACGCGCGCGGCGGGCGCCGCCCGTTCGCAGCCGACACCACCTTCCCTAGGGCAGGAATCCCCAAATACCCCTACAAATCGCGCTTTCCCTCTTGACCGCGATTCTCAGGCAACTAGACTCCCTCACGAGGCGGCGCAGGCTCGTGCGGCGGGCACGAACGCGCGGCCTCTCGGGCCCGCGGTTGGCGGGAACGGTCCATCAGAGACGGGCGAACGCGACGCGAAGCGAGACGCGCGCGGTGCGAACCTGGAGGTGTGTCGAATGTCCAAGCGTGGATTGGCGATGTTCGGGCTCTTGGCTGTGGTCGCGATGGCGGGCTGCGCCAGCGAGAACTGGCAGGAGAAGTACGAGGAGCAGCAGCGGCTGAACCTCGACCTCTCGGCCACGAACGACGAGCTGAAGCAGCAGCGCGCCGAAGCCGTCGTGAAGAACGAGCAGTTCGGCTCGCAGATCAAGCAGGCCGACATCGAGGCGCAGAAGGCCCGTCAGGCCGCCGACGCGCTCGCGAAGCAGAACGAGCAGTTGCGGCAGCAGCTCGCGACGTCGCCGGGCACCGCGAAGTCGGAGCCGATGGCCGGGAATTCCTCGGGCATCGACACGAAGGCGCTCAACGAGCTGATGGAGCAGTACAGGCGCGAGCTCGGCAAGCAGGCGCCCGAGATCACGCTGACCAAGGACGGCAACATCGAGATCACGCTGCTCAGCGACGTGACGTTCCCGTCGGGCAGCTCCGACCTGAGCGAAGGCGGCCGCAAGAGCCTGAAGGCGCTGGCGCCGCTTCTCAAGGGCAAGTTCGCCCCGTACCAGATCCGGGTCGAGGGGCACACCGACTCGACGCCTCTCGCGAAGACGAAGCCGAAGTACAGTGACAACTTCGGCCTCGGCAGCGCCCGGTCGCTGTCGGTCGTCCGGTTCATGGAGAGCGAACTCGCGATCGAACCGACGAGGCTCATGAGCGCGTCGCGCGGCCAGCACGAGCCGGTCGCCGACGACAAGTCCGAGACCGGCCGCAGGAAGAACCGCCGCGTCGAGATCGTCGTCGTCGTGCCGCACGACGCCGCGATGTCGATGGCGAAGTAAGGGCGCCGCCCGGGAGCCGGGGGGCGTGGCCCGTCGGCTCATCGATCGATCAAGGGAGAACGACAGGTCCGATAGGGGGTGGAGAGAGATCTCCACACGCCGCGTGTGACGGCGACCGCCCGAGCAGGCGGGAATGGCTTCTACAAGCTCGACGGACCACTCCCCCGGCCTCCCGGGAACGACGCGCCCAGCAGGACGTACCGCGCCCAGCAGGCCGTACCGTGAAGGTGCGGCCTGTTCGATTCCGGGGGGCGCGAACTGCCGGGTGACGGGGGTCACCAGGTTCCGCGGGAACGCCGCGGGAGGCGACTGGCGTCGCGGATCCGCGCTGGCGTGCCCTCCGTGGGTCCGTAGACTGGCGGCCCTCGTCCGGAGGCCTCCCCGGCCGCGCCGGCAGAGCGACAGGAGGACTCATGGCCTCGCGAGCAGCGGCGGTCCGGAACGTGGCCCTGGTCGGTCACGGCGATTCCGGCAAGACGACCTTCATGGAGGCGGCGCTCCACAAGGCGGGCGCGATCCAGCGCCGCGGGAGCATCGCCGAGAAGAACACCGTCGGCGACCACGACCCGGAGGCTCGCGATTCCGGACACTCCACGGACGTGTCGTGCGCGCACCTGAAGTGGCACGAGCGGGAGATCCAGTTCGTCGACTGCCCCGGCTACCCCGACTTCGCGGGAGTGGCGACGTCCGGCCTCTCGGCGTGCGACACCGCGGCGATCTTCGTCAGCGCCACGGGCGGAGTCGCCGTGAACACGCGCAAGATGTGGAAGCTCGCGGGCGACCTCGGCAAGGCGCGGATCGTGGTCATCTCCAAGATGGACCACGAGAACGCGGACCCCGTCCGCGTTCTCGGCCAGGTTCGCGAGATGCTGGGCGACCGCTGCCGTCCGTTCAACCTCCCCGTCGGCAAGGGCGCAGCGTTCAAGGCGGTGTCCGCCTGCTTCGGAGCGCCGGAGGGCCAGAAGGGGCCGACGCTGTGCGACGATCTCGTCTCCGCGCGCAACACCTTCCTCGAGGCGGTCGTCGAGGTGGACGACGCGCTGCTCGAGCGCTATCTCGGCGGTGAGACCCTGACCGAGGACGACCTCGCCGGGGCGCTGCGCAAGGCGATCGCGCAGGGCAAGGTGGTGCCGGTCCTCTTCCTTTCCTCGGTCCATGGAGAGGGCGTGATGCAGCTCCTCGACCTCATCGTGGAGGAGGCTCCTTCCGCGGTGGAGCCGCTCGGTGTGTCTGCGACGGATGAGGCCGGGGCCGCGGTGCCGCTCGGCCCCGCGGGTCCGTTCGTCGCGTCCGTCTTCAAGGTCACGTCCGACGTGCACGTGGGGAAGGTGTCGTTCCTGCGCGTGTGGAGCGGGAAGCTGCCCGCCGACGGCGTCGCGTGGTGCTCGGCGACCGGTCAGAACCTGAAGCTCCTGCACCCCACGCGTCCGCAGGGCAAGGAGCTGCAGAACATCACGGGCGCCGAGGCAGGGGACATCTTCTGCGTGACGAAGGTGGAGGAGCTGAAGCTCGGATCGACCGTGTCCGACGCCGCGCGCCGGCTGAAGGTCGCGCCGCCGCCCTTCCCGGAACCGATGGTGCACCTCGCCGTGGACTCGAAGGCCAAGGGCGACGAGCACAAGGTCGCGGCGGCGATGGCCAAGATCCTCGACGAGGACCCCTCGTTCCGTTCGGGGCGCAGCCGGGACACGCACGAGCTCGTGATCTCCGGCCTCTCGAGCCTTCACCTCGAGGTGCTGCTGAAGCGGATGACGCATCGCTACAAGGTCGAGATGACGCACCACCTGCCGACCGTGCCCCTCAAGGAGACGGTCGTCGGCGTGGGCGAGGGCCACCACCGCCACAAGAAGCAGACGGGCGGGCGCGGCCAGTTCGGCGAGGTTCACCTGCGCGTGCGCCCGACGCCGCGCGGCACGGGGTTCGTCTTCGAGAACGCGACGGTCGGCGGGTCGATCCCGAGCAACTTCCTGCCCGCCGTCGAGAAGGGCGTGCGCGAGCAGATGGAGAAGGGCGTCCTCGCGGGCTACCCGGTCGTGGACGTGAGGGTCGAGCCCTACGACGGCAAGAGCCACCCCGTCGATTCGTCCGAGGCGGCGTTCAAGATCGCCGGCGCCCGCGCGTTCCGCGACGCGTTCATGAAGGCGAAGCACGCGCTGCTCGAGCCGGTGATGGACCTCGAGATCGAGGTTCCGTCGCGCCATCTCGGCGACATCACGGGCGACCTCAACACGCGGCGCGGGCGGATCGTCGGCATGGACCAGCACGGCGACAACCAGGTCATCCGCGCGCAGGTGCCGCTCTCGGAGGTTCAGACCTACTCGACGGACCTGCGCTCGATCACGTCGGGCGAGGGATCGTTCACGATGACGTTCAGCCGCCTCGACGTGGTTCCCCTCGCCGCGGCGCAGAAGCACATCGACAAGTTCGAGAAGGCCCGCCACCCCGACGAGGACTAGTCGTTGCGAGGCGCGGGACCTGGAGCGAGCCGCGGCCCCTCGCGAGCTTGAATCGCGAAGGCCCGGCGGATGCGTCCGCCGGGCCTTCGATCGTTCGTCTGTGGCTACGAGCTACTGCGACGACTGCTCGTGGTGCTCGTTCCAGTACTGGTTCCAGCTCTCCTTGTTCACGGGAGCGGTCCAGTACGTCGAGTTCCAGACCCAGTGACCGAGGAACTCCGGGAGCGCGAGGGCGTCGCCGACGAACCACGGCAGGACTCCCGGGGCGAGCTGCTCGCTGCGCAGCGCCGACTCCGAAGCGCCCATCTCGTCGTCGTGGCCGAAGCGGCGGTTGTAGACCTGCAGCTCAGCCTTCTCCCAGCCGTTGATCGGGTTGACGATCAGCGTGTCGGCGAGCCACGAGACGGGGAGCATCGCGATGCAGACCGGCTCGACCAGCACCCAGTTGATCACCGGATTGCCGAAGCCGTCCCAGTCGTTCTTGTCGCAACCCGTCTTGGGCTTGACGCCCGCGGTGTCCCGGATCAGCTCCAGGTTCCAGTTCGTGAGCGTACGCCGATCCTCGTGGAACGTCGTGCAGGCCGGCAGGAACGCCAGTGCTGCGACGAGCGCGAGCCTCTTCATCGCGTGACTCCTTCCCATCTGCGGGAACTGTCCCGGACATCACGTCCGGGCTCGGATGCCCATGGATACGACGGTCGAAGGATAGAGAGTGGCCGGGCGGGGCGTCCAGCACATTCCTCCTGCCTCGACCCCTCGATTTGAGAACGCCACTAAGGTCGCGGCGCCGCCGGGCTCGATAGAGAGGGCGATGGCCGGGCCCGCACTCGCGGATCCGCGCCTCGGAGGCGCACTGATGATCTCCATCGAGGAACTGCTGACGGTCATGGTCCAGCGAGGCGGGTCCGACCTGCACATCTCGGCGGGTTCCCCGCCGCGTATCCGCGTGGACGGGGTGCTGCTCAACACCGAGCACGACATCCTGAACCCCGAGATCACGCAGAAGATCGTCTACTCGTTCCTGTCGACGGAACAGGTGGCGACGTTCGAGAAGGATCTCGAGCTCGACCTGTCCTTCGGCATCGACGGCCTCGGCCGCTTCCGCGTGAACGTGTTCCTGCAGCGGGGCACGGTCGCCTCCGTGCTGCGCGTGATCCCCTACGAGATCATGAGCTTCTCGGAGCTCGGACTGCCCGTGCAGATCTGCGAGAGCCTCTGCTCGCTCCCGAAGGGCCTGATCCTCGTGACCGGGTCGACGGGCTCGGGCAAGTCGACGACGCTCGCGTCGATGCTCGACCACATCAACCAGAACCGGTCGGGGCACATCGTCACCGTCGAGGACCCGATCGAGTTCCTCCACCGGAACAAGAACTGCCTCTGCAACCAGCGCGAGATCGGCGGGGACACGAAGGGCTTCAAGGAGGCGCTTCGCAGTGCCTTGCGCCAGGACCCCGACATCGTGATGGTCGGCGAGCTCCGAGACCGCGACACGGTCGAGGCCGCGCTCACGATCGCCGAGACCGGCCACCTGACGTTCGCGACGCTCCACACCTCCGACGCGATCTCGACGGTCAACCGCATCGTCGACATCTTCCCGAGCTACCAGCAGGCGCAGGTGCGCACGCAGCTCAGCTTCGTGCTGCAGGCCGTCTTCAGCCAGCAGCTCCTCGCCCGGGCGAGCGGTCGCGGCCGGGTGCTCGCCGCCGAGCTCCTGATCTGCACCGCCGCGGTCAAGGCCCTGATCCGCGACGACAAGGTCCACCAGGTCTACAGCCTCATGCAGACCAGCGGGCGCCTCGGGATGCGCACGATGAACCAGAGCCTCTACGAGCTCTACCGCGCCAACCTCATCACGTACGAGGAGGCGGTGACGGCGACTCTCGACCCCGAAGACCTGAAGCGCTGCTTCCAGAGGAACTGAGCCAGCATGATCCCCTACGACAAGCGCGTCACGAAACTGCTCGAAGAGAAGGGGCTCCTCGATTCCCAGAAGCTGAAGGACGCGATCCAGTCGGCCGAGACGCGCCGGACGAGCGTGGCAACCGCCATCACCGAGATGAAGATCGTCGACGAGCGGACGCTCCTCGGGATCATCGCGGAGAACTCGAAGATCGCGCCGATCGATCTGCGCCTCGTACAGCCCGACCCGAACGTGCTCCAGCAGTTCCCGCAGGACCTCTGCGTGCAGCACCAGATCTTCCCGGTCTCGCGGATCGGCGAGATCCTGACGCTCGCGATCACGAACCCCTACGACGTGCTCAAGCTCGACGACATCCGGCTCGTCACGGGCTGCGAGCTCCGCCTCGTGCTGACGCTCGAGGAGCACCTGCGCCTCGCGCTCGACAAGGGCTACAAGGCGGGGCAGAAGGAGGTCGAGAACCTCCTCGAGGGGATGGACGGCGGCAACGTCGAGCTGAAGGAGTCGGACGTCGACGACGCCGATTCGAACACGCTCGACCAGGGCGCCCTCTCGGGCGACGAGGACTCGCCCGTCGTCAAGTTCGTCAACGCGATGATCTACCAGGCCGCGAAGGAGAAGGCGTCCGACATCCACGTCGAGGCGTACGACAGGAAAGTCGTGGTGCGCTTCCGTTCCGACGGCAACCTGCGCGAGGTCTTCAGCCCTCCGAAGAAGATGCTGAACCCCGTCGTCTCGCGCCTGAAGATCATGGCGTCGCTCGACATCGCGGAACGCAGGAAGCCGCAGGACGGCAAGTTCCAGATGCGGATCGACGGCCGACAGATCGACTTCCGCGTGAGCATCCTGCCCTGCATCCACGGCGAGAAGGTCGTGATGCGTCTTCTCGACGGCGGCAACCTGGCACTCTCGCTCGACTCGCTCGGCTTCGAGGAGAAGGCCCTCACGGACTTCCGCGAGGCGATCGCGCAGCCCTACGGGATGATCCTCGTCACGGGCCCCACGGGCTCGGGCAAGTCGACGACGCTCTACTCGGCGGTGCGGGAGATGCTCGTCCCGACCGACAACTTCGTCACCGTCGAGGACCCGGTCGAGTATCAGCTCGAGGGCGTCAACCAGGTCCAGGTGAGCGTCAAGCGCGGACTCACGTTCGCCGCGGCGCTCCGCAGCATCCTGCGCCAGGACCCCGACACGATCCTCATCGGCGAGATCCGCGACACCGAGACGATCGACATCGCCGTCAAGGCGGCCCTCACCGGCCACCTGGTGCTCTCGACGCTCCACACGAACGACGCGCCGTCGACGATCTCGCGCATGGCCGACATGGGCGTCGACCCGTTCATGGTCGCCTCCTCGACGCTGCTCGTCTCGGCGCAGCGCCTCTGCCGCAAACTCTGTGCGGCGTGCAAGGAACCGATCGAGACGCCGCCGTCCGAGCGGCTCTTCGCGATGGGGTTCAAGGAAGAGGACATCGCGAGCGACATCCAGTTCTTCGGGCCGCGCGGATGCCCGCGCTGCAACCAGGGCTTCTCCGGCCGCTTCGCGATCCTCGAGACGCTGCCCATGACCGAGGACATCAAGCGCATCGTCGTGAAGGGCGGTTCCGGCCAGGACATCAAGAAGTGCGCGCTCGCGAACAACATGCTCACGCTGCGCCGGTGCGGACTGCGCGCCGCCGCGCGAGGGCGGACGGCGCTCGAGGAAGTCCTGCGCGTGACCCTGAACGACAAGCTCGGCGTGATGGGCGACGACGTCCAGCTCTAGGCACCGAAACTCGAAGGACCGACGAATGGCGAACTTCAAGTACGAGGCGAAGAACTTCGGGGGCAAGTCGGTGAGCGGCACGCTCGCCGGCGCGAACCAGGAAGCGGTGATCGCCGACCTGCGCAAGCGCAACCTCATCGTCCTCGCGGTGCGGCCCGTCGGCGGCGGGGGAGGCGGCGGCGCGAGCGCCGTGAAGGCGGTCTTCACCGACGCGAACCCGAACCGCTACCGGCCCCGCGGCGAGGAACTCGTCGTCTTCACGCGCCAGCTCTCCACGATGGTCGGCGCGGGCATCCCGCTCCTCGAGGGCCTCGAGATCCTCCAGGACCAGGCCGAGCGCGCGGGCTTTGCGGCCGTGCTCGACAGCGTGGTCGAGGACATCCGCAGCGGCACGGACCTCTCCTCGTCGATGGAGAAGTACCCGCGCTGCTTCTCGAACATCTACGTGGCGATGATCCGCGCGGGCGAGGTGTCCGGCCAGCTCGACGAGATCCTGAACCGCCTCGCCGAGTACCTCGAGGCGTCGCTCAAGCTGAAGCGCGACATCCGCGCGGCCATGACCTACCCGATCGTGTCGTTGGTCCTCGTCGTGGGCATCACGATGTTCCTGATGCTCGGCATCGTGCCGAAGTTCCGCGAGGTCTTCGACTCGATGGAGATCACGCTGCCCGCCTTGACGAGCGCCATCCTCGGCATCGCCGACTGGATGAAGGACAACGTCCTCGCGATGATGGGGATCATCGTGGCGATGGTGATCGCCGGGAAGATGTACGCACGCAGCCCGAAGGGCAAGTGGCAGCTCGACTGGCTCGTGCTCAACGTGCCCGTCTTCGGCCCGCTCTTCCGCAAGGTCGCGCTCTCGCGCTTCGCGAAGACGTTCTCGACGCTCGTCAAGGCCGGCGTGCCGATCCTCGGCGCGCTCGAGATCGTGTCGCAGACCGTCGGCAACCAGGTCATCAGCAAGGCCGTCGACGAGGCGCGCGAGAGCGTGCGCCAGGGAGAGTCGCTCGCCGAGCCGCTCGGCAGGAGCCCGCAGTTCCCCCCGATGGTCGTGAAGATGATCGGGATCGGAGAGAAGTCCGGCGCGCTCGAGCAACTGCTCGAGAAGATCTCGATCTTCTACGACGACCAGGTGAGCGCCGCGGTCAAGAGCCTCACGAGCCTCATCGAACCGATCATGATCGCGGTGATGGGCTTCCTCGTGGGCACGATCGTGCTCGCGGTGTTCCTCCCGATCTTCGAGCTCCAGAAGAAGCTGTCGCAGCGGAGCTGACCGCTTCGGGGCGCGGTCCACGGACCGCGCCCCGCGCGGCTCGACTTCGAGAGGATCCGCCTCTCGTTTCGAGAGGAGTCCGGCCGTCGCGAGGCTCTGGTTGCGCGCCCGCGGCCGCCCGCAACGGGATCTCGGAAATCCCCTCAAGACCCGCACCGGGACGCCCCGATGTGTACCCATCGGCAGGGAGTCCAGGTGCCGCGAGCGCGGCAGACCCCCACCACCGGAGCGAGGAGAGAGAAACAGTCATGAAGAAGCAGAGTGGCTTCACCCTGATCGAGCTGATGATCGTCGTCGCGATCATCGCCATCATCGCGGCGATCGCGATCCCGAACCTGCTCAGCGCGCGTCTGAATGCGAACGAGACCTCGGCGATCTCGACGCTTCGCAACGTGTCGTCCTCGCAGGCGCAGTTCCAGGCGTCGGCCAAGGCCGACGTGGACAACGACGGTTCGGGCGAGTTCGGCCTGTTCCGTGAGCTCTCGGGCGCGATCGGCGTCCGCACGACGCCCACCGCCAGCGCGACGGGCAGCGTCATGAAC
>JANNHP010000095.1:0-9206 GCA_031404455.1 Planctomycetia bacterium | reverse complement strand
CTCCCTCGAGAATCCGTCGAGGGCGCTCGCCGAGACGGGGCGCGTCCTCGCGCCTGGCGCGCGCGTCCTCGTCCTCGACCTCTTGCCGCACGAGCACGAGTGGGCGCGCGAGAAGCTCGGGCACCGGTGCCTCGGCTTTTCGACCGACGAGCTCTCGACGCTGATCTCCGGCGCCGGGTTCGCGGGCGTCGAGGTCGAGCGCGTGGCCGCCAAGCCGCGCGAGCCGTTCCACGTGGTCCTGGCGATCGGACTGCGCAAGGTCGGCCGAACGAATCGCCGGAGGATCTCGCGTTGAAACAGCAACTTCCCTGGCTCCACCCCGAACGCGCGCAGGCGCTCGGCGATCTCGCGGCGCGGCGGATCCTCGTGTTCGACGGCGCGATGGGCACGTCGATCCAGGCGCTCGACCTCACGGCGGACGACTTCGGCGGCCCCGAGCTCGAGGGCTGCAACGAGAACCTCGTCGTCACCCGGCCGGACGCGATCCGCTCCATCCACGAGGAGTTCCTCCGCGCGGGCGCCGACGTCGTCGAGACGAACAGCTTCGGGAGCACGGCGATCGTGCTCGCGGAGTACGGGCTCGAGGCGAGGGTGCAGGAGCTGAACGTCGCGGCGGCGCGCGTCGCGCGCGAGGCGTGCGAGCGGGTCTCGACGCCGGACCGTCCGCGGTTCGTCGCGGGTTCCATGGGCCCGACGACGAGGGCGATCACCGTGACCGGCGGAGTCACGTTCGCGGAACTGCGCGAGAACTTCCGCGAGCAGGCGCGCGGGCTGGTCTCGGGCGGTGCCGACCTCCTCCTCGTCGAGACGTCGCAGGACACGCGCAACGTGAAGGCCGCGCTCATCGGCATCCACGACCTCTTCGAAGAGCTCGGCGGTCGCGTTCCCGTGATGGTCTCGTGCACGATCGAGCCGATGGGCACGATGCTCGCGGGGCAGGGCGTCGAGGCGTTCTGGACCAGCATCTCGCACTTCGACCTCTTCTCGGTTGGCCTCAACTGCGCGACCGGCCCCGAGTTCATGACGGACCACGTCCGCTCGCTCGCGGAGCTCTGCCGCACACGCGTCTCGTGCATGCCGAACGCGGGCCTCCCCGACGAGGACGGCCGCTATCTGCTGACTCCCGACCAGCTCGGCGCGGCGCTCGCGCGCTTCGCGGACCACGGATGGCTGAACGTCGTCGGCGGGTGCTGCGGCACGCGGCCGGCGCACATCGCCGCGGTAGCGCGCGCCCTGGAGGGCAAGCCGCCGCGCGCGCCCGCGGAGCACTCGCGCACGCTCTTCTCCGGCATCGACTTCCTCGAGGTCACGGACGACAACCGCCCCGTGATCATCGGCGAGCGAACGAACGTCATCGGCAGCCGGAAGTTCAAGAAGCTGATCGTGGACGAGAAGTTCGAGGAGGCGGCCGAGGTGGGCCGCGCGCAGGTGAAGAGCGGCGCGCACATGCTCGACGTCTGCCTCGCGAACCCCGATCGCGACGAGACGAAGGACATCGACAGTTTCCTCTCGGTGCTCATCAAGCTCGCGAAGGCGCCGCTCGTGATCGACTCGACCGACGCCGACGTCATCGAGCTGGCACTCACGTACTGCCAGGGGAAGTCGCTCATCAACTCGATCAACCTCGAGGACGGCGAGGAGCGCTTCGAGCGCGTGGTGCCGATGGCCACGCGGTTCGGCGCGGCGCTCGTCGTCGGCTGCATCGACGAGGACCCCGTGCAGGGCATGGGCGTGTCGCGGCAGCGCAAGCTCGAGATCGCGCGGCGCAGTTTCGAGCTCCTGACGGACAAGTACGGCGTTCGGCCCGAGGACATCGTCTTCGACCCGCTCGTCTTCCCGTGCGCGACGGGCGTCGAGGCGTACGTCGGCAGCGCGGTCGAGACGATCGAGGGCGTGCGCCTCATCAAACACGCGTTCCCGAAGTGCCGCACGGTGCTCGGCATCTCGAACGTGAGCTTCGGTCTCCCCGAGGCGGGCCGC
Organism: Planctomycetia bacterium; assembly: GCA_031404455.1. Classification (GTDB taxonomy): domain Bacteria; phylum Planctomycetota; class JAJSAM01; order JAJSAM01; family JAJVHW01; genus JANNHP01. Next base: position 7,226 of record JANNHP010000095.1, on the reverse strand, counting down.
GAGGTGCTGAACGCGGTGTTCCTCTACCACTGCGTCAAGGCCGGACTCGACATGGCCATCGTCAACAGTGAGAAGCTCGAGCGCTACGCGACGATCCCCGACGAGGAGCGCCGTCTCGCCGAGGACCTCCTCTGGAATCGCGGAGAGAAGCCCGTGGACGCCTTCGCCGCGCACTTCCGCGGGATGAAGGCGAAGGCGCCGCGTACGGACCGCAAGCTGCTGCCGATCGACGAACGCATCGCGCGCTGCATCGTCGAGGGCACGAAGGAGGGTCTCCTCGACGACCTCGCGACGAAGCTCACGGACACCAGGCCGCTCGACGTCATCAACGGTCCGCTCATGAAGGGCATGGACGAGGTCGGGCGCCTCTTCAACAGGAACGAGCTGATCGTCGCGGAGGTGCTGCAGAGTGCGGAGGCGATGAAGGCGGCGGTCTCCTACCTCGAGCCCTTCATGGAGAAGGTCGAGGGCTCGCAGAAGGCCACGATCCTGATCGCCACCGTGAAGGGCGACGTCCACGACATCGGCAAGAACCTCGTGGACATCATCCTTTCGAACAACGGCTACAAGGTGATCAACCTCGGGATCAAGGTGCCGCCGGCGGAACTCGTCAACGCGGCGAAGCTGCACAAGCCCGACGCGATCGGGCTCTCGGGACTCCTCGTGAAGTCGGCGCAGCAGATGATCGCGACGGCGGAGGACCTGCGCGCGGCCGGGGTGACGCTGCCGATCCTCGTCGGTGGTGCGGCACTCTCCCGCAACTTCACGGTGAACCGCATCCGTCCGGCCTACGGCGGCGAGCTCGTGCTCTACGCGAAGGACGCGATGGACGGTCTCTCGATCATGAACCGCCTCGCCGATCCGGCGCAGCGCGACGGGCTCCTCGCGCAGGCCGCGAAGACGGACGAACGTCCGGCGCCGGTCGAGGACCTGCGGCAGGAGAGCGAGGCGCCCGCGGTGCGCAGCCCCGAGGTGTCGCTCGGCGTCGACGTGCCGAGACCGCCGGACCTCGCCGAGCACCGCGAGCGCTGGACCGAGCTCGACGACGTCTGGAACTGGGTCAACCCGGCGATGCTCTACGGCCGCCACATGGGTCTGAAGGACGTCCGCGCCAAGATCGCGGCGGGCGACGAGAAGGCGATGCGCGTGGTCCGCGCGGTGGACGAGGTGAAGGACCTCGGCCGCGCGGGCGCGATGCGCGTGGAAGCCGTTTGGCGGTTCTTCCGCGCGGTGTCGGAGGGCAACCGGGTCACGCTCTTCCACGACGACGGTCCCGATGGTGGGCGCGAGGCCGCGCACTTCGACTTCCCGCGGCAGAGGAAGGACGGCGGGCTCTGTCTCGCCGACTACGTTCTGCCGCCGACGGATCACGTGGCGCTCTTCGTCACGACGGCGGGCCACGGGATCCGTGCCCTCGCCGAGCAGTTGAAGCACGAGGGCAAGTTCGTCCGCTGCCACGCGCTGCAGGCTCTCGCGGTGGAGTCGGCCGAGGCGGCGGCCGAACTCGTCCACGCGAAGATCCGCACGCTCTGGGGCTTCCCCGACGCCCCGGACGCCACGATGATGGACCGCTTCCAGGCGCGCTACCGCGGCAAGCGCTACTCGTTCGGCTATCCCGCGTGCCCCGACCTCGAGATGCAGGCGCCGCTCTTCTCGCTCCTCGACGCGGCGTCGATCGGCGTGCAACTGACCGACGGCTTCATGATGGACCCCGAGGCGAGCGTGTCGGCGATGGTGTTCCACCACCCGGACGCGCGGTACTTCGCCGTCTAGAAGTCCGTCCGAGTAACGACCTCGGCCGGACTTCTAGATAGACGGCACAGGCTACGAAACAGGACGTCTGCGGACCGCCCCACCCTCATGCGGCCGTCGCGGTTGCGTAGGAGCGAGTCCGCCGACGGCTCACGAAACCGCGACCGGGGCAGCCGGACGCGGTCCTACCTCGCGCCGATCTCGATCGCGGACACGCGGCCGCCGGCGTCGAGCAGCAGGGTGACGCTCAGGCCTTCGACCGAGTGGGAGACGATCTCGACCGGAAGCGGCTCGGCGCCGGGCTGGTGGTGCGGCACGACGACGGTGTCGAAGCGAAGGTCGGTGTTCTCCGCGGCGTCGGTCGCCCTGTCGCCGAGGTGGATCCCGAAGGCCTCGTCGCGGAAGGGCGCCGAGACGAGCACGTGGCGGACGACGTCGCCGTCGGTGACCGCGGTGACGCCCATCGTGACGTCGAGCCCCGAGGCCTTCTCCGCCGGATCTCCCGGCATCACGGGCACGCGGGACACGCGTTCGGACCGCTTCATCGCCTTGGCGCAGAGTGCTTCCGCCTCGGTCGAGGTGGGATCGAACGCGGCCATCGACTCCATCGGGAGCACGATCACGCCGTCCGGCGAGTCCAGCGTGACGGCGTAGGCCGTCACGGCGAGGACGGTGCCGATGAGGTCCCGCTCCACGCGCGCGTCGGGGAACTCCTCGACGCTCTTCGCCCGCACCGTGGCCTTCGGGCCGAGGGACGTGACCGTGGCGCGCCACTTGCCCGGCACCCGGCGCGCATCCGCGATGGGGCCGTCCACCGGCACGCGCTCGACCTTGCCGCCGACGATGACGACGTCGAGGAAGGCGGCGGTGCGTTCCCGGACCGCGCCGACGAGTTCGCGGCCGTCCGGCCACAACGTCAGCGCGACCGGCTCGCCCTGCGCCGCCTCGGCGAGCGTGAACCGCGTGGCGGACGAGCGCATGAGGCCGTCGACCTCGACGATCTTCTCGCCGGGGACGTCGCTCGCCTCCTGCGTCCCGTCGTCCTTCAGGAGCCCGACCTTGACCGTCACCGCTTCGACGACCTGGAGCACGCCCTCGACGCGCGTCCCGTCGTCGAGGCGCAGGCGCACCCAGGCGCCCCGGTCGATGCCTTCCATCATTCGCGAGAGACGCGCGGAACCGGGCCGCATGGTGGCGTAGCGCTGCACGTCGGCGAGGCGCATCGCGATCCGCTCTTCGCCGGCGGCCATCGGAACCGAGAGGAACGCCGAGCCGGTCCCCGCGGATTCGAGCTTCGCGTAGACGCGGCGTCCGATCTGGATGCCGGACGGCGCCGACTCGAACTGCTTCGGCGGCTGGAGCACCACGATCCACGAGCCGGGAGGCGTCTTCGCGAGCTGCGCCCCGCTGATCGTCGGCTTCTCCTCCTCGGCCTTCCCGGCGACGGGCGTCGCGGCACCCGGCGCTGCGGCCGGCGTGGTGGTCTTCGGCGCGCCGGGCGGAGAGATCCCCGGCGCGCTGAGGGCCTTTCCGGACTGGGGATCGGTCCTGCGCACGATCTTCGACGCCTTGCGCCGCGCCTCGCGCTGCTCGGCGAGGAGCGCCGCCGCGTCTTCGTCCGCCTTGAGCTGCGCCTCGGCCTTCTCCTCGGGCGTCGGCTCGGCCGGCGCGGCGTCGGGCGGGGTCGCCGCCGGATCCGTGGGCGGCGTCTGCGTCCCGGGAACCGGCGCGGGCTTCGATTCGGAGGTCTCGTCGCCGGCCTTCATGCTCGAGATGTCGGCGCGCGAGATCTTCATGCACCCGAGCGCCGGGCTCTCGATGACCACGTAGGTGTCGCCCGTCTCGACGATCTTGCCCGAGTAGATCGTCCCGGCCTTGGTGACGATCTCGTCGGCGAAGGCTCCGAGTGCCAGTCCGAGGACGGCGACGAACGCTGCTGTCGGCTTCATGTGCATGTCGAACTCCGGTCGGGGGCCCGTCCACCCATCGGCCCGGAGGGGGGCCCGGCTTGACGCGCTCGCGAGTCCGTCGAAGGGGGAACGCCACGACGTCCGGCTCGAAACCGCTATTCCAGGTGGCAAACGTCCGGCTCAACTCTACCCATCGTGGAATCCGCCCGGGCGCAGACCGGGCGTCGGATAAACTCCGCCGCGTCCGACGTCCCCCTCGGGAAAGGCTGGTCCCATGAAGCGCGCCGCCCTCGTCCTGTCGTCGATCCTCTTCCTCGGAGGAGCGCTCGTCGCGCTGCCTGGCTGCGAGACGAGCCCGCGCTGCTGGTTCCTGAAGGGCAACTGCCTGACGTACGACCAGTACCTCACGATGGACCAGTCGGCGAACCCGGCGCCCACGGCGGACCTCGTGCTCAAGACGTTCGGCAAGCCGATGTCCGTCCACGACCGCGACGGGATCCGCCGACGGATCGACTACTACTCCTACTCGCTGACCGGCGATCTCAAGATCGCGGAGTTCACCTTCGACGAGAACGAGAAGCTGGTGAAGAAGGAGCTCTGGTAGCACGTTCCGGGTGCCCGGCGGCGTCGTTGCCGTTGCGGAGGCGAGGGGCGGGCACCCGGAACGTGCGCAGAACGGCCATTCTGACATTCGCCGCCGCTTCGCTCGCGGTCCTCGTGGCGCGCGCGGACGACGCGGCGCTGCCGGCCCCGGAAGCCCGCTGGCTCGTCGGCGACCTGCACGTCCACGTGTCGCCGCCGGACGACCCGGGTCACTCTTCGCTGACCGTCGCCGCCGCGATCGCCGCGGCGCGCAAGGCGTCGCTCGACTTCATCGTTCTGACGCCGCACGAAGCCCACGCGACGTTCCCCGGTCCGCGCGACGGCGCCGCGGCGACGGTCACGGGGCAGGAGCTCGCGGCGTCGCTCGCGTCCGAGGAGCTGCGACGTCCGGTCGCGGGCGGCGCTGAGACGCCGCGACCGCTGATCGTCGTCGCGGGATGGGAGTTCACGCGCGAGTCGCCCGGTCACCTCGGCGTGTCGTTCGTTCGCGTGGCGGACCTCGCCGCGGCGCCCGACGAGGCGAAGGCGTCTCTCGCGCTCGCGAAGGGCGCGCTCGTCGTCGTCAACCACCCGTTCTTCCGCCCGGTCGAGAGCGACCTGCCACTGATGAAGCTCCTGAAGGGCGATCGCCGCTGGCGTCCGTTCTCCGGCGAGGGGAGGGACGACTTCGCGTGGAACGGGATCGAGGTGTGGCACGAGCGCAGCGTGCTCGTGCAGAAGCTCCACGCGAACCTCGCCGAGAAGCTGCCCGCCACGCAGATGGTCACTGGCTCGCTGCGCGCCTGGGACGAGGCGACGTCGCGAGCGCGGCGGCGGATCGTCGGCGTCGGCGGCTCCGACTGCCACGGGAAGGCGCCGTACGCGATCCTCCCGATGCCGATGATGTCGGTGCGCGTCGAGTCCGCCGACGAGGCGGGGCTGCGCGACGGACTCCTCCGCGCGCGCGTCACGTTCGGGAGGGACGGCGGACCCGCCGCGCGCGACCTCCAAGCGACGAGCGACGTCCCTGGCGAGCGCGCGTCGGTCGGGGGTTCGCTCCGCGCGAAGGCGCAGGTGCGTCTCACGTGGAGCGGGAAGGCGGCGCTCGTCGAGGACGGCGTCCGCGCGGGCGAGTTCGAGGGCGGCGCCGTGCGGAAGGTCGATCCGCCCGGATCGTTCCACTCGTGGCGCATCGAGAAGCCCGGCGACGCGTACAGCAATCCGATCTACGCGAACCTGCCGTAGGAGGCGCCGGGTCTACGGCTTCGTCGCGCTCCCGCCCGTGAGGTCGAGCACGCGCTTCCCGGCCTCGCCGCGGGCCGGTTCGCCGGCGGCGGGCATCTCGACTTCCCAGCCGCCGCCGAGCGCCTTGTAGAGGGCGACGACGTTCGACGCCGATCGGCGGTCGCTCTCCACGAGGGCGGCCTGCGCGAGGAAGAGGGCGCGCTGCGCGTCGAGCACGCTGAGGAAGTCCGTGCGTCCCGCGGTCCAGAGCTGGTTCGCGAGGCCGACGGCGCGTGCCGAGGCAGATTCCGCGGCGGCGAGCGACACGTGGCGGGCGCGCTCCGTCTCGACCGCGACGAGCGCGTCCTCCACCTCGCGAAGACTCGTGAGCACGGCCGTCTCGTAGTCCGCGGCGATCTGTTCCTCGCGCGCGTTCTGGGCGTCCACGCTCGAGCGGACGCGCCCGAAGTCGAGCACGGGCCAGCTCACGAAGCCGCCGACGGACGCGGTCCTGCTGCGGGCGTCGAGGAAGTCGCCCTCGCCGTCGTTCGCGACGCCGACGCCGCCCGTCAGCGAGAAGCGCGGGAACCAGTCCGCGACGGCCGCGCCGATCCGCGCGGTTGCGGCGGCGAGACGCCGCTCGGCGCGGCGCACGTCGGGACGGCGGCGCAGGAGCTCGGACGGCAGACCGACGGGGATCTCGGGCGGCGGCGCCGGGATGGCGGACTCGCGCGAGAGTTCGACGACGAGCGCCGTCGGCGGCAGGTCGACGAGGACGGCGAGCGCGTGTGCCGCGAAGCGCGCGCCGGCCTCGAACGCCGGGATCGTCGACGCCGTGGCCGCGACCTGCGCCTCGGAGCGCGCGACGTCGAGATCGGTCGCGAGTCCGGCGGCCAGGCGCTGGCGCGTGAGGTCGAGCGTCTCCGTCTGCGCGGCGAGGTTCGCCCTGGCGATCGCCGACTGACGCTGCGAGCCCCGGAGCTCCATGTAGTTGCGAGCGACCTCGGCGAGGAGCGAGACCTGGACGTCGCGGCTCTCCTCGATCGTCGCGCCGACGTCGGCGTCCGCCGCCTCCAGGCTCCTGCGGTTGCCGCCGAAGACGTCCAGCTCCCAGACGGCGTCGAAGCCCGCCTGGAAGAGGTTCGACGTGCCGCCCGGCGCGTCGCCGAGGGTCTCGCTCGATCGCACTCGCGACGCGCCGCCGACGGCGTCGACCGTCGGATAGAGGTCCGACGCGGCGATGCCTCGCAGCGCACGCGCTTCGCGGACGCGGGCCCTGGCGCGGCGCAGGTCGGGATTGGTGCGGACGGCGCGCTCGACGAGCGAATCGAGGACCGGGTCGTCGAACGTCGTCCACCACGCGGAGACGGGAGAGCGCGCCTGCGCGGCCGCGGCTTCCTCGGGATGCTCGCCGAACGAGTTCGGGACGCGCGTGTCCGGCGCGCGGTAGTCGGGTCCGACGGTGCACGACGCGAGGAGCGCGGCGGCGCAGAGGGCGAGGAGATCGCGGCGCCTCATCGAAGGTCGCTCCTCTCGGCGGTCTCGGCCGGCGGTGTGGGTGCCAGGACCATCAACGGCCCGGACGGCCCGGGCGGCGCGTGCTCGTGGTACGTGCGCGACGAGCGGAAGAACGGCATGCGGTCGAGCACCTTCTCCTGCGTCGCCGCCGCGGCCGTCGTTGCCGGCCGAGGCTATACCCCAGTGCAGCACGCGGCTGCCGGTGGTGCCGGGTTCGCCCTTCAGCGCCCAGAAGCCGTT
>JANNHP010000094.1:0-1852 GCA_031404455.1 Planctomycetia bacterium | reverse complement strand
GACTCAGGAAAGCTTTGCCATCGCGCTCGAAATGGGCCTGGAAAAGCTCATGCGTCGCCCGCCGTCCGAGTTCACGATGCCTCGCGAGGTTTGGATCTCTTGTCGTGGATGATTCGCGGGCGACGCATGCGTCGCCCCTACGAGGGCACTGCGGCGTCCGTTCATCGCCTCACCAACTCGTGCACGTGCAGCGGCTGGGACTCGACGTTGACGTCCGGACGCTCGCGGCGGATCGTGTTCGTCCACTCCTGCGCGTTCTCGTCGATCGTGTACTTCTCGAACGCCTGCTGCGCGAGGTCGGCAGCCTTGTCGTCGCCCTGCGCGCGGTAGATGAGCATGCGGTGCTGGTGCGCGATGCGGTCCTCGGGGTCGATGGCGAGGACGCGGAGGAAGTCCAAGAGCGCCTCGTCGTAGCGTCCGAGCCGATAGCGGATCTGCCCGAGCTCGCGGTGGATCGTGCGGTCGCCGGGGAACGTGACGCCGGCCGCCTCGAAGGCCTTGATCGCGTCCTCGAGCTGACCCGCCTTCTCGCGCGCGATGCCGAAGAAGTACGCGGTCTGCGCGTCGCCCTTGGCACCGGGAGAGCTCGCCTCGGCGGCCTGGAGGAGTTCGACGGCGCCCGCGACGTCGCCGTCCTCGAGCTTCGTCCGCGCGAGGTTGCGCCAGCCGTTGACGTTCGCCGGGAGCTTGTCGCGCAGCACGCCGAACGCGCGGTCGGCGCCGGTCGTGTCGCGCTGGAGGAGGCAGCCGATGCCCCAGTCGTTCCACCGCTGCCACGCCGTGCCGTCGGCGACCTTCGCCGACGGGATGTCGGCGAGCGGCGGCAGCGCGCCCGCGACGACGGGGAACGTCGCCTCGCCGCTCGCGATGTCGGTGACGGGCAGGTCCGGGATCGGGCGACCCTGCATCGTGGCCGTCCACGCGAACTCCGTGTAGTGGCGCGTGAACTTGCGCCACTTGAGGATCGCCCGCACGCCGAGCCGCTCGCCCGCGAGTTCCGGCGGAACCGTGAGCCGGTAGCGCGCGACGTCCGCCGTGCCGGGGCCGATCACCTTCAGATGCGCCGCGGCGCGGAAGTCCTGCGGGTTGCGACGGTTGGCCTCGTGGCCCTTCTCGTCGACGAAGAGGACCCGGTAGAAGTGCGCGTCGCGGTCCACGGTCTTCGTCGCGGGGTCGATCGCGCCGCTGACGAAGAGCGGCTTCACGCGCGCCCCGGCGTCGAACGCCGTGAACTCGATCCACGACTCGTTGCTGTCGAGCGTCCCGCCCGGGAACGTGTGGCCGACTCCGAGATTCCGCACGACGACCTGGAACTCGATCGTCTCCCCCGCGACGAGCGGCACGTCGCGGAGGTCCGGCGCCTCGACGACCGAGCCGTCGTCGCGCTTCACCGCGAACACGTCCACGCGGAGCTTCTTGTCCTTCAGGAAGTCCTCCTGCGCCTTCACGGTCTCCGTGTCGCCGCGGATGTGCGGCAGCGCGGTGTTCGGCCCCGGGAACATGTGCGAGCGGACGAGGCCGCTCTTCGCGGAAACGTCGCCGAGCGGCGCAGGGACGAGCGGCATGTGGCAGTCCTGGCAGCTCTTCGCGACGGGCGGGTTGTAGAACGTGCGGGCGTTGTTCTTCGAGACGCCCGAGTCCTGGTGGCCGTCGTACTCGTTCTGTCCGCGGATCCAGCGATAGCCGTTGACGGGTTTGTCGAGCGACACCTTGTGGCACGTGCCGCAGAACTCCGACGTGCGGAAGACGGGCTTCAGCATGTCGCGCTTGTGGACGTCGGGCCGATCTGCAGCGGCCCGCCGGGGAAGCTGGGCGGTGCCGTGTCGATCAGCAGGGGCACGGGGCCTTGGGC
>JANNHP010000093.1:0-7996 GCA_031404455.1 Planctomycetia bacterium | reverse complement strand
GTCCGCGAGAACATGGGCTACCTGCCCGAGAGCACGCCGCTCTACACGGAGATGCGCGTGAAGGGGTACCTCGACTACCGCGCCACGATCAAGGGCGTGCCGAGGAGCGCACGCCGGCGGCACGTGGAGCAGGCGATGGAGCGCTGCCACGTCACCGACGTGGCCGACCGCATCATCGGTCATCTGTCGAAGGGCTACCGGCAGCGCGTGGGCCTCGCCGACGCGCTCGTGCACCGGCCGAAGGTGCTGATCCTCGACGAGCCCACGTCGGGCCTCGACCCGAACCAGGTCCGCGACGTCCGCGACCTCATGAAGGAGATCGCCGGCGACACCACGATCCTCTTCTCCACGCACACGATCCCGTGGGTCGAGCAGGTCTGCCGCCGCGTGATCATCATCAACCAAGGCCGGATCGTCCGAGAGGGCGACCTCGACTCCGTCCGCGCCGAGGTGGCACCCTGGGCGCGCGTCGAGTTCAAGACGAGCCTGCCGGTCAAGGAGACGATGGAAGTGCTCGAAGCGTTCCCGCGGATCCACTTCCACGAGAGCACGACGCTCGGCGCCGAGACGTCGATGCGCTACCTCGTCGACAAGTCGGAGCTCGACGACTCGCTCCGCGAACTCGCCGAGGCGCTCGCGCGCCGCGGCGGCGACCTCCGGGACCCCGTCGTCGGGGCGGCCGTGCTCGAGGATCTCTTCACCACGCTGACCCGCGGCAGCCAGAAGGCCGAGGTGGGGCTGTGAGTCGAACAGTTGTGATCCTGATGACGACGAGGTGTCGGCCATGAGCCGACTGGCAGCTCTGACGAAGCGCGAACTCCTCGCGTACTTCTACGCACCGGTCCCGTACCTCGTGATGTTCCTCTTCCTCCTGATCACGGCTGCGATGGTCGTGCCGTCGCTCCAGGGGAACCAGGCGCGCGTCGACTACGTGTACGTCTTCTCCTGGCTCGACTTCGCGCTGCTCTTCCTGATCCCGCTGCTCACCATGAACACGGTGGCGGAGGAGCGGTCGAAGAACACCCTCGAGACGCTCCTCACCGCGCCGGTCTCCGACTGGCAGGTGATCTTCTCGAAGTGGCTCGGCACGTTCGCCTTCTACACCGTGATGCTCGTGCCGACGCTCGTGTACTGGGTGGTGTTCCTGCAACTCGGCGAGGGCAAGCAGGCGCTCGATCCGGGGCCGGTCATCGGCTCGTACGTCGGCGCCCTCCTCCTCGGCGGGCTCTACATCGCGATCGGCGTGTTCGCGTCGTCGCTCACCGAGAACGGCCCGCTCGCCGCCTTCCTCGCGTTCTGCATCATGATCTTCATGATGCTGTTCACGATGCTCTTCGAGGCGATCCCGTTCCTCAGGGACCTCTCGTCGGATCTCGTGCGGACGCTCGTCTCGTTCGTCTCGCAGCGCGACCACTTCCAGCAGTTCCTCCAGGGGAAGATCGCCGTCTACGACCTCGTCTACTTCGTGATGATGACGACCCTCTTCCTGTTCCTCTCCGTCCGGGCGATCGAGTCGAGGAAGTGGCGATGAGCGAACCCGAGATGACCCCTTCCGAGACGCCCGCGCCCACGCCGGCGACCGCCGCGCCGGAACCTGCGGCCGTGGCGCCCGCCGCTTCGGCGCCGTCGCAGCCGTACCAGGCGCCCCCGCGCGCCTCGAAGCTCGGGCACATGTTCTTCATCGGAGTCTTCCTCACCCTGATGGGCGTGTTCTGGCGTCTCGTCGAGGCCGAGGAAGCGGCCGGCTGGGTGACCTCCGCGTGGATCTTCGCCGCGATCGTGATCATGCTCGTGCCGATCGCGTGGCACCTGCCCGACATCTTCCGCTCGGCCGCGAGCCGCCGCGGCACCGCGTTCGTCATGGTCCTCGCCACGATCGGGCTCGGGCTCTTCGTCGCGCTCTTCGTCGGGTGGGCGGACATCACGCTGAAGAAGAAGGGGAAGCTGCCCGAGATCGACCTGACGAGTTCGTCGCGCTTCACCCTCGACGACGAGTCGATGAAGCTCCTCGACAAGGTCGAAGGCACGGTCTACGCCACGTACCTCCATCACGCGACCGAGGACGAGGGCCTGCGCACCGACGCGATCGCCCAGCTCCGCGTGTTCGAGGCGGCGAGCCCGCACGTGAAGTTCGCCGAGGTCGACGCCGTTCGGCAGCCGGACATCGCGGCGCGCATCCTGAAGGAACAGGGCGTCCAGGGGACGAGTTCCGGCGAGGACACCGACCTCATCGTGCTGACGTACGCCGAGCCGGGCAAAGAGGTCGCGCCGGGCAAGCAGAAGGAGATCAAGGTCGAGCGCTGGGCGTTCACCAAGATGTCGTCCGCGGGCGTGCCGAAGTGGCTCGGCGAGAGCGTCGTCTCCACGGGCATCTACGAGCTCGTCTTCCAGAAGTACAAGGCCTACGCCACCGGCGGACACGGCGAGCGTTCGTTCGCCGCCGACTTCCGCGACCTGCGCGACGCGCTCACGCGGCAGAACATCGACGCCGTCACCACGCCGATCAACTTGGCGACGACGCCGAAGGTGCCCGACGACTGCGAGCTCCTCTTCATCCTCGGACCGACGGCGCCGTTCACGCCCGAAGAGGCCGAGGCGGTCACGCGGTGGCTCGACCAGGGCCGCACGCTGATCTTCACCGTCGACATGATGGACGACCGATCGCCGACCGGACTCGAGGCGCTCCTCGAGAAGTACGGCGTCGGCACGCGGACGAACTACGAGGTCATCGCGCCGAAGGTCGGCCGCGACATGGCGCGCGGCTTGGAACTCGTGGGCGGCATGAGCAACCAGTTCCCCGTCTACGGCGACGCGTACGGCGACCATCCGGCCGTCCGCGCGCTGCGGAGCCGATCGGGACTCGCGACGTACTTCTTCCGCTCGACGTACCTCGAGGTGGACGACAAGCCGCCCGCGGACGCGACCCCGGAGGTCGTCTGCTCGGCTCCCGAGCACGAAGGCACCGGCTCGACCCCGGTCGCGCTGCGCCACACGAAGGACCGCACGAACTTCTCGACGATCATGCCGGACCGGGACAAGGTCAGCGGGAAGTTCCCCCTCATCGTGACGAGCGTGCGGAAGCCGAAGGACGCGGCGGGACGCGACTCGCGCATCGTCGTCTCGGGCGACACCGACGTCTTCTCGGACCGCCTGATCGGGAGCTACCCGGCGAACCTCGACCTCGTGCGCGGGCTCGTGCAGTGGGGACTGCGCCGCGAGGGGCTCGTCGCCGTCAGCGAGCGTTCGCTCGAGGACCCGTACGTGACGCCGGACGAGTACCAGAAGCGCTTCGCGCTCTACTGGCCGCTCGCCGTCGTCTTCCTCCCGCTGATCGTCGGCGGCATGGTCTGGTGGTCGCGGAGACGCTGAACCGATGAAGCCTCGCAACGTCATCGTGCTGCTCGTGATCGCGCTCCTCTGCGCGGGCGCCTGGTTCTGGATCGACGACGGCGGCGGCCCGGGCGAGGGCGACACGCTGCCCGCGGTCTGGCCGAAGTTCGAGAAGCACGACGCCTCCGCGATCGAACTGTCCGGACAGGGCTCCACGCTGAAGCTCTCGCGCCACGGCGGTCCGACCGACCGCTGGGACGTGCTCGCGGGGACGGAACTCGTCCGCGCGGACGCGAACGCCATCGACGACCTCCTCGCCGCGCTCTCCGGACAGAGCGTCAGCGTGAAGATCGAGCGCGCGACGGCGAGCGACGCCGACTTCGCTGGCTACGGACTGACCGATCCCCTCGTGCAGGTCGTGCTGACGGTGCCCGGCGAGCCGATCCGTCTGCGCTACGGCAAGCTCACGCGCGAGGGCGGCAAGGTCTACATGGACACGGGTGTGGGCACCGACGTGTGGGTCGTCGCGAAGGACGCGATGGAGCTCGCCATCTCCGCGATCTCCTCCGGGATGAAGGACAAGCGCCTCTTCGACTCGACGCTCTTCGACGTCGCGAAGTTCGAGGTCGTGAAGGGCGGCGTCACGGCCGTCGAGCTCGTCCGCGACCTGACGCAGATCTGGACGATCCAGCAGCCCTGGAAGGGATACGCGCACCCGGGCAAGTTCGAGACCGAGCTGAACCGCGTCGTCAACGTCGAGATCGAGCGCTGGGAGGAGTTCGGCGCGCCGGACCTCGTGAAGTACGGCCTCGATCCGCCCGCGTACGAGGTGAGGGTCACGCCGAAGGGCGAGGGCAGGAAGCCCGAGACGCTCCTCGTCGGCAAGGACAGCCCGAAGGGCGTCTGGGTGATGGAAGAGGGCACGAAGACCGTCGCGTTCGTCGGGCGGCGCTTCTTCGAAGCGATGTCGATGGATCCGCTCGCGTACCGCGACCGGAGCTTCACCCGCCTCGGCAACGACGGCACGGCCGTCGACGTCCGCCTCTCCGGCGTCAACTACAAGCTCGAGAAGGCCGGCCACACGTGGGACGTCGCGATCGCCGGCGAGCGCCGTCCGGCCGACGGCGACAAGGTCGGGAAGCTCCTCGACCGTCTCCGCGAGTGGCAGACGGTGGAGTTCCTCGACGGGCAGAAGCCCGAGGACTTCGACGTCACCGAGAAGGACTTCGTCGAGATCGCGCTCAACGCCATCGGCCGCGACGCACCGGGCAAGCTCGTTCTCTTCTTCGGCCGCGAGGGCCCCCCGGGCAAGGCGGCGACGGGAACCGTCTACGCGAAGCGCAAGGACGACGGCGGTCTCGAGCTCGTCGAGAGCGGCCCGTACGACCAGCTCAAGCTCGGCGCGCAGCAGTTCTTCCGGAGCTCGGTCGCGGAACTCCCGCTCGACGCCATCGACGAGATCACGCGCGAGACGGGCTACGGCACCGAGGGCGACAAGGTCCAGGGTGTGAAGATCCAGCGCGACCTCGACGGCTCCGACAAGAACTGGAAGTGGAAGAGCGGCAACGTGGGCACGCCCGACGCGGAGGCGATCAACGGCATGCTCGATGTCCTGCGCTCCGTGCAGGCCGCGGAGTGGATCCTCTACGACGTCTCGAAGGACGCCCAGCCGATGGGCTTCCGGCCACCGCTCGCCGAGACGATGACCATCAGCGTCCACCTCCGGAACGTGGCGGGCATCGAGCCCGAGCCGAAGATCTACATCGGGAAGCGGCGTCCCGAGGGCGGGTACTTCTCCCGCATCGTCGGACACGACCAGGCTGGCAACTGGGTGTTCGTGCTGCGCGACGACGTCGTCGATGCGCTGAAGAAGGACCTCGAGAAGGCACCGGCGAAGGAACCGGCGAAGGAACCGGAGAAGGTTCCCCCGAAGGAAGGCGAGTAGCGGGCGGCTCCCGGTCGCGCCGCCGCGGCCGTTGTCCCCCGGGCGGCGTACAGTCCGCCCTATGCCGCTCGACGAGTTCTTCGACCGCATGCGCAGGGCCTCCGATCTCGGGCCGAACGTGGTGGCGTGGCACCGCGAGCCCGCCCGCGAGGGGGTGACGTCGGACTTCCCGGACTGGACGCCTTCCGACGTCCGCGCGGCGTTCGCGCGCGTCGGCATCGAGAAGCTCTGGTCGCACCAGCGCGAGGCCGCCGAGCACGCGCACGCGCGGCGGCACGTGGCCGTCGTCACCCCGACCGCGTCGGGCAAATCGCTCTGCTACAACCTGCCCGTCCTCGCCGCGGCGCTCGGCGAGCCGGCGGGCCGGGCACTCTATCTCTTCCCGACGAAGGCGCTCTCGCGTGACCAGCTCGCGAGCTTCGCGGAACTCACCCGCTCCCTGCCGCGGAAGCTCACGTCCGGCGTCTTCGACGGCGACACGCCTCCCGCCCAGCGCAAAGCGCTCCGCGGCGGGGCGGACGTCGTCTTCACCAACCCCTACATGCTCCACGCGGGAATCCTCCCGCACCACCTGCGCTGGGCGTCGCTCTTCCGCGATCTGCGGTACGTGGTCGTCGACGAGATGCACACGCTGACGGGCGTCTTCGGCAGCCACGTCGCGAACGTGCTGCGGCGACTCCGCCGCGTGTGCCGTCACCACGGCAGCGACCCGACGTTCCTCCTCTGCTCGGCCACGCTCGCGAATCCGGGCGAGCTCGCCGCGTCACTCGTCGGCGCCGAAAGTGCGGGCGAACGCGTCGAGGTCGTCGACCGCTGCGGCGCGCCGTCGCCGGAGCGCCACCTCGTGCTCTTCAACCCGCCGATCGTGGACGAAGCCACCGGCGCGCGCATGAGCGCGCTCGACGAATCGCGGCGGATCGCGATGGAGTCGCTGCGCGCCGGTCTCCAGACGCTCGTCTTCGCGCGGTCGCGGACGAGCGTCGAGGTGCTGACGAAGTACCTGAAGGACGGCGCCCGCGAAATGGGACTTCCGGAGGACGCCATCCGCGGCTACCGCGGCGGCTACCTGCCGAACCTCCGCCGCGACGTCGAGCGCGGCCTGCGCGATGGAACGGTCCGCGGCGTCGTCGCCACGAACGCTCTCGAACTCGGCATCGACATCGGCGGCCTCGACGTCGTCGTCCTCGCCGGATACCCCGGACGCGTCGCCTCGGCGCGCCAGCAGGCGGGACGCAGCGGACGCCGTGGCCGCACGGGCGCCGCGGTTCTCGTCGCGCGGTCCGATCCGTTCGACCAGTACCTCCTCCAGCACCCGGAGGCGCTCGTCCTTGGCCGCGTCGAGCGCGCGGCGCTCGACCCCGACAACAAGCTCATCTTCACGAACCACGTCCGCTGCGCGGGCTTCGAGCTCCCGTTCAAAGAGGGCGAGACGCTCGGCGGCGCCGCGGCGACCGGCGAGATCCTCGAATCGCTCGCGGTGCCAGGCGGACCGCTGCACAAGTCGGGCGGGCGCTACCACTGGTGCGACACGAGCTTCCCGGCCGACTCCGTGTCGCTGAACGGCGTGGACGTGGACAACGTCGCCATCTACGACCAGGACGCGCGCGTCGTCCTCGCCGAGGTGGACCGGGCGTCGGCGCCGTTCTTCGTCCACGAAGGCGCCATCTACGGCCACCAGGGCGACACGTACTACGTGGAGCGTTTCGATTGGGACGGCCGCCGCGCCTACGTCCGCAAGATCGACTGCGACTACTACACCGAGGCGGAGGCCGAGGTGGAGGTGCGCACGATCGCCGAGGACGCGCGCGAGGACTTCGGCGAGTTCGCAGCGCTCCGCGGGTCGGTCGTCGTCACCACGCAGGTGCCGATGTTCAAGAAGATCCGCTACTACACGGGCGAGAACGTGGGCGCGGGCGAGATCCGTCTGCCCGCGGAACGCATGGGCACGGGCGCGTGCTGGATCGACGTCGGGCCTCGACTCGCTTCGGAGGTGCGGATCATGGAAGGCGGCCGGTCGCAGGCGCTCCGCGGCGTTGCGGCGCTGCTCCGCGCCGTGGCGCCCGTCTTCCTGCGCTGCGACCGCGGCGACCTGCGCGTCCACGCCGAGGCGCGGTCCGCGGCGACGGAACTCCCGCGCATCGTGGCGTACGACCGCGTGCCCGGCGGCGTCGGTCTCGCCGAGGGCGTGCACGCGTCGCTTCGCAGCATCGTGCGGGCGATGCGCGACATCGTCGAGACGTGCCGCTGCGCGAAGGGATGCCCCGGGTGCGTCGGTCCCGCGGGCGACGTCGGAGCGTACGGCAAGGACGTCGCGCGTCATCTCCTCGGCGGACTCGTCCGATCGATCGACGCCACGCCCGAGCGCGTGCCGGTCGATCTCGCGCCGCCGATGGTCACGGCGGCGCGTTGACGGAGACGGACGCGGCCGGGTTCGTCGTCCCGGCACGGGCCATCAAGGCACGACAGGCAACGCGATCGACATGTCCTTGTAGGGGCGACCCATGGGTCGCCCGCGAACGGCCTTTCAGCGGCGGCCTGCGTATCGATGGTCATGTGCGCGGCAACGTGTTGGCCGCCGATGACAAACCAGGCACATTGGTACTGTCGGAGCAGGCGCGCATCGAAGGCGAAACCCGTGTCTCGCACGTGGTTATTAACGGGACGGTGGTCGGCCCTGTCCACGCTGTCGAATACGTAGAACTGCAGGCCAAGGCCAATGTC
>JANNHP010000092.1:0-8133 GCA_031404455.1 Planctomycetia bacterium | reverse complement strand
CGGCGATGCGGTCGACGACTCCGTCTGGCTCCGGGACGTCGTCGGGCCGATCGGGACACCGGCCGCGACGAAGTCGGCGCTCGTCGACTCGACCGTTCGCGTTCGCGGCAGGGTCGAAGACGACTTCACGGGCCGCCCCGTCGTCGCCGCCTCGGTCTCGGTGCGCACCGCCGCCGCCCCCCAAGCCTCCCGCGAGACGACGACCGATGCGAACGGACGCTATGAGTTCCTCGCCGTTCCGCGCGAGCCCATCGTGATCCGTATCGCTGCGCAGGGCTTCGAGACCTCGGAACGCGAGATCGACGCTCCATCGACGGCACCGGAGGACGTCCTCCTCGACGGCGCGCTGCCGATCGCGGGCGTCGCCATTTGGGAGGACGGGACTCCGGCATCGGGGCGGCGTCTCTACGCGACCTGTGCAGACGACGACATCGTCCGGGCAGGACAAATCCTCTTCGGCCCGACGGACCCTGAGGGCCGGTTCTCGCTTCACTTCGCTCCGGGACGCTATCGCGTTTGCGGCAGCGAGAACATGGCCGGCGGACGCGACTTCGTGGAGTTCTCGACGCATCCGATTCCCGCGGGGACCGACGACGTCCGCGTCGTGCTGCGGCGACCGCACGTGCTGCGCGGCCGGGTCGTGGACGAGTCGGGCGCGCCCGTCGTCGGCGCGACGGTCGGCGACGTGCGCCCGGAAGCCGTGGAACTCGCGATTCGATTCGAGGTGACCCACGCCGACGGGACGTTCGTGCTCGATCAGATGCCCGGCGATGGCTTCGGCCTGATCGTGCTGCGCAAGGCGACCGAGCCGGGCGGGTCGGGCCTGGCTGCGCGCGTCCCGTCGGTCCGCGTGGAGGACGGCGAAGCGCGGGTCGTCGTGCATCCCGCGCCGTCGATCGAGGGGACGCTCACGCGGCGCCCGGGTGCGACGCCGAACTCGATCCTCCTCGTCGCCCTTCCGCTCGACGAACCGGAGGCGCACACCCGAGCAGCATGGCCGCTGGCGGGGGCCGGGCAGGACGGCCGCTTCCGTTTCGACGCCGTGCCGCCGGGCCGCTGGCGGATCGTCTCGGTGCCGCACTACCGTCAGAACGGAACGATCGAGCGGCGGATCGTCGTGGGCGGCGAGGACGTCGAGGCGGGGGCGAAGGACGTGCGGCTCGAACTCTTGCCGTGAATCCCGTCGTCGGGCCTGGGGACACGACGCGAGTCTCCTGCGTCCAGGGGGAAACGCGGGCCGACTACGCGATCCGCGGCGGCCGCTTCGCGAGCCCGGCCTCGACGACGTCCGTCCGGAGCGACTTCGGCAGGACGAAGCTCATCGCGCCCATCATCCAGTGCTGGAACTTGGTCCCCGCGCCGACGTCGCCCGCCTCGATCACCTGCTGGAAGAGGCCGAGGATCTTCGGCCAGCTTCCGTAGACCGCCTTGTACGTCTTGGTCTCGCCCTCGAACCGCGAGTGGGTGACGGTGACGCGAGTGCCCGACGCGGTCGCCGTCAGCTCCCACGCGACGAGCGTCGGCGCGTCCGGAAGGTTCGGAAAGACGAAGGTGTGGACGAGCCGCGTCGGCGCCGCGACCTCGACGATCTCGCCCGCGACGAACGTGTGCTTCCCGTCCATGCTGCGATACCGCAGCGGCGCGCCGGGTTCGAGCTTCACGAGGAGCATCGTCCCGAACATGGGGCGGCAGCGGGCGTTCGTCCGCGTGATCTCCTGCCAGACGCGCGCGACGGGCGCCTCGATGTCGATGCTGAAGACCTTCTCGATCATGGCGTCGGCTCCTTCACGGGGACTTGCGCGCGCGGCGCGACACGACGGGCGCGGGCGTCGCGCTCTCGGCCGCGGCCTTCAGCGCCGTCTGGTCCGAGACGATCGACTCGTCGTAGCGGCTGACCCATCGCTCGTAGATGCGCCGGATCGGCACCGGGTTGAGGTAGTTCCAGCGCTCGCGGCCTTCGCGGCGGGGGACGACGAGGTGCGCCTCTTCGAGGACGCCGAGGTGCTGCATCACCGCGAAGCGCGAGACGCCGGGGAAGAACGCCGCGAGTTCCCCCGTCGTCTTCGGTCCGCGGCGCAGCGCGTCGAGGAAGGCGCGGCGCATCGGGTTCGCGAGCGCGCGCCAGACGGGGTCGAGGTCGTCGGTCACAGGTGATAGAAATATCACATGAATGGCGGGCGCGGCAAGCGGGATTCCGGGCCGGGCCGCGACGGCGGGCGGGGACGTTAGGATCCGCCGCTCGCCGCCCAGGTCCGGCGCGAACCGGAGGAGACACCGTGAGCCGCACCGCAGCCGAGACCGACACCGCGACCGAAGCGCTCGAGAGCGAGATCGGGAAGATCCGCGAGAAGATCGCGGCGCTCCGCAAGGAGCGCGCGCCCGAGCCCGTCCAGGACTACGAGTTGACCGGCGGGGACGGCGCGAAGGTCCGCCTCTCCGCGCTCTTCGGTGACCGGCGCGACGTCGTCCTCGTCCACAACATGGGGTCGCGCTGCCCGATGTGCTCGATGTGGGCCGACGGGCTGAACGGCCTCCTCGCGCACCTCGAGAACCGCGCGGCGTTCGTCGTTTCGAGCCCCGACCCCGTGGACGTCCAACGCCAGTTCGCAGAGTCGCGGGGCTGGAAGTTCCGGATGGTCTCTCTCGGCGACTCGACCCTCGCCGCCGACCTGGGATTCCGCAATGCGAAGGGCAACTACTGGCCCGGGATGTCGGTGCTGCGCCGTCAGGATGACGGGTCGATCGTTCGGGTGGGCAAGACGAGCTTCGGACCCTTCGACGACTTCTGCCCGATGTTCCACATCGTGGCGCTCTTCCCGGAGGGGCAGAACGACTGGTGGCCGAAGCTGAGCTACCGCGACTGACGCTCACGCCCACGGCCGGACGCGCGGGTCCTCCGGTTGCTCGTGATGGACCTTCGCGAGGCGGAGATAGCGGTCCGGCACCATCGCGATGTAGGCCTTCTCGCGCGCGCTCGTCTCGCGGACGACGCGGCCCGGGAGACCCATCACGACCATGCCGTCGGGGACTACGAAGTTCGGCGACACGACTGCGCCCGCAGCGACGAGACAGTTGCGGCCGATCTTGGACCCGGCGAGCAGTGTCGCACCGATGCCGATGAGCGAGCCGTCGCCGATCTCGCAACCGTGCGCGATGACGCCGTGCGCGAGGGTGACGCGGTCGCCGAACACGTTCGGCACGTCGTCGTCGCAGTGGACGGTGCAATTGTCCTGGATGTTGACCTTGTGCCCGATCCGGATCGGCGCGACGTCGCCGCGGACGACGGACCCGAACCAGATGTTCGTGTCCCGTCCGATCGTCACGTCGCCGATCACGTGGACGCCGTCGGCGAGGTAGACGCCCCGGACCAGTCGCATGCTCATCGGCCCTCCGTCAGCGCGAGTTGTCCGCAAGCCGCGGCGATGTCGCGGCCGCGCGTCGTCCGGACCATGCAGGTGACGCCGCGTTCTTCGAGGCGTCGCGCGAACGCGTTGATCGCCGCGTCGCCGGGTCGCTTGAAGTCGGCGCCCGCGTGCTCGTTCCAAGGAATGAGGTTCACCTTGCACGCGAGCCCGTCGATCACGGTTGCGAGGTCGTCGGCGTCCGCGAGGCGGTCGTTGACGCCCGCGAGGAGGACGTACTCGAACGTGATCCGTGCGCGCGACTTCAACGGGAACGCGCGGCACGCCTCGATCACGGCGCGCAGATCGTGCTTCTTGTTGATGGGCATGATCCGTCCGCGGATCGCGTCGGTCGGCGCGTGCAGCGAGACGGCGAGCGTCACGGGCATCGACTCGCCGAGCGCCTTCATCTGCGGGACGAGACCGACGGTCGAGACGGTGATCCGCCGCGGCGCGAAGTCGAGGCCCTGCTCGTCGGTGAGGATGCGCAGCGACGCGAGGACGTTGTCGTAGTTGTGCAGCGGTTCGCCCATGCCCATGTAGACGACGTTCGTCACGGGCCGCTCGCGCTCGGGATGTCCCGGGTGCGGCTCGTCGCGCAGCGTGCGGACGGCGAGCGCGACCTGCCCCGCGATCTCGCCGGGCGTGAGGTTCCGCGTGAGTCCCATCGTGCCCGTCGCGCAGAACGCGCACGCCAGCGCGCATCCGACCTGCGACGAGATGCAGAGCGTCATCCGCGATTCCTCGGGGATGAGCACCGCCTCGACGGCCTTGCCGTCGCGAAGCCGCACGAGGAACTTCCGCGTGCCGTCGCGGCTCACGTCCACGCGGTCGGCGGTCACGGCGCCGATCCGCGAGATCGCGGCGAGCTTCACGCGCAGCGCCGCGGGCAGGTCGGTCATCTCGTCGAAGCTCACGGCGAGCTTCTTCCAGATCCAGCGGAACACCTGATCGCCGCGGAAGCGCTTCTCGCCGGCTGCGACGAGGAACGCCGTGAGTTCGTCACGGGTCATGTCGGCGAGGTCGGGGAGGGGCTGGGCGGCCATCGGGAGCGAGATGCTATCGGACGCGCCGCGCGAGGAGTCGGTCGGTCGCACGCTTCCCGGCCGCGGCGCGGCCGTGGAACAGGATCGAGAGGCCCGTCGCCGCCGCGAGCAGTTCGTCCCGCTCGGAGAGGTGATCCGGGTTGAGGTCGAGGTTCGTCGCGTCGCGCGCGAGCGTCTCGACGAGGAGGACTCCGCTGGGTGCGACGAGCGCGGGAAGCGCGGGCCAGAGTGCGGGATCGCGGTAGTGGAGGCACATCACGACGTCGTAGGGCCCGTCGAGCGGCGGCAGGCCTTGCGTGAGATCCCGCTCGATCGTGCGGACCCGGTCCGCGACGCCGCGGCGCGCGGCGAGCGACCTCGCCTTCGCGAGACCGATCGTCGAGACGTCGATCGCGTCGACGCAGAGCCCGCGGGTCGCGAGCCACGCGGCGTTGCGTCCGCGTCCGCAGGCGATGTCGAGGGCGCGTCCCGACACGGGCAGTCGCTCCGCCGTCTCGACGAGGAACGCCGACGGCGCGGGATCGACGTCGTCGGCGGCCATGTGCCGCGCGTCCCAGCGGTCTCGGTCCGGCGGGCGCTGATCGGACGGTTGCTGATCGGGCGGGCGCCGATCGGACGGGTCGGGAGTCACGGACGCTCGGCGAAGATCAGCCGGTAGCCGTCGGGGTCGGTGGCCTCGAGGTAGTCGCCGACGCGCGGGCCCGTGAACATCTCGTAGACGATGCCGCGGGCGTCGAGCTCCTTCGCCGTCTTCGCCACGTTGCGCACGCGGAAGTGCAGCGTCGCGCCGCCGCCCTTCGCCGGATGGACCTCGTCCGCGCGATCGATCGAGAGCCGGAACGTGCCTGCGTTGACCATCACGAAGAGGTGGGGCTCCTCCTTCAGCACCGAGAGCCCGAGCCGGTCCACGTAGAAGGCGCGGGCCTTCGCGAGGTTGCGCGTGGTGAACGTCACGATCCGGACGCCGCCGTAGACCTCTTTCACGCGCGGCTACCGCATCCGGACGGTGTAGCCCTCGGGGGCGTAGTCGAAGGCGAGCTCCTTGCGGCTGCAGTGGCCCTGGGCCACGTCGAAGACCACGCACGAGTCGAAGGGCAGCGAATAGACGTGGAAACTGACGACCGGCTCCTTCATGTCCTGCGGCACCGTGAGCGAATGGATCGTCACCTGCTTCGTCACGCGGTTCAGCGGCCCGCCGGGCGTCGCGAGCAGGCTCTCGGCGCGGTCGAGCTTCACCTTCATGCCTCCCGCGAGACAGTCGAGCCCGGCGACGTTCTGGTTCTCTGGACGGTCGCAGCCCATGTAGCGGTACTCGACGCACTCGAGGGCGCCGCGCGTCGTGAACGCCCAGCCGAGCTGCCCGTTGTGCGTGTGGATGGGCGTGCCCTGGCCGGGCATCCAGCAGAGCACCATGATGTCGAAGTGCGCGTCGCGGTGGACGAGGCTGCGCGTGTAGTGGTCGTCGGCGAACCGTACGTACGGGCGGATCGTGGCTTCGTCGAGCGTCACGCCGGAGAGGACGTCGGCGATCCGGTCGCTCGTGATCGGACCGCCCTCGGTCTTCCTGAGCTCGTCGACGAGCGAGGCGACGGACACGACGCGCTGGGTCATCGGCCGCAACCTACCCCTCGCCGGGGACGCGGTCAACCGGGGCAGTGGCGGACGGGCGGCGGTTCAGCGGTTGCCGCGGAGCTTCGCGACCGATTCCGAGAAGGCGTCGGCGGCCGCGAGGACGTCGTGCCGCGTCGTCTCGGAGCCGAGGCTGATGCGGACGCTCGTGAGGCCGCGGCCCTCGGAATGTCCCATCGCGACGATGGTGTGCGAAGGACGGGGATCGCCCGTCCGACACGCGGCGCCCGCGGCGACGGCGAAGCCGCGGCGGTCCATCTCGTCGCACGTCTCCTGCGACGGACAGCCTTCGAACGAGACGTTGAGCGTGTTCGGCAGGAGCGGCGCGCCCTGGCCGTTCCACGCGACGCCGTCGATCTTCTCGTGGAGCAGAGTCCAGAGGTGATCGCGGAGTCCGGCGAGACGCGCGCCCTCAGTCGCGAGGCGCCCGCGCGCCGCGCGTGCGGCGGCGGCGAGTCCGACGATGCCTGGCACGTTGTGCGTGCCGCCGCGGCGTCCGCCCTCCTGCGCCGCGCCGTGCAGCAGCGAGTCGAGTTCGAGGCCCTTGCGCACGACGAGCGCGCCGGCTCCCTTCGGTCCGTGGAGCTTGTGCGCGGAGAAGGCCCACGCGTCGGCCGCGGGGAAGGCGCCCGCGAGATCGACTTTGCCGGCGGCCTGGACCGCGTCGCAGACGAACGGGATGCCGGCCTCGCGGCAGGCGCGTCCCACGTCGCGGACGGGCTGCAGGGTCCCGACCTCGTTGTTGGCCCACTGGAGCGCCGCGAGCGCGGTCGTCTCGCGGTCGAGTGCCGCGACGAACGAGGCTGCCGCCACCACACCCTCGCGTCCGGGGTTGACGACGACGACCTCGAAGCCGAAACGCTCGGCGAGCCACCGCGCGCTCTGGGACACGGCGTAGTGCTCGATGCCGCCGAGGACGATCCTGCGCCGCGGTCCCGCGCGTCCGCCTTCGAGAGACCGGAACGCGATGCCCTTGACGGCGTGGTTGAGACCTTCGGTCCCTCCCGAGTTGAAGAGGACCTCGCACTCCGACGCGGGTGCGCCGACGAGCGCCGCGACGTCCTCGCGCGCCGACTCGACCGCCGCCCTCGGCGACGCGCCGAAGCGGTGCGACGTGAGCGGGTTGCCGAACTGCCCCTCGAGGTAGGGCTCCATCGCCGCGCGGGCCTCGGGGGAGAGCGGGGTCGTCGCGTTGTTGTCGAGATGGACGGGTCTCATGGCTGCTCTTTATACGATGGCGGGATGGACGAGGACCTGCGTTTCATGCAAGCGGCGCTCGCGGAGGCCCGCCGCGCCGCCGCGGAGGACGAGGCGCCCGTCGGCGCCGTGCTCGTGCGGGACGGCGAGATCGTGGCGCGTGACCGCAATCGCAGGGAACGGCTCCACGACCCGACGGCGCACGCCGAGATGCTCGTCATCACGGCCGCTGCTGCGGCGCTCGAGTCGTGGCGTCTCGATCGCTGCACGCTCTACGTGACGCTCGAACCGTGCGCCATGTGCGCAGGCGCCGTGGTGCTCGCGCGGATACCGCGCGTGGTGTTCGGCGCATTCGACCCGAAGGCCGGCGCGGCGGGCTCGGTGCTCGACCTCCTGAGGCATCCGAAGCTCAACCACCGGGCCGAAGTCACGGGCGGCGTGATGTCCGGGGAGTGTGGCGCGCTGCTCGCGGACTTCTTTGCGGCGAAACGCAGAGCCGCGAAAACCCTCCGTCCCGAACCAACGGACGGCCGAAAGTCCGGAGGTGAGGGCACCGACCCGTCCGTCCGAGAGACGTGACGGATACGTTTCCAAGATGACGAGTGCCTCGCGATCCGTCGCGGCGCCCCGCGCCGCGGCGGATCGCAGAACCCGTGAGACAGCGGAGGGGTGACAGAGTGGTCGAATGTGCCAGTTTCGAAAACTGGTGTAGCTTCACAGCTACCTAGGGTTCGAATCCCTACCCCTCCGCCAACACGGCTTGGCGGCTGCGCCGCCTGGCCGTGTTGGCTCGAGGGGTTCCCGTGGACGGCCGCAGGCCGTCCGAGGGACCGGGATCCGGACGCCTCGCGCGGCAGAGC
>JANNHP010000091.1:0-16496 GCA_031404455.1 Planctomycetia bacterium | reverse complement strand
GATGGTGTCGCTCGCGTCGGACGCGGCGAGCACGACCTCGAACGTCCCCGCGAGGGCCGGCGTGCCGGAGACGACTCCGGTCGCCGTGTCCACGGCGAGTCCCGCCGGGAGCCCCGTCCCGGAGAACGTCGCCGCGCCGAGCGGGCTCGGCGTCGTCCGCGCGGCGCGCCAGGTGTCGCAGTACGGCGTGCCGACCTCTCCGTTGTTGAGCACGGTCGTCGTGAAGACCAGGTCCGACGCGGCGGGCAGGACCGTCAGCGGCGCCACGGTGACGACCTTGTTCTCGCCCTCGCCGTGGTCGGTGACGCTGAGGTCGACGAGGAACGTCCCGGCCGCCGTGGGCGTCCCGGAGATCGTGCCCGTGCCGCCGTCGAGGCGGAGTCCCGTCGGGAGCGACGCCGCGCCGAACACGTACGGCCCGACGCCGTTCGCGACGGAGACGGTGTGCGTGTAGGCGACGCCGACGCGCCCCGGCGCGAGCGGGAGGTTGCCGAACGTCGATCCGGCGTTGCCGCCGCCGCCCGACGCGTTGACGCGCAAGTCGACGGTGAAGTCGATCGTCGTCGTGCCGTCGTTCGCGTGGATCGTCACGTCGGAGTGGAACGTGGACGTCGGACGCCCGGTGACGAAGCCGGTCGCGGGCGCGAGCGTCATCCCGGGCGCGAGCGGCGTCGCGCCGTCCACGGTGAACGTGACCGGGCCGTCGGCGTTCGCGGTCAAGAGGCGCGCCACGTACTCGGCGTTCGTCGTGCCGACGGGGAGCGACCGCGTGAGGAATCGGAACGTGCCATTCTCGGTGCTCGTCGCCGCGCGGGCGCCGGGGACGCCTGCGACCAGACAGGCCGCGGCGAGGAAGAGAGTGTGCATCCACGAAGTCGTTCGCATCGGTCACCTCGCTCGTAGGGGATATCGACCCGCCGGGGGTCTCTTCGCACCCCGCGCCCCGGTGCCTCTGGTTACGTGCCGAATCCCGTGCCCGCGTGTAACGGACGCAGGGACGCCGTGGAGTGACTGACGAGACCATGCACCCCGCACGCCCCCTCCACCGACCCGTCTGCCCGCAGACCGCCTCGAATTCGCGGGAATGCTGGATTTGCCTCAAGTCCCGTCGTCGTTCATCCCGATAGCAAACCGGTTTCGTGTCGTCGGTGTCCGCACCGTCGATCGCAGTCAGCGCAGCCATCGAACCCGACCAGGAGGTCATCTCGCCATGAAGCACTCGAAGCTCGTCCTCGTCGCCGCGATCGCGGCGTCCTTCGCGCTCGCGCACACCGCGACGGCCAAACCCGGCAACGGCGGCGGCGGCGGCAAGGGCCGTCCCGGCGCGGCCAGGGTCGATCTGACGAACACCGGCGTCGACGCGGACGCGTCCTGCCGCGTGGACGTGAAGCACTTCCCTACAGTCGGACGGCGCGCGGAGCGCTCGTGGCTCCGCTTCAAGGTCAGGAACGCGGACGCGAACTCGTCCTTCTCGCTGTGGATGGACGATCCGGCCACGGTCGGCGATGCGACGCTCGTCGAGGTCGCGGGCCTCACGATCTCGTCGAACGACGACGGCAAGGCCAACCACCGCGTCGACACGAAGCACGGCGGCGTCCTGCCGTTCGGCTCGACGCTAGCCGGTCTCGCGGGCCTGCCGCTGGAGGTGCGCAACGGCGCGGGCGCAGCCGTGTTCACGGGTTCCCTCCCGGCGGTTCAGTAGTCCGTACCTGCTGACCGCCGCTCGACGGGCCGGGACCTCTCCCGGCCCGTCTCCGTTCAGAGGGGACGACCGCGCCGCGGATCCCGCCCGGGGGAGTCTCGCCAGCAGTAACCTCCGCGCATGAAGTCCGCGCGCCTCCTCGCCTCCCTCCTCCTCGCGCTCGCGGCGACGCCGACTTCCGCCGAAGATCCGCCCTTCCCGGCCGGGATGTCGTCGCAGACGCTTGGGGGCCTGAAGTGCTCGATCGTCATGCCCGACGCATTCGACGCCGCGAAGGAGCACTCGATGATCGTGATCCTCCACGGCGCGGGCGGCACCGAGACCGGCATGGCGGGTTCGCTCATGGAACTCGCGAAGCAGGATTTCGTCGTCGTCGCGCCGAAGTCGAAGGGGCAGACGTGGGACACGGCGGACGTCGAGGCGGTGAAGAAGATCGTCTTCGACCTGAAGAAGCGTCTGCACATCGGCGAGAGGCGCCTCCACGCCGCGGGGTTCTCGAACGGCGGCTGGAACCTCACGCCGGTCGCGTTCGACGAGGCACTGCGCTTCCAGAGCGCGTGCTGGATCGCCGCGGGCTTCAAGGGCGGCAAGCCTCCGAAGCACGCGAAGAAGGAGATGGGCGTGATCGCGCTCGCGGGCGCCACCGACGGCAATCGCGACTCCGCGGAGGCGACGCCGAAGATGCTCGCCGACAAGGTGCGCACGGCCGAGGTCCGCATCCAGCCGGGCCTCGGGCACGCGTGGCCGGACAAGCTCCAGCCGTATTACTGGTGGTGGCTCGGCGTGCAGGAGGGGCGTTTCGTCCCGGGCGAGTGCGCGGCGTTCGAGTGGAGAGACACGTCGCAGGCGGCGCTCGACGCGGGCGCCTCGGGCAAGTGCGGCGCGTTCGTCTACTGGTACTCCGCGGGCGACACGGCGGACCCGGAGGCGAAGACGTTCCAGAACGACACGCTGCGCGACGCGCTCGTCCAGCGGTTCGGGCAGCAACTGCCATCGGCGAAGGCCGAGAAGTCGGCGGACGCCGAGGGCTTCGCGAAGTCCGGCGTCAAGACGACGCCGGCGGTCGTCGTCTACGACGCGGCGGGGAAGGTGAAGGCGGTGCTGCAGGACAAGATCGACGCGAAGGCGCTGTCGTCGGCGCTGCGGGGCGTCGCGCCGGACAAGAGCCTGCCGAAGGACTAGGGCAGTTTCGGGGACGGTCCTCGTTGACTTCTCGCGCTCGTGCCTACGGCGCGAGCGACCGTTCCAGGCAGAGCCGCGGCGCGGGCCGGAAGCCGGACTTCATCAGGAAGCTGAGGAGGTCCATCTGCGTCCAGTCCACCATCGTCTCGACGCGCTCGACGCGCAGTCCCTGGAGATTCATCAGGAGCTGACGGACGAGCGCCTGGCCGACGTGCTTCTTCCGGAAGGCGGGATCGACGCCGACGGAGTCGATCACCGCGACGGGCTCCGCGTGGCCGAACTCGCCGTAGAAGACGCGCGCGATCAGGAAGCCGACGACGTGCCCGTCGAGTTCCGCGACGAGGCTCGTGCGCAGCTTCGACTCGGCGACGGCGCACTTCACCTTCGACTCGTAGTACTCGCGGCGCGCACGGCCCGTGGACGCGCGGTCGATCTTCACGAGCGACGCGAGGTCGCCCTCGCGCAGTTCTCGGACGGCGACGGCGTCCGTCGCGAGCGTCCCGTCGTCGAGTTCCTGGTCGTTCATCACTTCGATCTCCTTCGCGTTGCGAGCGGCCAGATCACCGCGTGTGCAAGCGTTCTCTCGGTAGGGGCGGACCCCTGTGTCCGCCCAACGTGGCATTGGGGTGCGGGCGGGGGCGGACACGGGGGTCGCCGCGAGTCCGTCCACCGGACGGACTCGTAGGGCCCGGCGCCATTGCCCCTACCGAGACCACTCGTCTGCCGTGACTGGGTGGGGGCGTGTTCCTCCTAGATGTCCTGCCCGCCGTCCACGTTCAGCACGTGTCCGGTGATGTGCCTGGCGGCGGGCGAGAGCAGGAACTCGATCGCTCCCGCGATGTCCTCCGGCTCGGCGACACGGCCGAGCGTGGTCTCCGCGATCGCCTTCGCGCGGAACTCGTCGGCGAGCGCCGCGGTCATCGGCGTGACGACGAAGCCCGGCGCTACCACGTTGACGCGCGCGCCGAAGCGGCCGAGCTCGCGCGCGGCCGTCTTCGCGAGCCCGACGAGTCCCGCCTTGCTCGCGGCGTACGCCGACTGACCGATCTTCCCGCGCGCGCCGTTGATGCTGCCGACGAGCACCACGCTGCCGCCGCCGGCCGAGCGGAGATGCGGCACGACCGCACGGATGAGGTGCCACGCGCCCGAGAGGTTGACGCGAAGCACTACGTCCCAGTCGTCGGGTTCGAGCTTCCAGAGCATTGCGTCGCGCGTGATTCCCGCGCAGTGGACGGCAAGCGTCGGCGCGCCGAGTTCGACGGCGATCCGCTGCACCGCGACGTGGACGGCCGCCGGGTCGCCGACGTCGGTCTCGACCGAGAGGAGCGCTCCGGGCGCGGGTCGCACGTCGATCGACGCCACCTTCACACCCGCCGCGCCAAGCCGCGCGACGAGCGCCGCGCCGATTCCCGAGGCACCGCCGGTCACGACCGCCGTGCGCCCCGAGAGTCCAGCCGTGCCGGACATCGCCGCCCTCCTAGCCCGCCGCCGCTGCGGCCAGCTTGTCGTGACGGAACGCTCCCCAGAGACCGGCGCCGATGGCGCCCGCCTGGATCGAGAGCGGATGCGAACGCACCTCGATCTTCGCGCCGACCTTGCGCAGTTCCTGGTCGGTCGCGGCGACGAGCCCCGTGTCGGACGCGAGGCCGCCCGTCATCACGAGGATGCCCTCCTTCGAGAGCGACGCGACGATGCGCGCGAAGCGCCCGGCCATCGAGAGGTGGATGCCCTTCAGGATGTCGGACGTCGAGATCCCGCGGCTGACCATGTTGATGACGTCCGTCTCGGCGAGGACAGCGCAGATCGACGAGACGACCTCGGGGTTCTGCGACCTGAGGGAGAGTTCGCCGACCTCGTCGAGCGTGACGCCGAGGTAGCGCGCGATGTTCTCGAGGAACTGCCCCGAGCCCGACGCGCACTGTCCGGTCATGCGATAGCTGACCGGGCGGTTCGTCTTGTCCACGAGCATCGCGCGCGCGTGCAGCGCTCCCGCGTCGAGCACGAGGTTCGCCTCGGGGACGAGGAACCGACCGCCGCGGGCGTGCGTGGTCATGGAGTAGAAGTGCCCGGTGCGGAAGTCGACGATCTCGCCCTCGCCCGTCGTCGCGACGTAGTCGATGGCGTCCGCCGCGACCTCGGCCTTCTCGAGCGCCGTGCGCCAGACCTCCTCGACGACAGCGCGCGGATCGCGGCGGCGCAGTCGCTCCACGTGGCAGCCGAGGAGCTTCTCGCCGCCCGCTCCGCGGCTGACGATCGCGGCCTTGACCGCGCCCGCTCCGATGTCGATGCCGCCCGCGGTCGTCGTCCCGTCTCTCATGCAGCCGCCTCCTGCGCCGTCTGCAGTTCCGCGGCGATCGCGTCGCGCCGCGCGAAGAGTGCCGCGCCGAGTGCTCCCGTGTAGATGGACCCGGGCGAGATGTTCAGCTTGCGCTCGCCGTAGTTCTCCTTCACGAGGAGCTTCAGCGCATCCACGGCCGCGGGGTTGTTCGCCACGCCGCCCGTGAACGTGAACTCGTCCTCGATGCCGCCCGAGCGGGCGAGGAGGCTCATCGCGCGCAGGATGATCGCGCGGTGCAGGCCCGCGAGGATGTCCTCGCGTTTCTCGCCGAGCGTCAGCCGGTCGCGCAGTTCGGCGCCCGCGAACACCGTGCAGGTGGACGAGATCCGCACCGTGCGCTTGCTCGTCTGCGCGAGAGGACCGAGTTCGTGGAGGCCGAGGTTCATCTCGTCGGCGATGTAGCCGAGGTAGCGCCCGCAGCCGGCGGCGCAGCGGTCGTTCATCTGAAAGCTCGTGACGATGCCCTCGGGATCGACCTGGATCGCCTTCGTGTCCTGGCCGCCGATGTCGAGCACGGTCTTCGTGTTCGGGAACATCGCGTGCGCGCCGAGACCGTGGCAGAGGATCTCGCTCCTGATCCGGTCCTTCGGGAAGGGCAGCCGCGCGCGGCCGTAGCCCGTGCCGACGCCGCGGACCTCTTCGATCACCGTGGACCGCGCCGTCTGCGCGGCGTCGCGCCAGATCTCGCGCGAACCGGCG
Source organism: Planctomycetia bacterium (assembly GCA_031404455.1). GTDB lineage: Bacteria > Planctomycetota > JAJSAM01 > JAJSAM01 > JAJVHW01 > JANNHP01. The sequence continues at coordinate 10,575 of JANNHP010000091.1, read as the reverse complement.
GGCGCACCCGCGAGGACGCGTTCGAGCGCCGCGTCGATGTTGGCGTCGAAGCCGAGCTCCACCGGCTCGTTCTCGACCTTCAGGATCGCCTTGTCGAAGAGCGAGAGCATCATCGAGAAGTTCGCCGTCTGCGGATCGGCGAGCTTCTCGGCGATGTGCTGGAAGGAGCTGCCCGCGAGGTCGCGGAAGAAGTCGCTCTTGCGCCGCGAGGCGCGGCGGAAGAGCGTCGAGGATTCGTCACGCATCTGCTGGAAGACACCGGCGAGGCGCGGCTTCGCTTCCGCCCGCACGAGGGCGTACCGCGTGCCGTCCAAGGCCTCACCCGCGAAACGCTCGAGGAGCCGGAGTTGGGCCAGGTACTGCTCGAGGCGGAAGCTCTGCTCGAGGTCCTCCGCGAGCTGTTCGGCTCCGACGCCCGTCGGCAGCGCGCGGCGGAAGAGCGTGAACTTCGCGTTGACGTAGGCCTCGGTCCGCGCGACCGACGACGCCATCTCGTAGTTCGAGCGGCTGTTCGTGATGCCCTTGCCCAGGATCTCGCCCTTCTCGTCGAGGATGACGGCCTTGCTCGTCGTCGAGCCGAGGTCGATGCCGAGGTAGGTCTTCATGCGCCGACTCCCGCCACGTTGACGCAAGCCGTGCGCTTCTGTTCCACCATCTGCAGGTAGCTCTCGATGCGGTTCTTGATGTTGGCCGCGCTGAAGTAGCGCGGGTCCACGAGGTCGCTCTCGATGAAGCCGCCGGTGCGGCCCGTGAGGCGCTCGACCTCGCGCAGGATCGGGAGCTGACCCGCGCTGAAGCTGGCGCAGCTCTTCACCGAGTTGATGAGGAAGCCGTCGGCCTGGTAGTCCTCGACGTACTTCGCGATGAACTTCACGCGCTCGGGCAGCGAGAGGTTCGTGTAGCAGCCCATGCAGTACTCGGCGAGCGAGCCGAGCGGGTCCTTCGGATCGTGGCGGAAGCCGCGGTCGTAGAGGCCGCCGACCTTCGTGTACGTGGAGGCGACGACCACCGCGCCCTCGTCGGTGAACATCTTCCAGAACTCGCGGAAGCTCGTCCAGTTGGGCGGTCCTTCGACGACGAGACGGAACTTCTCAGTCGTCATCTCGCCCTCGGGCGTCATGGGACCGCGCTTCTCGCGCACGCGCTCTTCGATCTCGCGGCGGAGCATCGCGTAGTAGTCGCAGCCCTCCTGCGAACCGCGGAACGCCGTGAAGATCGGCCCGATGTAGTAGACGCCGCCGAAGTAGCCGTCGATGGGCGACGGCCGGTTCTTCGCCGACTCCCACACGTAGACGAGGTCGTCCTCGGCCTTCGCCGAGAGTGCGAGCTTCTCGCGGAGGAGATCGATGTCGAACCTCGCACCCGAGAGCTTCTCGAGGTCGGGGATCACCACGCGTTCCAACTGCTCGACGACGTACCGCTTCATCTCCGGCGTGATCTCGCCGCGGCCCTGGTACGGCACGTGGAGCATCGTGGAGGGGCACCCGTAGCGCTCGCGCAGGAGTTCGAACCACTTCATGAACGTGAAGCAGCCCGTGTACGAGAGGAGCAGGAGGTCGGGGTTCGGGAGCTTCTCGCCGGTCGGGCCGATGTTGCCCGCCTCCGACATGCCGATGTCGCACTTCACGTACGTGCAGACGTCCTCGGAGTGACCCTGGCGCTCGGCTTCGGCGATGTAGTTGCCGGAGAGCTTGCGCATGCCGGACTGCAGCGCGTTGATCTCGGGGAGGATCGGCACGGTGCCGAAGCACGAGATCAGCTCGGTGAGGTTGCCGGGGACGAACGTGGCGACGGTTTTCGTGTTCGTCTTCGGAGCGTCCGCGAGGCGCTTGTAGTAGCTCCCGATCAGTTCCTTCTGACGGAGCATGCTGTCGTCCTTGAGCGAGGGCATGGCGTCGGCGGATGCGGTGGGTGTCATGCGACGCTCCAGAGTTTCATGCTGTCGGCGAACGTGCCCGTCTGCTCCCGGATCGGCTGGAACTGCCCGGTGTTCTCCGCGTACTTGAACGCCGTGTAGGGGATGCCCGCCTTGTCGAGCGCGTCGGTCAGCATCGGCTGGTCGAGGAGCGCCGGCGTGCAGAAGCTCGGCGCTGCGAAGATCACCCCATCGGCCCTCGCCGCGCGGACGCGTTCGATCACGGCCTGCCCGCGGCCCGCGCGGAAGGAGTACATCGTGGCCGTCGGGATCGAGTTACGGACGAACGCGCGCGCGAGCGCCTGGAAGCCGCCTCCTTCGGAGCCGACCGGTTTCGTGTACCACCGCGAGACCAGGATGAAGTCGTCGTCCACGACCGAGCACCCGCTGCGTTCGATCGTCTTGATGAGTCCGAGCGGCGGCTGTTCGCAGAACGCCCCGACGACCACGACGCGGCTCGAGTCGAGCTTCGGCCGCACGCTGACCTTCGCCGCGGCGATGTACTCGCGGCAGAGCTTCGTGTGCGTCTCCACGTGGAGCACGTTGCCCGCGCGCAGGACGAGATAGACCTCCGACGTCGGCGCCTTCGCGGGCTCGTCTCGGCGCAGCGCGTAGAGGTCGTCCACGGCGCGGCGATTCTCATCGTAGAGGCGGATCGACTCGGCGAGGCGAGCGTCGGTCACCTCGACGCCCGTGAGCCCCGAGAGGTCGCGGGCGAGCGTGCGCAGTTCGCCCTCCCAGAAGCGGCCGCCGATCTCGAGGTCGAAGTTCTGCGGCACGTCCACGTAGCGGACGAACGTCTCGGGCCGCAGCATCTGCCACACGCCGGAGAGGTTGCGGATCACGTCGCAGGTGGACGGGAAGAGCATTCCGTCCACGAAGTCCATGTGCCCGGAGACGGCGAGTTCGACGACGCTGCGCGGGATGTGGCAGAGGTAGCTCTGGTAGTACGCGTCGCCGCGGATGACCTCGAGCCAGTCGCCCGCGCCGATGACGCCGAGCGGGAAGGCGCCGGCCGCGTGCACGACCTCGCGCGGCGCGAAGACCGGGAGGAAGCCGACGACCTTGCGGCCGGCCGCCTCGGCCTTCCAGTTGCGCGCAGGGGCGAAGTCGACGTCGTAGTAGAGCGTCTCGCACTCGGCGACGATGTCGTCGGTCGTGCGGGTCACGCGTCCACCCAGTTCGGCCGGCGCTTCTCGACGAAGGACGCCACGCCCTCGTTCGCGTCGCGCGTCTTCGTCAGTTCCTCGATGAAGAGCTGTTCGAGGTGGACCAGCGTGGAGCCGATGCGCCGGTGCAGCGTGGCGCGCGCGGCCTTCGTCGCGAAGCGCAGCGCGATCGCGCTCTTCGGCAGGAGGTGCTTCTCGAACCACGCGACGGCCGCGGCTTCCGGCGTGTCCGACAGTTCGTCCACGAGCCCGACGGCTCGCGCCTCGTCGCCGTCGAGGAGACGGCCGGTGAGGAGCATGTCTTCCGCGACGCCGCGCGAGACGCGCTCCGGGAGGAGCACGCTGCCTGCCGGGGCGAACATGCCGAGCGTCACCTCCGGCTGACCGAACTTCGCGCTCGGCGCGGCGATGATCCGGTGGCACGGGAGGACGAGCTCGAGCCCGCCGCCGAGGCAGTTCCCGCGCACGGCTGCGACGACCGGCACGTTGACGTGCAGGATCGCCGCGATGGCGCGGTCGAGCGTCTCGAGCAGCGCGCGGGCCTTCTCCCCGGCGTGGTCGGGCACCGAGGCCCCGAAAGAGAAGTGGTCGCCCTCGGCTTCGATCGTGATGCAGCGCAGGTGCGCACCGTCCGTCCGTTCGATGAGCACCTCGGCGATCTCCGCCGCCATCGCGGCGTCGATGACGTTGCCGCGTCCGCCGCGCAGCGTGATGCGCAGGCGCCTGCCGTCGTGGGTCTCCTCGCAGCCGATCTTCGTCAGCGGGCTCATGGCCGCGCTCCCGCGGGCGCCGTCTCGCGGGGCTGCACGGCGTCGATGAGTTCCGGACCCCACTTCTCGCCGCGTGCGAGGCGGCGTCGCAGGTCGATGAAGTCGATCTCGCGCCTGCCCTTCGGCCCTTCGTTGAACGCGCGGAAGCCCGCGTGCGCCTCCGTCATCATGTTGAGCGCGAGCCACGCGCGGTTCTGCTCGCGGTTCCTGTCCCAGTGCTCGAGCTTGTGCTTGCGCACGCTCTCGACCGTCTTCAGCGTGCAACCTGGGAACGTCATCAGCAGCTTCGCGACCAGCGCATCGACCGCCTGGTCGAGCGGGGCGAGGTCGATCTCGCCGCGTTCGAGGAGCGACTTTCCCTCGTCGCGCGCGGCGCCGGTCTTCGGAGTGCCGTAGACCATGCGCCCGCGCTCGTCGATCCAGTGATCCGTGACGACGAGCGGGTTCGGGACGAAGCGGCCGTCCACCTTCAGCACCGGGACGACGTCGAGGGCGAGCCCGTACGCCATCGCCTGGTAGGCGCTCCACGGTTCGCAGAGCGTGAGGCTCGCCATCGCGCGTTCCACGCCCACGAAGAGCGGGAGGAAGTCCGTCGCGCCGCCGTCGGGGGCGCTGCCGTGGCGCGGACCGGCCTGTCCGAACTGTGCGAGATCGCTGGCGATCGTGAAGTCGCACGCCATGCCGATCTCCTGCCCGCCGCCGATGCGCATGCCGTTCACGCGGCAGACGACCGGCTTGTCGCACATGAGGATCGCCGTGACCATGTCGTTGAAGAGCCGCATGTACTGGCGGTACTCCTCGGGGCGCCCCGAGTAGTACTCGGCGTACTCCTTGGTGTTCCCGCCCGTGCAGAACGCGCGCGTCCCGGCGCCGGTGAAGACGACCGCGACGACGTCGCGCTCGTCGCTCGCGCGGCGCAAGCCGAGGATCACGTTCTTCACCATCTCGGTCTCGTAGCTGTTGAGCTGAGCCGGGTTGTCGAGGGTGATCCACGCGGCGAAGAGTCCGTCGGCGACGCGGCCCTGCGGATCGCGCACGGGACGGCGCTCGTAGCGAACCTTCCCTTCGCGGAACGGCGCGAGTTCGTGGTCCTTGAACTCCATGGGAATGTCTCCTACGTGAGGTCCGGAATGAGCACGGGGCGCTTCGTGAGCTCGTGGCGGGCGAGCGCCCCGAACACGTCGTCGATCTCGGAGAGCGGTCGGCGCTCGACGAACGGCGCGATCTTCACGCGGCCCGCGAGCACGAGTTCGAGAGCCGAGGGATAGAGCGACGGCAGGCAGCCCCACGTGCCCTCGGCGCGGGCGTCGAACGCCATCAGGTTCGAGAGCCGCACGCTGACGGGCTCCATCGTGAAGCCGATCACGCCTAGGTACGCGCCGTGGTTGAGCAGCGCCCAGGCCAGTTCCTGGCCGGCGGGACGTCCGCTCGTCTCGAAGATCTTCCAGCGCACCGCGGGCGCACCGGCGGCCGCCGCCCACGCGGAGATCTCCTTGCGCACGTCCTTCGGGACGCGGCCCGTCACGTCGATCGCGAGTGCCGCTCCGTGCGCGCGCATCGCTTCGAGCCGGCCCGCGTCGACGTCGAGCGCGACGACCTTCGCGCCGAGCGCGGCCGCGAGCTGGACGCCGAACCCGCCGACGCCGCCGACTCCGACGAACACTGCGACGTCGCCCGCGGCGAGTCCGCTGCGCTGGATCGCCTGCCAGGGCGTCGAGATCGCGTCGGCGAGAACCGAGAGTTCCGCGAGTCCGACACCGCTCGCGCCGAGCGGTGCGTTCGCGTCGCCGCCGAACCCGGGGACGACGCACAGCCCGTCGGCGGGGACGACGACGTGCGTCGCGAAACCGCCGTGGAGGTCGTTGCCGGGGAAGACCTGCTTCGGGCAGATGTTGCCGCGGCCGTCGATGCACGCGGCGCAGTGCCCGCAGGGGATCACCGCGGGGACGACGACGGCCTTGCCGCGAAGCGCCTCGGCGCCCGCGCCCGTCTCCTCGACGACTCCGCTGATCTCGTGTCCGAGCGTCAGCGGGAGCGCATGCCGGGTGCGGACGCCGTCGTGCCAGAACGAGAGGTCTGTGTGGCAGACGCCGCAGCCCGCCACGCGGACGACGACGTGGCCGGGAGGGACTTCCGTCACGTCGCGCGCGACGAGCCGCATGGACTCCTTCGGCGCGGTCATCTCGAACGCACGGATTCGGATGTGGGTGGTCACGCAAGGCAGTTCACCGCGCCGCGAGAGCCCGCGCCGTGATCCGCGTCACGCCGGGGGAGCAATCCGTCGGAGGTGTGACGCCCCGTGAGACTGGAGTCCCGGAACGCCCCGCCCGCGGCCGCGAACGCCCTGCACCGTGGAGAAGGGAGCTACGGAGCCCGGATCAGCGCGGAGATCGCATCCGCGCCCGCCCGATCCTGTGTCGCTCCGTGTAGACGACATCGGCGGTCCGCGCGAACGTGGCGCCCTGCCAGAGGACCGTCACGGTGACCGTGCGTTCGGCTCGGTCGTCGCCGAAGGGGAGCGTCAGTTGCTCGTCGGCGAGCGCGGTGCGGAGGTCGTGGTGGAGGACGTCGAGCCGGAAGCGGACCGCGGGTTCGCGCGATCCGCCGCGGCGTCGCGGTTCGCGCCGCACGCTGAGACTCAGGCCGCCGGCCGACGCGCGACCGTGGCGGTCGAGGACGAGATCAAACGTCGCGCCTCCGACGTCGAGGTGGACCGGGACGCCGAGCGGTTCGAACCCCTTCTCGACCGGGAGCCGCCCGGCGAGCGCGAGCGAGTCGCGGCGGTCGCCGTCGCGGGGCAGGCGGATGTCGAGCGCGACGAGGTCGAGTGGTCGTCCGGGCGGCGGCGGCTCGTCCTGCGCATCGAGCGGCGCCGGCTCCGGACCGCTCGGTGGCGGGACGGGCACCGGCGCGAGATCCTCGCACGCCGCGGGCGGCGCGAGTGCCGCGAGCGACGCGACGGGAATGCGCCACAGTTCGGTCGACATGCCGTCGGCGCTCGCCGCGAAGAAGACGTCGCCGCCGTGCAGCGTGAGGTGCGCCGGATCCGACGATGCCGGGCCGGACGCGATGTCGGCGACGAGTGCCGTGCCGTCCGCGGTGCCGTCGGTCGTCCAGAGCTCGGTGCCGTGCGCCGAATCGGTCGCGACGAAGACGGCGCGACCGCCGCCCACATCGAGGAAGTCGCGCGGGAACGAACCCGCGGGGCCGCACTCGATCTCGCGCACGAGGCGCGTCCCGGCCCGGGTGCCGTCCGACGTCCACAGCTCCGAATCGCCCGCCGCGGTCGGCGCCGCGAAGAAGAGCGACGTCCCGACCGCGGCGAGTTCGGTGGGTCCGAGCCGGTCCGCGGCCGGGCGGAGGTCCCAGAGCCGCGTCACCGTGCCGTCCGCCGCGCGCGCGAAGAGTTCGCGGGCGTTCGGCTGCTCCGCGGCCGAGAAGAAGAGCGTGCCGCCCGCGACCGTGAGGTCGAGCGGGATCCAGCGGTCCGGGCCGGGCACGAGGTCGGTGTCGACGACCGTGCCCTGCGTCGTGCCGTCGCTTCTCCAGAGCTCCCAGCCGTCCGCGCTCCCGACGGCGGAGAAGAAGAGCTTCCCGTCGAAGACGACCGGGCCGCTCACGGCGGACATCCCGAGCGGCGGCGTCAGGTCGCGCACGAGCACGGTGCCGGCGACGGTGCCGTCGCTGCGCCAGAGGTCGTCCCAGTTCCCGCCGCGCCGCGAGAACCAGAAGGCCTCGCCGAGGAACTCCGTGGTTCGCGACGGATTCGGGACGCCGAGACGGATCGTGCCAGGCGCGGTGCCGTCGGTCCGCCATGCCACGTAGTGGTAGCTGTCGGGCTCGCTCACCCTGAAGTAGGCGAGGTTCCCGACGCGCGACATGCCGTCCGCCCAAGCGTGCACCGTGCCGTCGGCGACGGTCGCGACCGGCGCCGTGGAGATCCCGTCCGATTCCCGGATCTCGATCGAGCCGCTCGCGGTGGTGGCGATGTAGAGGAGCCTCCCGCCGACGTCGGTCAGGCCCGCAACCGACGAAGGCCCGCTGCCCGCGACGATCGAGGTGCCCGTCCCGGTGCCGTCGCTCTTCCACAGCGGGCGTCCGGTCGGCGGATCCGGCGCGGAGAGGAAGAGGGTGCCGCCGCTCGACTCGATCTCGGTGATCGAGGGCGAATCGATGTCGGGCGCGAGATCGCCCGCGAGGTGGGTTCCCGCGGCGGTGCCGTCGGTGGCCCAGAGTTCGGTCCCGCTCGGCCCACCGGCCGCGAACCACGCCGCACCGCCGACGGCGGCGGTCATCCCGTAGTAGTACTGGTTCGGGGAGTAGGCCGTGGGGATCGAGTGCGCCGGCCCCGGAGTGACGTCGGCGAGCAGGTAGGTGCCGCCGGGCGTCCCGTCGGTACGCCACATCTCGCGGCCGTTCGCCGAGGTCGTCGCCTGGAAGACGAGCACGCCGCCCACGGCGACGCCGTCGCTCGGTCCCGACGACGGAGCGCCCGGTTCGATGTCGGACAGCAGTGCCGTGCCCGCGGGCGTGCCGTCGGTGCGCCACAGTTCCATGCCGTGAGCCGCGTCCACGGCGCCGACGTAGCCGGCGCCGCCTGCGACGCCGACGAGTGTCGTGTAGTTCGTCGTCCACGACGCGAGGGGGATCGTGCCGCCGCCCGTGCCGTCCGTCCGCCACAACGTCGATCCGCCGCCCTGGACGGCGGTGAGGAAGAGGAAGACGTCGCCGAGCACCATTCCGGACGCCCCCGGCGCTCCCGCGGACGAGGTGCGGTAGAGCACCTGCGTGCCGGCGGCGCTCCCGTCCGTCGCCCAGAGCGTCGCGACCCCGTCGCCGGCGGCGCCGCGGACGAGGAGCTTGCCGGGGAGCGTGCCGAGGAGGACCGGGTCCGACCCCGCAGTCCCGGTTCGCAGGTCCACGGCGAGGCCCGTGCCGGGAGCCGTGCCGTCGGTCCGCCAGAGCTCGCGGCCGTGCACACCGTCGTTCGCCGGGAACAGCATCACGCTGCCCAGCGTGACGCCCCTACCGGGATACGACGACGCGAGTCCCGGCGCGATGTCGACGAGCCGCCGCGTTCCGGCCGGCGTGCCGTCGGTGCTCCAGAGCTCGGTTCCGGCCGAGGCGTCCGACATGGAGAAGAGCAGCGTCTCCCGGGCGTTCCCGAGAGGCTGCGGCACGTGGCCGTAGGCGCTCGGCTGGAAGTTCGTGATCGCCGTCGCCGGGCCGTCGCCGTCGACGCGCCAGAGCTTTCCGGGGGTGCCGAAGAACAGGCTCTCGCCGACGGGTGTGCCCGAGGACATCCACGACAGGTCCTCGGGGCGCAGATCGCGCACGACCGACGGAACGCCGTCCGCGCCGTGGACGCGCCAGAGGCCCGTCGTCGCGACGTAGTCACCTTCGGTCGTGCGGAAGAAGAGCCGCGACGACGTCGCCCCGAACGGGGCCGGGTTCGAGTTCTTCACGGCGGCCTTCGGCTCGAACTTCCGCACGAGCACGGCCGGATCGTCGCCCGCGACGGAGACCCCGGCGCCGAGCGCCGCCGTCGCGCACGAGACCGCGAGAGCTTGCGCCCAGCGGCGTCGCGTCATCGGTCGCCCTTCCGACATGGCCCGGATCCTACGCGCGCATCGCGGTTCGTGGCGTCGATCGTCGAAGTCTCGCGGCGGGGCGGGGGGAAGGACCGCGGGTCGAGCGGTGGCGCGCGCGTCAATCTGGGCGAAAGCGCTGCGCCTGCTTGACGGGAGGGAGGGTCCCGACTCGTGCCCGCGGCTTCAACCGGAAGTACGAGCGGCCGGGTCGCACCACGAAGGCGTTCGTCGGCGGCGCTCGTTCCGAGGGGCGGGTGGGGTTCGACCCCATGGCGGTGGCGTCTTCGATCGACGAGAAGTCCGAGATTGAGCGAGCGGCGTCGGCGCAACCGAGACCCGGGAGTCACGACTCGCGTGGAGCGGACCGGCCGGAGTCGGTCCGCGGTTGCGAGCGTCGCGAAGCCGCTCGCGAGGAGAGAAGCATGCGGTTCTCGCATTGCGTGAGCGTGGTGACGCTGTCGGCCCTCGCGACGCTGGCCCTGGCGGTCCCCGATGAGAGCGCCAAGCGCTCGCTCGCGATTGCGACGGCCAACCTCGAGAAGGGCGACGTCCTGCTCGCCGAGGTGTCCGCGCTGAAGACGAACGCCTCGCGTCTTGCGACGCTCGACAGGGCGCTCTACTTCCTGCGGCGGGCGCGCAAGGTGGCCGTCGCCGGCGAGCCGCAGTTCGAGAGGATCAGAGGCGACGCTTCGCGATCCGTCGTTCGCGCGCTCGGCGACGAAGCGGAGATCTACTACCAGCGCAAGTCGCTCTCGCTCGCGCAGAAGCGGGCCGCCGAAGCCCTCGCGATCGACCCCGCAGACTCGCGCGCGCGGAACCTCATCGGGAGGATCGAGGCGGCGAAATCGACCGACATCCATTCGAACGACATGGGCTCCACGGCCATCGGGCGCATCCGCGAGCGGCGCGCCGCCGCCGGGATCCCGCTGCGCGACCGTGGCATCGGGTCGAGGAGATAGGACCATGACGACACGACCCATTGCCGTGCTGCTCCTCCTCGCCCTGACGGGGGCCTGCGGTGCTCCTGCCGGAGACGGCGCCGCGAGGACGAAGGAAGTCTCTGCCGTGTGGCAGTTCGACGACGACGCGAACCTCGCCTACCCGGCGTGCGGACACTGCGGTGCCGACGT
>JANNHP010000090.1:0-33626 GCA_031404455.1 Planctomycetia bacterium | reverse complement strand
GGCCGAGGAGGCGCGCAACCCGCGCTATCGTTGGCTCGGCGACCTGCCGCGGGCGAGCACGCTGCGGGTCCTCGCCGGGAGCGACGTGATGGTCCTCAGCTCGCGGATGGAGGGCGGCGCGGGCGTTCTCTCCGAGGCGCTGGCGCTCGGCGTGCCGGTGATCGCGTCGCGCGTGCCGGGCGTCGTCGGCGTGCTCGGGAGCGCGCATCCCGGACTCTTCCCCGTCGGCGACACCGCGGCGCTCGCGCGACGCCTTCGTCGCGCGGAGACGGACGCGGCGTTCCTCGCCGCGCTGCGCCGGGCCGGCGACCGCCGCGCGCATCTCGTCCGCCCGGCGCGCGAGATCGCTGCGTGGCGAACGCTCGTCGCGGAACTCGGAGGGCGTAGCATCCGCCGCCGGAGGTGATGGGTGCACTTCGACGCGAGTTGGTTCATCTGCCCGATGTTCCTCCTCGGGCTCCTCGCGTTGGTCGTGTGGCTCGTCGTGCGCAGCAGGAAGCCCTCCGTCTCCGAATCGGAAGTGCTGCACCGGATCGAGGCGCGTCTGCGCGACCTGACGATTCGCGTGCAGCAGCTCGAACGCCGCGGCGACGCTGCAGCGGTCTCGCCCGCGGCCGAGACGCCGCCGGTCGCAGCAGTCCAGTCGGTCGCCGAGAGCCGGTCGCCCCCGCCTGCGCCGATCGTCGTTCCAGCGCCGTCGGCGTGGATCGAGACGCATCCCGTCGCGGCGGAGGAACCGCCGCCGCTGCCGATGCCGCCGCCTCTCGTGCCGGAGGCGCCGATCGCAGCGCCCGCCCCGGCGCCGCGCGCGAGGCCGGTCTCCGAGAGGCCCATCGCCGTTGTGCCGTCGAAGCCCGCGGTGTCGCTCGAAGCGTTCCTCGGCGGCCGCGTCATGCTCATCGCCGGAGTGATCGTCGGACTCATCGGCATCGCGTTTTTCCTGAAGTACGCGATCGACCGCGGCTGGATCACGGCGGGTTGGCGCATCGCGATGGGTGTGACCGCCGGCGCGGCGCTCCTCTTCGGCGGCGACCGGATGCGCCGCCGCGGCTTCGACGTCTTCGGTCAGGCGCTGATGGGCTTCGGACTCGGCGCGCTCTATCTCTCGAACTACTTCGCGTGCTCGATCTACGACATGATCGGCACGACGGCGGCGTTCGCGCTGACGGCGGGGATCACGGCAGGCGGCGCGGCGCTCGCGCTGCGGCGCGGTGCCCCGGTGCTCGCGTACCTCGGTTTCCTCGGCGGCTTCATGGCGCCGTGGCTCCTCTCGAGGAAGACGGGCGACATCGTCGCGCTGACGGTCTGGCTCTCGGTGCTCGACGCGGGACTCCTGTTCGTCCTCCTGCGCCGCGCGTGGCACGGACTCGACCTCCTGGCGCTCCTCGCGACGGCGGTGTACGTGAGCGTGTGGTTCGACCGCTACGCCACGGGCAGCAACCTCGGCGTGGCGTGCGCCTGCCTCGCGGCGCTCCTCGCGGCGTCGCTGACGCTCGGACTCGCACCAGCGATCGTGCGGAAGGAGCGGCCCACGGCGCAGTCGCTCGTCGGCGTCGTCGCCGCCGGCGCGCTGTCGGGCGTCGCCGGTCACGAACTCCTCTTCCCCGCGCACCGATGGGGACTCGGCATCGGCGTGGTGCTGCTCGGCGCCATGTACTTCCTCGCTTCCAGGCTCGTCGCGAAACGCGTGGAGGGCGCGCGCGCGGAGTCGGAGAGCCTGCTCGGGTTCGCCGCGGCGGCGTTCGCGACGGCGATCGCCGTCGTCGCGAGCGGCAACGCGGTCTCGCCCGCGCTCTCCGCCGCGGGACTCGCCGTCGTCTACGCCGGGACGCGCACGCGCCACGGCATCCTCCTCGCGTGCGGCGTCGGCACGATCGCTCTCGCGTGCGGCGATCTCCTCGCGAGCCGGCTCGGCATGTTCGACGAGGCGGCGACGCCGTTCCTGAACGAGCGGTTCTTCGTGTTCGCGTGCCCGTGCGTGGCGCTCCTCGCCGCCGGACGGCTGATGTCGAAGGCCGAGGGCGTTTCGCCGGCCACGTCCACGCTCGTCGCCGCGGCGGGACTCCTCGTGCTGCCGCTCGTCCTCGCGGGCGATCTCTATCGCGGATTCCGCCCGTTGGACGCGCTGCATCGCGAACTGCGCTACGTGGCCCCGGCGGCGGCGCTCGCGGTGTACGGGTTCCTCGCCGCGCGCCTCTTCGGCCGGGGCTCGGCGCTGGGGCGCGCGCTCGCGTTCGTGCCGGTCGGCTTCGCGCTCCTCTTCGGCATGACGCTGCTGATCCACGGCCACGCGCGTCCGTTCGCGATCGGGCTGAACCCCACGTTCCTCGCGGGAATCCTCATCGTGGCGGCGGCGCGGTTCGCGGCCCGCGACGACGAGAGGAACGCCGGGAACTCGTTCGGCACGATGGCGGCGATCTTCCTGCTGGCGCTCGTCACGGCGGAGATCCACGCCTGGGGCGAGACGTCCGACGTCGGCATGCACGGCAACCGCAACGACCCGCAGTTCGCCGCGCGCAACTGGATCGTGATCGCGTGGGCAGCGTTCGCATCCGTTCTGGCGGTCGCGGAGGCCGCGCGGCGCTGGAAGCCGCTTGCTTGGGTCGGGACGGGGAGTGCGTCCGGCGAGCGCGTGCTCGCGATCCTCGCGCTCGCCGGAGCGCTCGTCTGGCACGTCGCCGTCCACGTCGACCGTCATCAGGTGAGCACGTGGGTCCACGGGTGGGCGCCGGGCTCGCCGCTCGAGCCGTTCTCGAACCGCGTGTTCCAGGCAGGCATCGCGATCGTGATCGCCGCGCACGTCGTGGGCCGCGCGCCGTTCGACGGCGTCCGCCGGGCGGTACGGATCGTCGGGCTCGCATACCTGCTTACCGTCGTCACCATCGAGATCCCCTGGTGGGTCGAATGGCGCCAGGAGTTGCAGAACTCGCAGGGACGTTGGCCCGTGGTGGAACGATTCCACTCCGCTCACTGGACGACGATCGCATGGGCGCTCTTCGCCGCCGCCATCGCCTGGATGGGTGCCGCGCGGAAGCTGCGAGCGCTGCGCTGGATCGGCATCGACGACGAACGCATCGAGGCCGGGCTCGCACTCGTGCCGCTGGCGGGCGCCGCCTGCTGGGGAGTCGCGACGATGATCGACGGGCGCAACGCAGCGCTTCCGCTCGTCCTCAACCTGAGGTTCGCGGCCTGCTTCCTGGTCTTCGCAGCGGCGTTCGCGGTGGCGGCGCGGTGCCTCGGGAAGATGCGCGACACGGTCCACGTCTGCGCGGTGATCTGGGGTCTCGTCTTCCTGACGTCCGAGATCCACGCGTGGGGTCGCACCTGCGACGTGGGCACCGGCACGCGCGAGGAGGCGGCGTTCCGCGCGATCGTGTGGATCTCGATCGCGTGGGCCGCGTACGCCGCGGCGCTCGTCGGGATCGGCTTCGCGCGCAGGCAGGCGGGGCTGCGGTGGATGGGCCTCGCCGTCTTCGCGCTGACGCTCGGGAAGGTGTTCCTCGTGGACATGGCGCAACTCGAGGCCGTGTACCGGATCGGGAGCTTCCTCGTGCTCGGCGCGCTTCTCGTCGCCGCGTCTTTCCTGTACCAGAGGGCGCGCAAGAGCGAGACGCCGCCTACGCCGCCGGCGGAGTAGCCGCCGCGTCCCGGCGCTCGCGGACGAGCGGCAGCATCAGCACCCCAGGGACGCCCGCGAGCACGCTCGCGGCGAAGAAGCCCTCCCAGCCGAGCGACTCCTGGATCGCGCCGCTCACGGAGCCGATCGCCGTCGCGCCGAACGCCATGAGGCTCGTGAGCAGCGCGAACTGCGTGGCCGAGAACCTCCTGTCGCAGCGGCTCATCAGGAAGGCGAGGAACCCCGCGGTCGTGAGCCCGGCGCAGAAGTTCTCGACGGCGATCACGGACGTCATCACGTCGAGATCGGGGCCCGTCCGCGCGAGCGCCCAGAAGCCGAGGTTGCTGAGCGCCTGCGCGACGCCGAACACCCAGAGCGGCTTCCACACGCCGAAGCGCGCGACGATCCCGCCGCCGACGAGGGTTCCCGCGACGGTGAAGAGGATGCCGAGTCCCTGGCGCACGGTCGCGATGTCCTCCTTCGCGATCCCGAGCTTCTGCATGAAGGGCACCGAGAGCGGGCCGACGACCGCGTCGGGCAGCTTGAAGACCATTGCGAACGCGAGCACCACCCAGCCGTCGCCCCGCGCGACGAATTCGCGGAACGGCGCCACGACGGACTCGCGGAACGACTCGGTGCGCGCGGGCGCCTCGGGCTCGGGAGCGGCGAGGGTCGTCACGATGCCGACGGCCATCGCCGCCGCCGCGATCACGTATGCGAGCGGCCAGCTCGTCATCTCGCGTCCGACGAGCCAGAGCACGCCCGCGCTGGAGGCGAGGTAGCCGACGCGCCATCCGGTGACGAACACCGCGTTGCCCGCGCCGAGCTCGCGCTCGGGCAGGACATCGGCGCGGTAGCCGTCGGCGACGATGTCCTGCGTCGCGCTGAAGAACGCGAGGGCGAGCGCCGCCGCGGCGACTGCGACGAGCGATGACGTCGGATCGATGGCCGCCATCGCGGCGATCGCGAGCGCCACCAGGACCTGCGCGATGACGAGCCACCCGCGGCGGCGTCCGAGGATCGGCGGGGCGTAGCGATCGAGGAAAGGCGCCCAGAGGAACTTCAACGAGTAGGGGAGTGCCACGAGCGAGAAGGCGCCGATTGTCTTCATGTCGAGCTTCGCGTCCGTCATCCACGACGCGAGCGTGTCCTTCGTGAGCGCACTCGGCAGGCCGGAGGCGAAGCCGAGGCCGAGGAGGACGGCCATCCGGCGGTTGGCGTAGGCGGAGAGGGCGGACGAGGACACGCGCGGGCGAGTGTCGCAGCGGGGGATGACGGCGTCGGTGGGGTGCCGTCAGCGCTTGTGCCCGCAGAAGTCCACGTGCTTCAGGCACGTGATGTCGAACGACAGCGTGATCGTGTGTTCCGGGCCGATCTGGTTCTGCACGGTGGCGGTCGCGGACCCGACGAGGCGCGGCGTCACGAGGTCGATCGTGGTGATCGTGATCGTGCCCGTGCCGCTCACCGTCTGACCTTCGCCGATCTTCAGGTAGTTGACGCTCGAGGGGTACGTGTCCGTTCCGTGGAAAGACCCGCCGCCGGCGTCCGTGCCGTAGCCGAAGAGGATGTGCTCGTCGACGTTGTCGCCGAGCGGCGTGGCGGTCGGCCGGTAGAGGCGCACCTCGAAGCTGTGGAGGTCGAGGAACGCGCTGCTCGCGTCGCAGAACACCCGCGCCTCCCACTTGAGCCGCGCCGGGTCCACCGGGAAGGCAGCGCCGTCGAGGGTGGCCGTCACCGTCGAGCCCGTCCCGACGAGGCAACGGTAGGTGATGCCCGCGGCGCGCTCCGCCGCGAGCAGCTTCCCCTCGAGGGCGTCGGCGCCGCCGCTCGTCTTCTGGATCGCCGCGGCCATCTTCTTGAGATCGCGCTTCACCGCGGCCGCGTCGGCCTTGGCGAGCTCCGCGAGGGCCCTGTCGAGCGCCTTCTGCACCTTCTTCACCGTCGGGCCCGGCAGACTCCGCACGCGCCCTTCGAGGGCGGCGAGGCGCGCCTTCACGTCGCTGCCGAGTTTCGTGAGGAGGTCGAAGACGACGTCGGGGAGTTCGGGATCGTCGAGGAGGCCCTTGACCACCGTCGCCGCGACGGCCTTCCCGGTCGCGAGATCTCCGGCGAGGGACGCCGAGACCTCGTCCATGGCGGCGAGGATCTTCTCGAGCAGCGCCTTGCGCTTCTGCTCGGGCTTGGTGAGCGGCTCGACGAGGGCATCCCGGAGTTCGACGACCTTGACGCGCAGGGTGTCGAAGTAAGCGGTGTACGGGTTCGCGGCGGCGGGCGTGCTCAGGAGACAGAGGGTCAGCGCCGCGGCGAGGACGAGGCGCCGGAAAAGTCGGGTCATGGAATCCTCCCTGTCCCGATCGTATCTGCGGCGCCGTCCGTCACGCCCCTGTGGTTCCCTTGGCGAACTTCGTCGCGCCTAGAGGAACAGCGGTGCCAGCACGAGCGTGATCGTCGACAGCAGCTTGATCAGCACGTGGAGCGACGGGCCTGCGGTGTCCTTGAACGGGTCGCCGACGGTGTCGCCGACGACGGCCGCCTTGTGCGGGTCGCTGCGTTTCCCGCCGTGCGCGCCCGTCTCGATGTACTTCTTCGCGTTGTCCCAGGCGCCGCCCGAGTTGTTCAGGGTGAGAGCCATCAGGATGCCCGCGATGGTGCCGACCATGAGGAAGCCGGCCACGACCTCGGCGCCGAGCGTAGCGTCGACCGCCATGTGCCGGACGGCGCCGGCCGCGTCGAGCATCGGCTTGCCCGCCGCGTCGAGGAGCGGCATCCAGTTTCCGGCGGCGTCGAGGACGTCCCTTGTGCCGATGTTCTTGAAGATCAGCCCGACGATGATCGGCATCACGACCACGATCACGCCGGGGAGCACCATCTGCTTCAGCGCGCCCGACGTGACGATTCCGACGACCTTCTTGTAGTCCGGCTCGAACTTGTCGGGGAGGTTGAGCACGCCGTTGACGCGGAAGGGAGCGAACTGCTCGCGTACGGCCTCGATGACCGACTTCGCCGCGCGGCCGACGGCGCGAATCGTGAGCGAGCTGAAGTAGAAGACCAGCGTGGCGCCGAGGAGCGCGCCCACGAACACCTCGGGCTTGCTGAGGTTGATCGCCGGCATCGAGTCCTTGCCCGCGTAGTGGTGGACCTCGTCGATGTAGGCGGAGAAGAGCAGGAACGCGGCGAGGGCGGCCGAGCCGACGGCGTAGCCCTTCGTGAGGGCCTTGGTCGTGTTGCCGCAGGAATCGAGGCGGTCGGTGCGCTTCCTCACGTCCTCGGGCTGATCGCTCATCTCCACGATGCCGCCCGCGTTGTCCGTGATCGGGCCGAACGTGTCCATGGCGAGGATGTAGCCCGCCGTGCCGAGCATGCCCATCGTGGCGACGGCCGTGCCGAAGAGCCCGCCGCCGGGACACGCGGAATTGCCGAACATGTAGCTCGAGACGAGCGCGATCGACACGACGATGACCGGCAGGAGCGTCGATTCGAGGCCGACCGCGAAGCCCGAGATGATGTTCGTCGCGGGGCCGGTCACCGACGCGTCGGCGATCTCTCGGACGGGGCGGTACTTGTATTCCGTGTAGTACTGCGTGATGTAGACGAACGCCTGCGACGTGAGGATGCCGATGAGCCCGCAGGCGAGGATCTTCCACCATCCGCCGACGTCCACCGTGCTGCCCGGCTTGGCCGCGACCTCGGTGATGAACGGGACGAACAGCCACTTCGTCGCGACGAAGAACCCGATCGCCGAGAGGAACGACGTGACGTAGTAGCCGCGGTTCAGGCCGTCCATCGGGTCCTGGTCCTCGCGGATGTTCGCGAAGAAGAGGCCGATGATCGACGCCACGATGCCGAAGGCGCGCGCGACGAGCGGGAACATCATCAGGCCGATCGCGGTGGCGCCGCCGATGTGACTGTGCTCGGCGAGCGACGCGGCGAGGATCATCGCGCCGATGTTCTCGGCGGCCGTGGACTCGAAGAGGTCGGCGCCGCGGCCGGCGCAGTCGCCGACGTTGTCGCCGACGAGGTCCGCGATGACGGCCGGGTTGCGCGGATCGTCCTCGGGGATGCCCGCCTCGACCTTGCCGACGAGGTCGGCGCCGACGTCGGCCGCCTTCGTGTAGATGCCGCCGCCCACCTGCGCGAAGAGCGCGACGAGCGAGGCGCCGAAGCCGTAGCCCACGATCAGCAGCGGGATCTTCATCGCGGCGTTGGGGCCCGTGCCCGTCGCCTCCATGGCGTTCGCGATCGCGTAGAGGCCGCCCACGCCGAGGAGCGACATGCCGACGACGAGGAGACCCGACACCGCGCCGCCGCGGAGAGCGGCCTGCAACGCGCCGTTCAGCGACGTGCGGGCGGCGTTCGCCGTCCGGATGTTCGTGCGGATCGCGATCCACATGCCGACGTAGCCGGCGAACATCGAGCAGGCGGCGCCGAGGACGAACGATCCGGCCGTCCAGAGTGCCAGGGCACCCGCGCCGTCCTTGCCCGTCGGATCGAACTCCGTCGGCTTCCTGATGAACGCATAGAGGATGTAGATGAGGCACGCGAGCGGGACCGCGATCTTGATGATCGTGGTGTTCATCCGGCTCAGGAACTCCTCGGCGCCGGACTTGATCGCGCGGGCCACCTTCTGCATCGACTCCGGGCCCTGGTCGAGGGCCAGCACCCACTTCGCCAGAAGGCCCGCCGCCACGAGGCCGAGCAGGCTCACGCCCAGGATGATTCCAAGCTCCATGAGGTCACCTTCCGTATGCCCGGTACGAGACGGACGCGGTCCGGCCCAACCCGGACCACCAATTCAGAGCAGCAACAGGCTCGTCACGACGATGAGGGGCACGAGTATCCCGACGCTCCGGAGCATGCAGCCGAAGAAACAGGGCATCCCCGGGCCCACCGTCTCGGCGAGAGCGCGGACCGGCGCAGCGGGCGGGACGGGCGCGGCGGGAGCGACTGGGGCGGGACGGGAGCGATGTCCGATTCGCGGTGCCGCTGTCCCCGTCTGGTGGGAACCGCTACGATTGCAGGCGAACGAGGAGGGCGCCATGCGTCGAACCGCCGTCGTCCTGCTGGGAATCGCGATCGCTGGGGCGGCCCTCGCGGACGAGGAGGGCTCGATCCCGATCGGCGACCTCCTCACGCGCGACGGATCCGTCCGCCGTGCGACGCGGTCGGTGTCGTCGTCGCCCTTCGGGGTGGAGTTCTCCGCCCGCCGCATCGCGGGCGAGCAACGGCTCATCGACAGCGGCCTCGACGACAACTGCCCGCCGTGGTTCGACGGTCAGTCCGTGTGCACGGTCCTCGACTCGTCGATCGGGCCGGACGCGCCCCGCACCGGGTTCGACGACAAGGCTCGCGCGGTCACGTTCGCGCCCGAGAACCGCGCGGCCGTGGCCGCGGCGCTCGCGGACCTCCGCGGGCGGGCGCCCCAACCGATCGCGCTGAAGGTGTCGATCGAGCGCTGGCCCGGCGGCCCGGGCGTCGCCGGTCCCGAGACGCTGCTCGCGGCGCAGACGCACGCCGATCCGGCCCGTACGCTCGTCCTCGCGGACGCCGTCGAGCGGCAGGTCGTCGCCGACTACGACGTGGAGATCGCGCAGGCGTCCTCCATCGGCGACCCGATCCTCGCGATCCTCAGGACCGGCGCCTCGGCCGAGCTCTGCGTGACGCCGATGCCCGACGGCCGCACGGCAATCGTCGAGGCGATCGCCCGGGTCGCACGGCCGCTCGACGAAGCGCAGATCGACCTCGGCCACGACGGCTTCGGCCGCGCGGACCGCTGCGCCGTGGCATTCGACGAGGTGGCCGCGTGCATCCGGGTCGGGAACGGCCGCGCGTCGGAGACGTCGTGGACCGGCCGGGACGGCGCGCGGATGGTCCTGCGCGTCGAGGCGGCGTGGGCGCTCCCGCGGCCGCCGGGAGATCCCGCGATCGTGGTGTCGCCGCTCTTCCGCTCGGCGTTCATGGGGTTCGCCCACGTGCGCGGCGTCGACCTGCCGCACCAGGAGGAGGTCGATTCCTGGGACGCGCTGCCGGAGCGCACGACGAGCGCCGACGAGATCGTCGCCACGGCCTTCCGCGACCCGATCTACCTGCTCTCGGTCCAGAGCCGCGAGTTCGTCCTGACGCTCCCGTCCGCGCCGCCGCTCTCGTCGGCGCAGCAGTTCGAGCGGATGTGCGACGCGGCGGATTCGATGATGAGGGCGGCGCGAGTGGAGTGTCTCGCCGTCAACGCGCCCGCCGGCGCCGTGGTGTCGCTCGACGCGCCGCTGCCCGCGGGCGCCTTCGCGGTCGCCGGGTTCTCAGGGACCGCGACTCTCGGCCTGCCGCTCGCGAGCACCGGCGGCACGGAGCGGCGGTTCCTCGGCGACTGGGACGTGGAGGTCGCGCAGAGCGCCCGCATCCCCGACCCGCTGTTCTCGCCGGTGGTCACGGGGCACTTCCTCAACCTGACCCCGCGCGAGCGCTCCGTCGACGTGGACCTCGACCTGAGGAGGCTCGACCGGATGGACCGCCAGACGATCCAGCTCGCGGTCGGACGCGGTTCGCAGGGAATCCAGTCCGAGAAGGACCAGCCGGTCCTCGTCGACCCCGCTCTGCCGCCCGAGCGCGTCGCGGTCGAGAAGCCGGTCGTGGCGCAGATGCAGGTCGTCGAGTCGGTCCCGCTCGGGGAAGGCGGCTCGGGATCGCTGCGTCGCGCGGGCGGGAGCCTCCTCGGCGCGGGACGCGAGCTCGTCATCCTCGTGCGCGTGCGGTGAATCGAAGAGGGCGCGCCGCGCGAACGCGGTGCGCCCTCCTGCTGCAACTCGAAGCGGAGACTACTCCTCTTCGGAGGAACCCTTCGAGCGGCCCGGCTTCTTGGCGGGCTTCTTCGCGGGGGCCTTCTTGGCCGGCGCCTTCTTCGCGGCCTTCTTGGCCGGCTTCTTCGCCGCGGGCTTCGCAGCCTTCTTTGCGGGCTTCTTCTTCGCCATCGGAGGAACTCCTTACTCGGACCAAGCGGCGCTGACGAGGCCGCAACGAGTCGGGTGCGCCGCACCCCGGGACCACCTCGGTCCCGGTGACACGACGCGCCGGATTTGACCGGATTCGCGCGTCGCTGCGCCAGCAAGATCCCGCCGCGGGCGGCCCGGGTGCGATCCGCGGCGCCTCCCGGACTCGCGCTCGGGCCGCCGTCGCCGGAGGACTTCCGCCCGGTCGCGGACGGGACTCGTACTGCCTGCGTGCCGTTGCCCGCACGGAGTTCACCGGCTTGCGCGCACGGAGTCCGCGCGGTAGCGTCGCGCCGAGCGATGAACAGCGGTGTACTCAGGGCCTCGCGCCGAACCTGGACCGGGAGCGCTCCCGCCTCACCCGGCGAGCGATGACCGGAACGCCGGACCCTTCGCCTCGCCGCCGGCGGCTCCCGATCGTGCTCGTCGCCGCGGGCGCGCTCATCGTCGCCGTGTGGTCGCTGCGCTTGCGTCCGGGGCGGCCCGCCGCGGAACTGTACGACGACTTCACCGACGCCGCGCGCAGCGCGCGGCTCTGGCGTTCGCTCAACCACGTGCACGAGGTCGAGCCGAGGATCGGGGGCATCGAGGTGAGCGTCGAAGGCACGAGCGGCACGGACTTCGGCGGGATCACGAGCCGAGACGTCTACGACTTCCGCGGCGGGAGCTGGCACCTCCGCGCGGATCTCGAGTCGTTCGACTGCGACCACACCGAGGCGAAGTTCCGCCTCACCTTCGACCACGATTCCGACTACTGCTCGTTCGAGATCGGAAGAGCGGCGCAGGGCGACGGCCGCTGGCTCTACCTCTCGCGCAAGTACGACTTCGCGCCGCGGGTGGAGTCCCTCCCGTACGACCCGGTCGCGCACCGCTGGCTCCGGCTGCGCCACGACGCCGCGAGAGGGCAGATGAACTGGGACGTGTCCGCGGACGGCACCGCGTGGACGACGCTGCAGTCCGAGGACTGCGGGCTCCCGCTCACGCGGGTCGCCCCCGAGATCTACGCGGGCCGCTTCGGGGACGGGTCCACCCGCGGGAAGATCGTGTACCGCTCGTTCAACGTCGACCCGCGCTGACGGTCGCGCCCGCCGCTGCTGCGCGCGCGTTCGGTCACCCGGACGGCCGGGGAGCCGGTGCTAGCCTTGCGTCATGACGTGGAAGTCGTCGAGGCCCCGCGTGCTCGCGCGCGACCTGCGCGCGGGCAGCCGGCACGGAACACGGACGATCGCGAACCTGCTGGCCCTCGCGTCGGCGTGCGCATCGACGGGACCGGCCGGAGCCGCCGACAGCGGGACGCTCGACGTCGAGATCGAGAACCGGGCCGCGGTGAGCGGCGCGATCAGCGCTCCGCGGGAACTCGACACGCTCCGCCTCCGCATGCCGGAGAACGCCGCGATCGCGATCTCCGTGCGCGGGTCGGGCCGCGTGAGGCCGGACGTGCGCCTCCTCGGTCCCGGCGGAGCGGAGATCGACCTCGGTCCGTCGCTCAGGCGCAAGGGCCGAACGGCGAGCGTTCTCCCGTTCACGCCCGGCCCGGCGGGGCTCTACCGGATCGACGTGCGGTCCGAGGGGACGACCACGGGGAACTACAAGCTCGACGCCTCGTGGCGGCTGCCCGCGCGGGAGACGTTCTCCGGCACCACGTCCGAGGCGGGAGCGTTCTTCGTCTTCGACGCCGAGGCGGGAACGCGGATCGACGCCGACCTCCGCGCCCTCGACGCGGCGGCGTCCGTGCGTGTCGTCGGGATCAGCGGACCGCGCGGGTTCGAGCTGCCCTACGACCCGCCTTCCGCGCCGTCGGCGCACGTCACCGCGCGCACCCCGAAGCTCCCGTCGACCGGGCGCTACCGGCTCGACCTCGTCACCGACGTCGCCGGGCGCGAGATCTCCGGCAGCATCGCCAGGAGGCCGCCGGCGAAGGCGGCGCGTGTGAATCTCCGGGGCGCGGAACGCCGCGGCGCGGGCGTCGCGCGCACGGTGTCGCGCAAGTTCGACGAGGAGGGCGGCAGCGTGGACGTTGCGCCGCTCGAGCAGCAGCAGCGCGTGTCGCTCGACGCGTCCGGCGTCTGCCTCGAGATCCCCTCGGGCGGACTCGACCTGCCGACGTCGGTGCTCCTGCGCTCGGACGACGACGCCATCGACGACCCGCTCGGCTTCGCGCCGGCGGGAGTGAGCGTGCACTTCGATTCGGGCGGCGCTGCGTTCAGGGACTCCGTCGAGATCACGCTCCCGTACGACGTCGGAGCGTTCGCTTCGGGCGACGTGCTGACGAGCATCTGCGTGCTGCGCCGCGCGGACGACGGCGAGGTGTTCGAACTGCCCCGCGCGACGTACGTCGTCGACGCGAACGCAGGGCTCGTGACGTTCCCGACGAGTTCGTTCAGCTCCTACCAGGTGTTCTCGCCTCCGGTGGAACTGGCCGAGGTCGCGCTCGCGGGACGTCCGAACGACCTCGCCGTCCCGCCCGACGAGGACGTGCTCTATCTCTCGACCGACGTCCTCACTTCGGCGCTGCCCGCGGCCGCGGTGATGCGTCACGTGCCGGGCGGAGCGTTCGAGCTCTACGCGGGCGGCGGCACGCTGACGGGCGACGGCGTCTTGCGTCTCGACTACGACTTCGACGCCGACATCGGCGGTTCGGGCGCGATCGTGAGCGCGCTCTCGGCGGGCCCGCAGGGACTTCTCCTCGTCGTCACGGGTGACGTGGGCCGCACGCGGAGTCTCGCGTACGTGGTGCGGGCCGACGGGATCGTGGTGCGCGTCGCGGGCGACGGGACGCCCGATCTCGACGAATCACTGCCCGCGCGGCAGACCGGGCTGCCGTTCTGCTGCGGCGCGGCCTTCGACGCGGACACGAACGTCGTCGTGGCGACGGATGCCTTCGCCTACCCGGTGAGCGACCGCGTGCTCTTCATCTACGCGGACACGCCGGGGCTCGACGGGATCCGGGTCGCGACCGTGGCGGGCGGCGGCGACGTGGACGTGAGCGGCGCGCACCCGCTCGACACGCGTCTCCTTGAGCCGCGCGCGGTGCTGATCGACGCCGCCGGACGGATCGTCGTCGGCGACCGCGACTGGCTCGTGCGGTTCGACCTGGCACTCGGCACGACGACGACGCTCGCCGGGACGAACTTCGGCGAGACCGACTCGGGCGGCGAGGGGCGCACGATCGGCGGCATCGGCGCGCCGCTGCGCACCGTGGTGCTCGGCGCCCTCGACGACCTGGCGTTCGCGCCGGGACGCGCGGACCTGCTCTACGCGGCGGATCCCGAGGCCGGGATCGTGTGGCGGTTCGACCTCGCGCGCGACCGCGCGTTCATCGCGGCGGGACGCCGCGTGGACTTCGACCGGCGGCTCACCACGCGTCCGCCGAGCCCCGGCGCCTCGAACCCCGACGAACCGCTGAACTTCCCCGTCGCGGTCGCGCCGCTCGGCGGCGAGGTGTTCATCGCGGAGCGCTTCGACGACAAGCTCTTCAGCCTTCGCCGCAAGCCGTAGCCGGCGTCGCGACCTCTCAACTCTGCGGGAAGAAGAACTCGCGCGGGCTCTCGAGGAACCGCCGGCGCACCGCACGGGCGAGCCGGAGTTTCTCCGCGGACTCGACGTTCCGCGCGCGCAGCGCGACGCCGAGTGCCAGCGCGAAACTCAGCCCGAAGTTGAGGACGCCGATCACCGCGATTCCGGCGACGGCCCACGCGAACTCGCCCGTCCGAAAGAGCGGTGCGCCGAGGGCCGACACCGCGAGTGCCAAGGCCCCGGTGGAGAGCGTCACGTGCCGCACGTCGAGCGGCACGCCGAAGAACTTGCCCGCGATGGGCGTCGCCGCGAGCAGGAAGCCGAGCATCAGGTTGCCGCCGAATCCGGAGACGTTGCGGGCGAAGGCGGCGCCGATGAAGCGGGTCGTGCGCACTCCGGCCCAGCGGCGCGCCCGGTGCTCCGCGATCGCCTCCGGGAGGCGGCGGTACACGGCCCAGTTCTCGAGCCAGCCCGCGCCGACGCTCGACGCCCAGAGGAGCACGCCGGTGAGCGCCGCGAACGGGACGGTGCCGCTGCCGAGCGGATCGAGCGACGCCACCGTCGCCGCGGCAGTCGCGGGGTCGAGGAAGGGGCGGCCCGTGGACGCGGTGTAGAGGATGTCGAACGCGACGGCGGCCGGCACCACCATCAGGATGTTGCCGAGGGCGGCCGCGAACTGGGAACGGCACATGCGCGCGATCATCGTCACGACTTCGTCGAGATCCTTGGACTGCTCGCACCTGCGCAGCGAGCCGGCGAGCGCTGCGGCGGTCATCGAGGGCTGCTTCGTCGCGAGCGTGCAGCCGAGCAGTTGGATGACGATGAAGCTCGCCGCGTAGTTCACCGCGGAGAAGAGCCCTTCCGCGAAGAGCGGGAGGTGGCCCCACTTGACGGTGAATTTGAGAACGCACGTCACGGCCGTCACGGCGCCGCCGCCCGCCGCCGAGGCGATCATCGCCCACCACTCGCGCCGGGTGACGGTGATGTAGTGCTCGCCCGTGACGCCCGCGCGTTCGATGACCTTTCGCGCGAGCAGGCGCAGGTCCGACCGCACGAGCACTCTGAGCGAGCGTTCGCCCGAGCACGCGACGGCGAGCCCGGCGACGAAGCGCGCGGCGGCGCGCGCGCGGACGTCCTCGTCGCCCCGCGCCGGCGCGAGGAGCACGCCGAGCGCCTCGATCCGGCCGAGGCACTGCGACATCACCTCGAGGCGGCTGACCACGTCGACCGAGACGCCCGACTCCTCGAGGTGCGCGAGCACGACCGCGATCTGTGCGCGGCACGCGACGGTGAGCCGGATCACGTCCTCCGCGCCGGCGCGTGACAGCTCGAAGAACGGCGACTCGCGGGTCGTCGCGACGCCGGAGCGACGCCGGATCTCCCCGGACATCCCGAGCGCCGCGGTGCGCACGCAGAGGACGCGCACCGCGTCGGTCATCGCAAGGCGCGCGGGGACGGAGGCGTCGCCGAGGACCGCACCGAGCCGGATCAGCGCGTCGGCCGGTGCCGCGGCGAGCCGATCCGCGCCGTCGCCGCGGGGGAACGCGCGAGCGAGGATCTGCGACAGGTCGCGATCGTCGGGCGGGGCCGGCAGCAGTTTCCTCGCCACGCGGTCGGCGAACCCGCCCAGGAAGCCGCGGTCGCCGGGGAGCCCCGCCTCGCAGAACAGGTGCAGCGCGTCGGCCTCCTCGATCGCGGAGCGGAGCACGAGCCCCACGTCCCGCCGCCGCTCGGGCAGATCCTCGAGCGCGCCGCAGAGGAGGACGAGTCGCGATTCCGCAGGCGCTGTGCCGCCGCCGGGCGAACCCGGATCCTCGAACACCCAGCGCGCGAGCCGCGCGAGGACGTCCATCCGCGCTCCGAGCGGCGCTCCCGGATCGAACGCCGCGAGCAGCGCGTGCAGGTCCCGTGCGGCACTCACCTCAGGCGCCTCGCATATCGGTCGGCCGCGGAGCCGTCCTCGTAGTACGGACCGAGGCGCGCGACGCGGGTGTATCCGAGTGCCCGGTAGAGCGAGACGGCCCCGGCGTTGCGCGTCGACACCTCGAGAGTGACGCGCGTGCAGCGCCGCGACACGGCCGCGCGCTCGCAGGCCGCGAGGAGACGCCGTCCGACGCCGCCGCCGCGCAGGCGCGGCGCGACGGCGAGACCGTAGATCCGGGCCGACGACGATCCGCGGCGGAAGAGCACGAGCCCGTAGCCCGCGACGCGTCCGCGCATCTGCGCCACGACGAGCGAGCAGTTCCCGCGGGCGAAGAGATGCAGGAGCTTCCTGCGAGTGAGCCGGTCGGTCGTGAACGACGCGTCCTCGATCTCGAGGATCGCGCCGACGTCCGCGACGCGCGCCGGTCGGATGCTCACGATCGCGGGCCGAGCAGATGCCGGACGATCTTCGAATAGACGTCGGGCGCGAAGCGGTCCTCCTCGTCGGCGTTGATCGTGGGGTTGTCGTTCACCTCGATGACCACCGCGCGCCCGTCGACGTCCTTCAGGTCGACGCCGTAGAGCCCGCCGCCGATCGCCTTCGCCGCCGCGACCGCGGTCGCGACGACGTGCGCCGGCGCCTCGGCGACGGGCACCGGCTCCACGCGGCACGCGCGCATCTGGCCGTTCACGATCGCCATGATCTTGAACGTCTCCTCGGGGATGACGTAGCGGCACGAGAACACCGGCTCGCCGCCGAGCACTCCGACCCGCCAGTCGAACTCGCTCTCCACGAACTCCTGCACCACGATCCGGTCCGCGCGGTGGAGGAACCGGTCGCCGACCTTCTCGAAGTCCTCCGGAGTCGTGACCTTCTCCACGTGCTGCGAGAAGCTCGAGTTCGGCGCCTTCACGACGAGCCGCGGCCCGAGCTCCGCGAGCAGTTCCTCGCCGCGCCAAGGGTAGATCTCGTCGGCTCCGCAGAACACGGTGCGCGGGATGGCGACGTTCGCAGCCATCAGACGGCGGTACATGTGGACCTTGTCGCAGCAGACGAGGATCGAGCGCGAGTCGTCGATCACGGGCTTGCCGTGCAGTTCCGCCATCCGCGCCGCGACGAAGCTCGAGTTCAAGGGATCGGTGAGCGCGCGGATGAGCACGGCGTCGTAGTTCGGGATCTTCCGCAGTTCGCGCCGGAAGAGGTAGTCGGCGTGGTGTCCGAGCTCCTCGGCCGCCGCGCGGTAGCGCATGAGCGCCTCGAACTCGCTCGAGCGGTTGATCGTGTACTTCTCGATGAAGATGGCCAGCCTACCCACGCGCGTCTCCCGCCATCTCGCGCGCCCAGTCGCGCTCCTCGTGCGTGAGGAACCGGTAGGGCAGGATCTCGATCGCCGAGAGCTCGAGGCGCCCATTGCGCAGGAGGCGCACGGTGGCGAGCGGGACGCGGAAGATGGAGAACACGCGGTCCGCCCAGCCGGCGAATTCCTCGTCTGAAGTGCGCCCACCGATCATCCGGAACTCCACGATCTCGGTGGCCGCGGAGATGCGCTGGCAGCACATGGAGTACTTGAAGTTCCACGTGAGCTTCTTCGCCACTGCCTCGCGAGCCGACTCCTCGCGCACGACCGCGTAGCGCCGCGAGAACGGGTTCACGCCGTAGCAGACGGCGGGCACTGGGAAGTACTCGTGCGTGAGGACCCAGTCCGGGACGGCGAGGCCCGCCTTCGACGCCTTCTCGAGCGCGATCGGCACGACGTAGGCGTCGAGCGCGTCGGCGCACGTCGGCATCACGTCGCCGCGTCGCGCGAGTTCGGCGTCCTGGCACTCGTAGTAGCCCTCGGTGAGGTACTCGTAGTTGCCTGAGAGGAGGAAGGGTCCGCCCGCGGGCGGGTCGTCGGGGTTCGGCACGGGGCTAGTCCGACCTGTTCACGAAGGTCCGCGCCTGGACGGTCGTTCGGGCCGATGGCTGCGTTGCTTCCTTGCGCCGACCTGCCGCGGTCGCCGCTGCGGTCGCGCCTTGCCCTCGGCCCGAACGCCTCGTCCAGGCCGGGGTGTCCGGTTCGCTCGGGGCGCTCGCCGTCGTCGGTCTCACACTTTCCCTGCCTTTCGCGCCGATGCACGCAAACCCTCGTGAACAGGTCGGGCTAGTCCTCGCGGAACCGGCGGCGGATCGCGGCCTCGTCGATCGCATCCTCGCGCCAGAGCACGCGGCCCTCCATCCCGCCCGCGAGGACGATCGTCTGCCCGCTGACGTGGCGAGCCGCGACGGGCGAGCTGAGGAACGCCGCGAGCTTGGCGACGTCCTTCGCGCGTCCGAGCTGCCGAAGGGCCATCGTCTGCACGACGCGAAGGACGACGCCCGGCTTCTCGAGCGCGGGACGCACGTTGTGCGTGACGGTCCAGCCCGGCTCGATCATGTTCACGCGGCCGAAGGGATCGATCTCGGGAAGCTCGTTCTTCAGCGTCGTGACGAGACCCGCGAGCCCCGCTTTCGCGGCCGCGTAGTCGAAGTGGCCGCGCTCGCCGAAGCGCCCCGCCGTCGAGCCGATGAGGAGGAGCGATGCGCCGTGACCGTCGGCGCGCGGGCCGGTTCTCGCGAGCGACGCGAAGAACGCGCGCGCGGTGAAGACCGACGACAGCAGGTTCGCGTCGATCGTCGCGCGCACGCGGCGCTCGTCGATCGCGTCGATGCGCTTCGTCTCCGGCGGATAGTTCCCCGCGTTCGCGACGCACACGTCCACGCGGCCCCACTTCGCGAGCGCCTTCGCGAACATCGCGTCGCACGCGCGGGACTTCCCGAGGTCGCCGCCGCAGACGATCGCGCGGTCCTTCCACGGCCGCTTCGCGAGCCACGCGCGGAGTTCCGCGACGCGTCCGTGGCCGTGGAGCACGAGGCGCGCGCCCTCAGCGGCGAACTCGAGAGCGAGAGAGCGCCCGATGCCGCCCGACGCTCCGGTCACGACCACGTTGAGGTCCCTGAGGCCCAGTTCCATCGCTAGCGCGCCTCCGTGAACTCCGCCCGCGACGCCGACATCGTGTAGAGGCCCGTCGCGGCGCCGTCTTTCGACTCCTCCTTCACGGTGAGGACGCCGGAGACGGTCGAGAGCGTGTCGGGGATGTAGTCCGCGACGCCCTTCGCCATCGTCACCTCGATCCACTCGTTCAGCATCGGCGGCACAGAGTAGCAGCAGCCGAAGCGGTACCGCATGAGGAGGAACTTCTTCGCGCCGCCGGCCTCGTAGGAAAGCGGCATGACGTAGCCGTCGACCGCGACCCGCTTCCCGGAGAGCGCGAGGATGCTCAAAGGGATCTCGTGCTTCTCGCCCGACGCGTACTGCGTGAACGTGAACGAAGCGAGGTCGTCGAAGCTGACCGGCTCGAACTCTTCGGCCTCGCCGGCGGCGGACGGCACGGGCACGGGCGGCGCGGAGGCGGGCGCCGGCTCCGCGGGCGCCTCGAGCGCCGACGGCGGCTCTTGCGGCGGCTGATCGCCGTCGCGCGGAGTGTCCACGTCGCCGATCGAGAGGGAAGCGACCGCGGGTTCCGCCGCGCGGGACACGAGGAACGGCGTGCCCTTCACGTCGAGCGCGCCGGACGGCGGCGGCCCCTCGTCGCCGCACGCGGCGACGAGAAGGCCCGCGGCGACGAGCAGGAACGCGCGACCGGACATGGCGCACAAGGTTGATGCCCCGCCCCGGTTTGGCCGAGTACCCTCCGACCCATGAGCATCGAAGCCGGATCGAAGGCGCCCGCGTTCTCGCTCCTGAACCACGCGGGAGAGCGCGTCACGCTCGAGAAGCTGAAGGGCCGCTGGGTGGTCCTCTACTTCTATCCCAAGGACGACACGCCGGGCTGCACCGTGGAGGCCTGCGAGTTCACCGCAGCACTCGCGCAGTTCCACCGCCTCGACGCCGAGGTGTTCGGCGTCTCGCCCGACTCGCCGGCCACGCACTCGAACTTCCGCGAGAAGCACAACCTGAAGGTCCAGCTCCTCTCGGACCCGGAGAAGAAGATGCTCGGCGCCTACGGCGCGTGGGGGACGAAGAAGATGTACGGCCGCGAGGTCGTCGGCGTGATCCGCAGCACCGTGATCGTCGACCCGAAGGGCGTCATCGCGCACCACTGGAAGTCCGTGCGGTCCGAAGGCCACGCGGGGCACGTGAAGGCGAAGCTGGCCGAGCTCCAGGCTCCGGCGAAGTAGGCGCTACGGAGGGTCGTCGCGCCGCGCTCTCGCCCGGAACATCTCGAACAGCATGTCGAGCAGCACCTTCGAGAACGCTTCGTCGTCCGTGATTCGCTTGTAGAGCTTGAAGTTCGTGTCGACGAGCCCCTGCATGCGGTCTTTCGCCTTCTGCTCGAACGAGAGGCGCGCGTTCTCGGGCGGGTTCACGCGCACGGCTTCGACGAGCGCCTCGTCGGTCGCAAGGGACTCGTACAGGCCGCGCACGACGACGCGGTCCTCCTCCGTGAAGTCGGTGCCGAACCGCTCGTTCAGCTCGCGGATGATCTTCGAGAGCGGCTCCTCCTCGCCGGCGGTGAGGCGCATGGGGCCGGTGAACGAGAGCGGCTCGAGTTCGCCGATGCCCTTCGCGAGTTCGATCTTGCCCTTCGACGTCTGCTGGACGCGGTACGACTCCATGTCCACGGCGTTCAGCACCTCGCGCGGGAGCTCGTCCTTGTCCGCGCGGACGAGTCGCCGCAGGAACCGGGCGAAGTGGTACAGCTTCTCGAGGTCGGCGTCCGCGAACGTGAGGAGCTGGGAGATGAAGACGAAGAGCCGGACGTAGTCCGCGAGGGCCGCGCGGATGCGCTCCTGCTGGTCCGCGAGCAGCCCGTCGAACCGCGCCTTCACGGGCAGCAGCACGGCGTAGAACTTCGCGTGCTGGCGCTTGTCCTTCTCGGTCGCGCCGAACCAGATGGCCGCGAACGCCTGGACCTCCTCCTTCGTGAACAGGTGGAAGTCGTAGAGCTCGCGCTCGCGGTCGTAGACGAGGTTCGGGTCCGTCGCCGCCGAGAGGAGCGTCGCCTCGTAGTACGGCTGGAAGGCCTCCTGGATCTCGTCGGTCTCGTTCGCAAAGTCGAGCACCAGTGTCTCGGTCTTGCCTGGGAACGTCCGGTTCAGACGCGACAGCGTCTGCACGGCGTTGACGCCGGAGAGCTTCTTGTCCACGTACATCGTGTGGAGCAGCGGCTCGTCGAAGCCGGTCTGGAACTTCTCCGCGACGACGAGGAACCGGTACTGCTTCTGCCGGAAGGCCTTCGCCGTCTGCTTGTCCGAGAAGCCGTTCATCCCGGCCTCGGTGTAGTTCGCTCCGCCGTCCTCGACCGCGCCGGAGAACGCCACGAGCGCCTTGAACGGCAGCCCCCTTGCCTTGAGCTGCTGGTCGAGCGCCAGCTTGTAGCGCACTGCGTGAAGGCGTGAGCGCGTCACGATCATCGCCTTCGCGCGGTGGTCGATCTGCCGCTCCACCTGGTCCGTGAAGTGGGACAGCATGATCTCGACCTTCTTGCCGATCGCATGCGGGTGTCGGCGCCTTCACCGTGCGGATCTCATCGCTGGAGGCTGTGCGATTCACGAGCTCGAGGAG
This sequence comes from Planctomycetia bacterium, assembly GCA_031404455.1. Classification (GTDB taxonomy): domain Bacteria; phylum Planctomycetota; class JAJSAM01; order JAJSAM01; family JAJVHW01; genus JANNHP01. Next base: position 12,003 of record JANNHP010000090.1, on the reverse strand, counting down.
CAGCAGGTCCTTCCCGAACTCGCGGTACCGGATCAGTTCGATGTTGCGGTCGATCTGCTGGACCGCGTGCACGTCGTACTTGGTGAAGTCGGTCGCGATGCAGAGAAGTCTCGGTCCGCTCCAGTCGATGTCGTCCGCCGCCGCCTTCCCGAACTTGTCCATCACCGCGAGCTTGAACTCCGCACGGTGGTCGAGGAGCCAGTCGAGGTAGAAGAGCCCCTGGTTGATGACGGTCTCGTTCAGCGCACGCTTGTACTCGAGGATCACCGGGCAGCCGTCCTCGTCGAGCCCTAGCGTGTCGATGCGCCCCGCGTGCGTCTTGCCGGTCGAGTACTCCGACGCAAGGAACCGCACGCCGAGCAACTCATCGAGGTTCCGCTCGATCAGCGTCTGCAGGGACTTCTCCAGCCCGACCGCCGAGCCCTCGAGCTCCTTAGCCCTGCCGCCGTCGATGCGGTACAGCCTGGCTGCGCTCATCTCCACGGCCCTCCCGGTTCCCTGAGGACCGGAGTGTCCCGCCCCGCGCTTGCTGGCTCAAGCGGGAACCCACAGGCCGCCCTGATAATGGCGCGCGTCGCAAGTGGCTTTCGATCCTTCACTTAGAGCGTCCCGGCGGGTCATTATCACGGCTGAATGAAAATGCCGCTTGCTCGGTCGCGCCCCCGGCGCGTCGGTAGCGGCGGCGGCTCTTCGCGGATGCCGGGTCCACCGCCACGAGCAGCCCGAGCCGCACCCACTCCTTGATCTGGCGCGAGGTCCGCACCGGATCGTCGGTCCCGAGCACACGCCGCACCTCGGCGTTCCCGATGCTCTCGTGCTCGGTGAGGTACGCCGAGACCTGCTCCCACTGAGTCGGCATCGCCTCGTTCAGGCAGACGCACACGACGGCCTCGCGCAGCCAGTACGGCGGGGTCAGGTAGCTGGGCGGGTAGAGCTGCTCGTCGCGCATCGCCGCGACCATCATCGGAACGCCCTCGCCTGCGTCGAGGTTCGGCGGGTCCGAGAACTCCCGCACGTGATCGACGAGCAGTCGGTTGCGAGGGCGCGACCCGACGGTGGCGATGTTGGCGACCGTCACATTGCGCGGAAGGAGCCCCGGGCTCTCTACCTCGACGCGGTTCGAGAAGATACGGACGTGGATGTCGGCCTCGAGTCGGTAGTCGCGGTGCAGCACGGCGTTCGTGATCGCCTCGGTCAGCACGCGGACGGGGTACTTCTGCACGATCCGGAAGCCGAGCCGACCGACCTGCACGCCCGCGGCGAGCGCGTCCACGACGGCGTCCCGCGCCTGACGGATCTGCTCGATCACGGGCCCGTCGATCGTCTTCGGCGGGCGGAGCAGGTTCGTGTGCACCGTGTGCTCGACCTTCTCGCCCTTGTAGTGGAAGAGCCGGATCGCGCATTTCGTCTGGAGGATGCCGCCGGGGTGCTCCGCGAACAGGAGAGCCGCGGCGCGGATCGGACGCAGCGTGCGGCTCGCGTCCTTACGGGCGAGGCCGAGCCGTTCGAGGTTCTCCGGGAGCGTGCGCTTCGCGCTCAGCTTGCGTCGTCGGGCGTAGTCCTGCCACCACTCCGTGTCGAGCAACGCGAAGTCGAAGTCGCCGGTCCCGTTCACCCAGCTCGTCGCGCCGCGTTGCATCGACAGCTCGGCGATCTCAGCGGCGTTGATCTGACGGACGCTGCGGTCGAGCTTCACGTAGGTTCCGCCATCGACGATGGAGTGGACGGCCGAACGGACAGGGACCTCGCGACGGGCAACCCGCCGTCGGCGACGAGGCAGGCAAGTCCCGCGCGCCGGGCTCGACCGCAGCCGCTCACGCCGCGGCGCGGCGTTTGCGACTCCCGTCCGGTGACCGCTCCGCTTCGTGCGGATCGCAACCTCCGCTGCAAGACAGCGAGGAGCCGGACGGACATGTGCGCCTTCACTCCTGATCGCCTTCGCGACGCGCAGCGCTCCGCGCGCGCGCGCCACGCGGCGTCGGCCGTCGGCGTCGTGACGCCTCCTTAGACGGCGCCCGCCCCGCGTCGATCTCGCCGCTCTCCCGTGCATCTCGTGCGGCCGCGCTCCCGCGGTCCGCGGAAGGGGTCCGTCATGTTCACCATCATCATCGTCTCGGTCCTCGCTCTCGCGATCCTCTACGCGCTCGCGGGCGTGCGGCTCGTGCCGAACGACCGCGTCGGCATCGTCGAGAAACGGTTCGGCGGCGGCAGCGTGCTCCGCGGACTCATCGCGCTCCGCGGCGAGGCCGGCTTCCAGCCGGAACTCCTGCGCGGCGGCCTGCACTGGCTCACGCCGTACAAGTACCGGCTCCGCAAGGTTCCGCTGGTGACGATCCCGCAGGGCAAGATCGGCTACGTGTTCGCGAGGGACGGCGCGCCGCTCGAACCCGGACAGGTCCTCGCGTCGAACGTCGGCGCGCGGAACTTCGAGGACGTCCGCGGCTTCCTGGAATCGGGCGGCCAGCGCGGCCCGCAGCGCCGGGTGCTCCGCGAAGGCACGTACGCGATCCACCTCGTCGAGTTCGCGGTCATCACCGAGAACGGCATCCACTTCGTGGCACTCGAGCGCGGCGAGGAGAAGAAGCTCGTCGAGATGGCCGAGGTGCTCGCCGAGCGCGACGGCTTCGAGCCGGTCGTCATCGAGGGCGCGTCGGACCTCCTCGGCGTCGTCACGATCCACGACGCGCCGCCTCTCGCCGCGGGCGAGATCATCGCGCCGCCGGTGGAAGGCGGCGACGCGTCGTCCTATCAGGACGCGGAGGCGTTCCTCGCGGCCGGCGGACGGCGCGGCCGTCAGCTCCTCGTGCTCGTCGAGGGCACGTACTACCTCAACCGGCTCTTCGCCACGGTCGAGCTCATCCCGAAGACCGTGATCGAGGTCGGGCAGGTCGGTGTCGTCGTCAGCTACACGGGCGAGGCCGGCGCCGATCTCTCGGGCGCGGACTACAAGCACGGCGAGCTGGTCGAGACCGGACGCCGCGGCGTGTGGCGCGACGCGCTCATGCCCGGCAAGTACGCGTTCAACACTTTCGCCGGCAAGGTGGTGATGGTCCCGACGACGAACTTCATCCTGAAGTGGATCAGGAACGAGGCGGGCTCGCACCGCTACGACGAGAACCTCGCGGAGGTCTCGCTCATCACGAAGGACGCATTCGAGCCGTCGCTCCCGCTGTCGGTCGTCGTCCACATCGACTATCGCAAGGCACCGCTCGTGGTGCAGCGGTTCTGCGACATCCGCCGGCTCGTGGAGCAGACGCTCGACCCGATGGTCTCGGCGTACTTCAAGAACGTGGGCCAGACGCGGACGCTCATCCAGTTGCTCCAGGACCGCAGCCGCATCCAGGAGATCGCGTCGGCGGAGATGAAGACGAAGTTCGCGCACTACAACCTGGAACTCGAGGAGGTGCTCATCGGCACGCCGACGTCGGGGCGCGCCGACCGCGAGATCGAGACGATCCTGGCACAGCTCCGAGCTCGGCAGGTCGCCGAGGAGCAGATCGAGACGTACGCCCGGCAGGAGCGCGCGTCGGTGAAGGAGCGCGAACTGCGCGAGGCCGAGGCGCGCGCGAAGCAGCAGACGGCGATGACCGAGTCCGAGCTCGCCATCACCGTGCAGTCGAACCAGGGCAAGGCCGAGTACCAGCGCTCGCTCCAGGAGGCGGCGCGCATCACGGCGCTCGCTGGGGCGCGCGCGCAGGAGATCCGTCTCCTCGCGGAGGCGGAGGCCGAACGGGCGGCACGCGTCGGCATCGGCGAAGCGATCGCCATCGACGAGCAGGTCAGGGCCTCGGGCGGGGCACAGTTTCAGCTCACGCGCGAGGTGATGAACCGCTTCGCCGCGGCGATCGAGAAGTCGGGCGCCGACGTCGTGCCGCGGATCGTCATCGGAGGTAACTCGGGCAACGGTGCGGGCGGCCCGTCGGGCGGCGGCACCGGGTCGTCTTCGAACGTGATGGAGGGACTGCTGACGATGCTCCTCTCCGACCGTCTCGGCGCAGGGCTCGTCGCCGACGCGACACGGCCGCGGAGTGCGGTCGCGGAGGCGCTGCGGTCGAAGATCGAGACGTCGCTGACGTCGAACGGGGCGGCGAAGACGTGACACGCGCCGCAGCCGTTCGCCGACGAACCCGTTGCGGACAACCGTCCGCGGCGGGGCATCATGGGCGCCGATGCCGAACGTCGGCGCCCGCGCCGTTCAGCGCAGCGCCTCCGCCAGACGCTTCTTCAGCTCCGACGCCGCAGCGCCCGCGAAGAAGCCGAGCATTCCGCCGAGTTCGAGGTCGACCTCGACGTCGCGCGCGGTGACTGAGGCGCGGCCGGACCAACTGTCGCCGGCGAGTTCCACGTTGCGCTGGCCCCAGCGCGCCTCCGTCAGCTTCAGCCGCTCGCGGAGCGCGGGCGAGTCGATGAACGCACGGAGCCGCGCCTCGGCGGCGTCGACGTCGAGGGAGTGCGGCAGGACGACGTGGACTCTGGCCATGGGCGCGGAGGATACCTCTTGAGGGGGACTGATACGATGCGCGGCCGAATCGCCACATCGGACGTTGCACGAACCCTTCCGAGGTGCCCCATTTCCGAGATCTCGAAGCGCCTTGCCGTGATCCTCCTCTGCGCCTCTGCGGCGGCCGCGCAGGCGGCGACCATCACCGTGAACTCGTTCGAGGACCGCCCCGACGCGGACCTCACGGACGGCGTGTGCGACGTGGATCTCGTGACGCCCGGGCTGCAGAGCACGCTGCGCGCGGCGGTGCAGCACGCGAACGTCACGCCGGGCGAGGACACGATCGCGGTGCCGGCGGGCACGTACCGGCTCACGATCCGGAACAAGGCGGCTGAGGCGCAGAACCTCGGGGACGCCGCGGCGGGCGATCTCGACCTGACCGAGACGGTCACGATCGCGGGCACGGGTGCATCGACGACGATCATCGACTGCAAGAAGCTGAAGGACCGGGCGTTCGACGTGCAGTTCCCGGCGTCGGCGACGATCTCGGGCCTGACGATCGTGAACGGCAGGACGGCCAAGGGCGAATCGGGCGGCGCGATCCGGAGCACCGGGATCGACGTGAACATCAGCGCGTGCGTGCTGTCCCGCTGCAAGGCGAGCGACGACGCCGGGGGGTTCGACCTGCGGGGGAACACCGCGTCGCTCTCCGACGTCTGGGTCGACGCCTGTTCCGCGAAGGACGACGGCGGCGGGATCGACGTGGACGACGGAACGCTCACGCTCGCCCGCTGCACGATCTCGAAGTGCAAGTCGAAGAGCGAAGGCGGGGGACTGGAGAGCTCCGGGGGAGACGTCCTCATGGTCGATTGCACGATCAGCGGGAACAAGGCGAAGCGCAACGCCGGCGGCATCTCCCTCGAGGACGGCGGGACCCTCTCCATCCAGCGCTGCACCGTCGCCTACAACAAGTCGAAGCTCGGTGCGGGGATCTCCGTCACCGACGAAGCCAACGGCGCCAACACGTGCACCGTCGTGAACTCGATCTTCGCGTTCAACGGCAAGTCGAACTCCGACCGCGCCCTCACGTCGGACGGGGGCAACGTCGACAGCGGAACGACCTGCGGCTTCGAACTCTCGAACGCGGACCCGTTGCTCCAGGCGCTCGCAGCGAGCGGCGGTCTGACGCCGACTCACGCGCTCGCCGTCGCGAGTCCGGCCGCGAACTTCGGGGTCGCCATCTCCTGTCTCGGAACCGACCAGCGCGGCGTGCCTCGGAGCGTTCCGTGCGACAGCGGTTCCTACGAGATCGTCTTCGCGGCGAAGTAGACGCGAGCGCGGCTCGCGGCGGACACGTCCCCGCCCGTTTACACCCCCGTTACCGCGCGCACCCCGTTCCCAGGGCATCCTTCCTGCAACAGGAGGCCGCCCCATGCGTCACCGACTCGTGCTCGCCCTCTCCGCCGTGACCGTGCTCGCCGCCGGGCGCGCGGGGCTCGCGCAGGACCCCGCGGCGCAGGCGGGATCGCTGCGGTCGCTGCCGATCCGCGAGGTCTCGGTCTTCAAGGACGGCCACGCGTTCGTGCTGCGCGAGGGCGAGATGCCCGTCGGCGCGGACGGAAACGTGCTCGTCGAGGATCTGCCGCGCCCGGTGCTCGGCACGTTCTGGCCGTTTGCCTCCGACGCGAACGCGAAGCTCGCGAGCGTCGTCGCGGGGAAGCGGCGCGTCGCGGTCGAGCGCACGGCGCTCGCGGTGCCGGACCTGCTCCGTGCGAACGTCGGCGCGGAGGCGACGTTCACGGAGATCAACGGATCGAAGTGGGCGGGGAAGATCCTCGGGTTCCCGGAGCGCACGAGCGCCGAGATCGAGGCGACGTCAGCCCCGGGCGTCCGCGATCCTCTGCCGCAACCCGGCGCGGTCATGCTCGTGCAGACGGAGGAGGGCACGCGCGCGGTCGCCATCGAGAAGATCGAGAGCGTAGCGTTCAAGGGCGCGTGCCGCACGACGGTGCGCACCGAGGAGAACCGCGACCTCCTCACGCTCCGGCTCGGATGGAAGGGCGCGCCGGCGCCGACGGCGCGCGTCGGGATGGTGTATCTCCAGAAGGGACTGCGCTGGATCCCCGAGTACCGCATCGACATCGACGGCGCGGGCAAGGCGCACGTGCGGCTCGAAGCGACGCTCGTCAATGATCTCGCCGACCTCGACCGGGCGGCGGTGCACCTCGTCGTCGGCGTGCCGAAGTTCGACTTCAAGGATCTCGTCGATCCGATGGCGCTCGCGTCCGACCTCGCGGAGACCGTCGCAGGCGTGCGGAACGAGTGGCGGTTCGCGAACTTCGCGAGCAACTCCATCCAGACGCAACTCGCGTCGTCGAACGACTACGTCCCGTCCGCGGGCACGCACGGCTCGGCCGACGTCGGCGACGCGGTCGGAGGTGCCGCGGCGAACGAGGACCTGTTCGTCTTCGACCTGAAGGACGTGACGCTCCGCCGCGGCGAGCGGATGACGCTGCCGGTCGCCGAGTACGACATCCCGTACACCGACGTCTACACGGTGGACGTGCCGCTCACGCCGCCGCCCGAGATCTGGCAGAGCGGACGGGGCGCGGCCGACCTCGAGAAGATGCGCGCGCTCGTCCGTCCGGTCGCGATGCACAAGATCCGCCTCGACAACGCGGCGCCCTTCCCGCTGACGACCGCGCCCGCGGTCGTGCTGCGCGACGGACGTCTCCTCGGCCAGGGCTCGACGTCGTACACGCCCGTGTGCGGCCGCTGCGACGTGTCCGTGACGCAGGCGATCGGGCTGCGTGTGAAGAACGACGAGGAGGAGACGGGCCGCACGCCCGACTCCGTGCGCTGGCGCAACGAGTCGTTCCACCGCGTGGACCTCGGCGGCTCGATCCGTCTCTCGAACGACACCGACCGCGCGTACGAGGTCGAGGTGACGCGCCACGTGCTCGGCATCGTCGACTCGGCGGGGCAGGGCGGTACCACCGCGATGATCAACATGGCCGAGGACATGGCGTTCGCCGGCACGGGCTCGTATCCGGCCTGGTGGGGCTGGTTCAACTGGCCGTACTGGTGGCACCGAATGAACGGCGCCGGACGCATCACCTGGAGCGTGACGATCGAGCCGAAGAAGACCGCGACCCTCGACTACAAGTGGCACTACCTCTGGCAGTGACCGCGCGCGGACCCCGAGCCCGGGACGGTCCTGACTTTTGGTACTTTCGAGCCTGACTCGGGGACGGTCCTGACTTTAGGTACTTGTTGACTTGTTAGGGACGGTCCTGACGCTCGGACACACCGGGTCGGCGTCTGGCCTCAGAAGCGCAGGTCCAGCGCCACGACGAAGTTCCGCCCCGGCTCGTTCACGCCCGAACCGTGGATGCGGTAGTCCACGTCGCCCACGTTCTCGATCGCGGCCGAGAGCGTGGCGTTCGGCGAGATCTCCCAGACGGCGCCGATCGACCACGTGAACCACCCCGGCGTGCCGCCCGGCGGGATGCGCTCGGTGTCGGTCTCGTCCTTCAGCGAGAGACGGTCCTGTTTCGACGCGGCCTTCGCCGAGACCCACGCGCGCCACGGCGCCGACGGCGTGTCGCGGTACGTCGCCGTGACGACGCCCGTCAGCGGCATCAGCCGCGACGCCGGCGCCGACGTCTTCGTACCGTCGGTCTCGAACTGGTCGACGTTGCCGTGCTGCCAGGTGCCGGCGCCGGAGAGCGTCCAGTGCTCGCCGAGACGGCCCGTCGCCTCGATCTCGGACCCCGCGATGTAGCCGTCGCCGATGTTGTCCTTCCTCACCTCCGGCGTGCTGCCGATCGTGCCGCCCGTGGGCGACGGGACGATCTGGTCGCGGATCTGCGTGTAGAAGACCGAGAGCGAGCCGGACCAGCACTCCTGCTCGGAGCGCACGCCCGTCTCGTACTGCAGGTACTTCTCGGGATCGAGACCGAGCGAGGGGACCTCGACGCCGCTCGTGTCGTCGAGGCGCGTCAGGTCCGAGAGGTTCGGCGCGCGGAAGGCCTGCGACACGCCGCCGAAGAGGTTCCACTCGGGCGAGAGCGGATGCACGGCGCGGAGACTCCCGACGACGTTCGTCCACGAGTCGTCGAGCGAGATGATGTTGCCCGGCGTCGCGGGATCGCTGCCCGAGACCGCGGGGTTGTCCACGCGGTTCGCGTCGGCCGCGGCGTAGGTGAAGCGCGCGCCCGCGGTCAGCGTCGTGGCACCCCAGTCGAACTCGTCCTGCGCGTAGATGCCGAGGAGGTCGTAGTCCGCGTCGTCGCCGACGGGGCCCTGGATCGCCACGAGGTCGAGCGTGCCGTTCACGTAGTTGTGCCGGTAGGACGAGACGTCGTCGTGCCAGAACTCGACTCCGTAGGTCAATTCGCCGATCCGCGTCGCCTTCTCGAACTGCACCTGGGCACCCCAGGTCTCGACGTCGTAGCCCTGGAGGTCCGTGCGGTCGCCGGTGCGGTCGCGGTGCTGCATCTCGTTCTGATCCTGGTACGAGACCGTGAACTCGGCGCTGTCCGCGAAGGCGGCGCGCAGGCGCTGCGCGAGGCGCAGGTAGAGGAGCGTGCGTTCCTGGGTGAGGTCGCGGCGCAGTTCGTCGCCGAGCGTCGTGCCGTGGAAGGACTCCGCGTGGATCGTGCGGTGCGTGCGGGGGACGTCGTCCTCTACCGTGCGCTGGAAGCCGAACGTCCAGACGGTGTCCTCGTTCGCGCGGAAGTCGAGGCGCAGGTCGCCGTCGCGCTCGCGGTAGCCGGTGTCGTCCTGGTGGCCGGTGCCGTCGCCGGCGCTGAGGTCGTCGTAGCCCTTGTAGGTGAACCCCGCAGCGACGCCGAGGTCGTCCTGGTTGCCCGACGACTCGACGCGGTACGTCCTCGATCCTTCGGCCGACGCGAAGCGCGTGAGCACGCCCGCGTCCCAGTGGGAGCCCGGCTCGAAGCTCGTCCGCCCGCGGGAGATCGAGTTCACCGCGCCGCCGACGGCGTCGCTTCCGTAGAGCACCGACGCCGCGCCGCGCACGACCTCGAGGCGATCGGTCGAGTAGGAATCGACGGTGCCCCAGTACTGATTCGGGCCCGAGCGGAACGTCGAGTTGTTGAGGCGGATGCCGTCGACCATCATCACGGTGTGGTAGCCGGTGAACCCGCGGAGGAACGGCGACGCCTGGCCGTACGACGTGCGCTGCACCATCACGCCGGGCAGGTCGCCGAGGGCGTCCGGCAGCGTGCGCCGCATCCGGACGTCGCGGATCTCCTCGGCGCCGACGACATCGGTCGACCACGGGACGACGAACGCCGGCTCGGAACGCCGCGTGGCGGTGACGAGCACCTCGACCTCGCGCGCGAGTTCGCTCTCGGGCGGCGCGGCGGGAGGCGCGGGCGAAGTGTCCTGCGCGACGGCGGGCGCCGCGGCGGCGAGGACGGGGACGGCGAGCAGCAGGGGACGGCCGTCGAATCGGTGCAAGGGACCCTCCCGGTGTTGGAGGGTGCGAACGGAGTCACGCCGAAAAGGTTCGGTCCCGGGGACGGTGCTGGCGGACTTTCGGACTTTCAGGGACGGTGCTGGCGGACTTTCGTGCGGGACGCGACGCCGGGCGTCGGGCCCGGGAAGTGCGAAAGTCAGGACCGTCCCCAGACGGGAAGCGCGAAAGTCAGGACCGTCCCCAGAAGTGCGAAAGTTAGGACCGTCCCCAACTTCGCCCTCGGGTACCTTCCGCCGGTGGCTTCCGCCGTCTTCCTGCACCCGAAGGACTCCCGCGCGATCGCGCAGGGGCATCCGTGGGTCTACCGCGAGGCGATCGCCGAGAAGCCGACGAAGCTCCGATCCGGGCAGGTCGTCGAGGTGACGGGTCCCGGACGGCCGTTCCTCGGCCGGGGCATCTACGACGGCGGTTCGTCGATCGCCGTGCGCGTCTGGACGCGCACCGAGGGCGAGCGAATCGACGAGGCGATGATCGCCGCGCGCTTCAAGGCCGCCGCGGCGCTGCGCGAGCGCATGCGAATCCCGGAGCGCACGACCGCGTGGCGCGTCGCGAACGCCGAGGGCGACGGTCTCCCCGGCATCCTCGTGGACCGCTTCGGCGACTGGCTCGCGCTGACTCTCCAGACGGATGCGCTCACATCGTGGGCCGAGCCGATCGTCGCGGCGCTCGCCCAGAGCGTGCCCGCGCGCGGCATCTACCTGCGAACCGACGAGGCGAGCGTCCTCGTGGCCGGGGAGCGCTGCCCGGACGAGTTCGAGGTCGCGGAGCCCTCGGTCCGCTGCCTCGTCTCGCTCGCCGCGACCGGGAAGCCGGGCCTCTTCCCCGACATGCGCGACGTCCGCGCGGCGCTGGCGCCGATCGCGAAGGGCCGCCGCGTGCTCAACCTCTTCGCGCACACCGGCGCCTTCAGCGCGATGGCCGCCCGCGCCGGCGCGTCCGAGGTCGTCTCGGTGGACCTCTCCGGGCGCTACCTCGCGATCGCGCGGCGCAACGTGGAGCTGAACGCGCCGGGCTTCGCCGCGCACGAGACGATCCCGGGCGATGCGTTCGAGACGCTCGTGCGCCTCGCGAAGGACGGCCGGAAGTTCGACATGGTCATCTGCGACCCGCCGTCCTTCAGCAGTTCGAAGAAGAGCGGCACCTTCTCCGTGAAGGACGACTACCGCCCGCTCGTCCGCGCCACGACGCGAGTGCTCGAGCCCGGTGGCGTCGCCTGCTTCGCGACGAACTTCCGCGGCGTCGGCCGCGAGCAGTTCCTGCGCACCATCCACGACGGCGCCGAGATGGAAGCGGTGTCGCTGCGCGTCCTCGCCGAGATGGGACAGCCCGCCGACTTCCCGATCCTCCCCGTGATGCCCGAGGCGTCGTACCTGCACGTCGCGCTCTGCGCGAGCGCCGGCTGATGCGCCGGGCGCTTCTCGCCTTGGCGTTCGCGGTGACGCTCGTGCCCCGGGAATCCACCCCCGCGGGCGTGCCTCTCGTTGACGAGGCGGGCGCCCTCTACCGCTGGGACCTCGACACGGAGCAGCCCAACGTCACGGGCGGCGCGGTGACGTTCTTGCCGCACGCGGCGAGTCTCCGCGACGAGGTGCTCGGACAGAAGACGGCTCTCCAGGCGGTGCGCGACGGAGTCCGCCAGTGGGAGATCGGCACGACGCGGATCCGGTTCACCGAGGACACGACGCGGCCCGCGACGGGCCCGAACGGCACCGACCGCGTGAACTACGTCGGCTGGGTCTCGAGCGGACTGGACTCGCTGACGCTGGCCGTCACGACGGTCACGCGCGACGGCACGACGCTCACCGACATGGACATTGCGCTGAACGACCGCTTCGCATGGGACACCTTCGCGCCCGGCCGCGCGGGCATCGCCGACATCGAGAGCCTCGTCGCGCACGAGTGGGGCCACGCCATCGGCTGCGACCACGTGCCGCTGCGCACGTCGACGATGTACCCGCGCACGCAGCCCGGCGTCATCGCGCTCAGGACGATCTCGCCGGATGACCGCGCGCTCGCCGGCACGATCTACCCCAATGCGACGTTCAACTCGACGACGGGA
>JANNHP010000089.1:0-4468 GCA_031404455.1 Planctomycetia bacterium | reverse complement strand
GTCGAGGCCGGCACTGACGACGAGGGCGGGCCTCGCGAGATCGACGCGATCTACGACTACCGCGAGGTCGTGCAGCGCACCACCGCGGGCTTCCTGACGCTCTTCACCGAGCGGCGCTCCGACCCGATCTACGACCAGTAGCCGGCGCGCGCGACCTACCGTGCCATCCGGTCCAATTCGGCGGCCTGAGCGCTCCACTTTGGCCCATGTTGCCTGACGCGACGAGAACGCTGACGACGGTGGGTGTGCGGGTGCTGCCCTTGCACGCCCGTTGAGCCTGGGCGGAACTGGAGCGGCAGGCCCGCCGAATTGGACCTGGCACGGCACGACGGATTGCTCCGGGCCCGAAGAGGCGTGTGGGCTGAAGACCCTTGCGGGCTACCTCGTCCGGCTGGGAACCGGCCCTCTCATCTCGGTATGACGTGTCGCGCTTCAGTTCGGCGGCGGTTGGAGAGCGCCGAGTCGCTCGCGTCCAGGTGGTCGCCCACGTGTTCGCGGATCCGCCTCAAGCAGCCCGATCAGGCGGTTGAGTTGCTCAATGAAGCCGGGAAAGAACTCGGGCTTCGTGAAGTCGGCGGCCCCGCGATGAAGGCGTTGTGCGCGCGATGCGATGACAGCTTGGAGAAGATACGACAACTGCGCCTCGGTCCAATTCGACACGCTCAGATATTCGAACCCCTCAAGCGCGTCTCGAACCAGTCGGGCGGATTGAGCATCGACACCCTCAAGCCTGTGCGCTACGTCTTCGAGGACGTTGTCGAAGATCCAACCCGCAGGGGTCCATGAGCTACTGGCACTGATGGCGATGCATCCAGACATTGTGATCACCTACCGTTGTATCGAGATGGTCCGTGTGGTCTTACCGCGCAACCCGCCCACGGCTCGTTCAACCTGCGCGACCTCAGCCGAGGTGAGCCGACGCACGTCCACGACGAACTCTTGAACCGTCATCTTGTTCTCGCTCGCCAGGTGCCGCCGGATCGAGTCGATGTAGTCATCGATCTTGTGCTGGAAACCTGGCTTCACCGGGCCGATCCCGTCGTAGACCCGCCCACTCGCGTCGATCCAGTCGCCCTTACCGGAGGGGTCGCGCGTGAGCTTGCCGACTCGCCCCTCCAGTTTCGTCGCGCACTCAACCTCGTGCACCTTGAGTTTGCCGCCCGATGCCGGATCACGGCCCAAGTCGAGTTCTCGCTTCGTGAACCCACGGGTACTGCTCCCTTGTCGAACTCCGCCATGCTTCGGTCGGCGACGGAATACTCTCCGGACCCCTTCGACCGCTGCCCGGTGCGCTCCGCCGCGGGCCAATCCGACTCCAAGCCGGACGAGTCCGGCCCCTCCCAAGACGGCCGACACATACATCGCCGACTCGTCATCGACTTGCACGGAAGCCGCCGGGCGACCCGCACCGCGCCAAATCACACGGGCCGCGTCGAGAAGGGCGTCCTGAAGGTCGGCTCGATCCCACGGATCGAGCTGGTTCAGCGCCGCGTCGAACACGTCGATGGCCTGCGCGTCGAGGTACGCCCGCATCAGGAACGTGACGAGAGGGTCGCGTGCCGTGAGCGCGACCGCGCTCTGTCGGGGGTCTTCGCCCTCCTCCTTGGCCGGATTCACACCGACCAGCTTGTCCACGCGTTGCGCCGCAGCGACGAGGTCCACGACGGCCCAGGCTTCCTCCGCCGAGTACGGTGGCGCGTCGCGTATCCCCGCGATGACGGCCATGCGAACCATGCGGCCCCGCGTCGCCTGCGGAATCGCGCCGATGATCAGGACGGTGTTGTTGGCGAGCAGGTACCGCGCGGTCTGAAGCTCCACGCGCGCCTCGTATACGGCCCGCGTCTTCGGTGCATCGGGGTCGTTGACGAGCAGCTTGAGGTTGATGCGCGCCTTCTCCACTCGATCGATCAGATGGAACTCGGCGCGCAGCATTGGTTCGAGACGCTTCGCGATGTCTTTCCATTCCGCGTTGACGCTCTCCCCGCCGAATCGATCGCGGAGCAATCGCTTGATCTCGCGGAGACGCTTGCGAACGTGCGCCTTCATCCCGCGACGGTTCGCGACCTTCGGAGTGCGCGTGGAGTTCGCCGCCGACGGGTCTTGGGGAATGGAGAGCGTCGGATCGGCGGGTCCAATCTCGTCCAGCAAGGGGGCCGACCTTGTCCGAGACGGGCTTCGCGAAAAACGGTGGCGCCCACCCGGAGCCGAACCCCGGCGGCTGATTCCCGCCCGCGCCCGCTCCTCCGCCTCCGGACTCGCCCTCGACTTCCCAGTGGCACTTGCACTCCGAACCCCATCCCGAACATGGGTTCGCGCACTTGCCGCACGGAAGAGGGCCGCACTCCGGGTGCTCGTTCTCGGACGAGGGACCAGGACTTCCGGGCGCAGGCGGGTCGCCCGGCTTCTTCGGCGGATCGCCGCCAGGTGCCGCGCCCGGCACCGGACCAGGAGGCGCTCCCTTGGGGTCCTTCTCCTTCGCGTCAGCCGCCGCTTTGGCATCGGCGATGGCCTTGGCGGCCGCCGCGGCCGCGTCCTTCAGGGCTTTTGCGGCCGCTTTCGACTCTTCGAGCTTCGCTGCGGCGTCGGCAGCGGATCCGTACTTCGCGGCGCGCTCCGCGGCCTTCGCCGCATCCGCGGCTTTCCCGGCCGCCTTCTTCCAGTCGGACACGGCCTTCGACGCCGCCTTGTTCGCCGTCGGATCGCCCTTGCCGTGGGAGTTCGCGAGCGCTCGCTTCGCGGTTGTAGCTGCGTCGCGTGCCGCGCGGGCATTGGCCTTCGCGTCGCGCGCGTCTTTCGCAACGTCCTTGTTACGGCGCCCCTTGTCGACATCCTTCTGTCGCGCCTGTTCTCGTGCGAGCCGGGCGACGGCCTCATCGAGCCGCCGCTGTCCCGTCGCAGAGTTGCTGAACTCGCTCTTGGCAACGCGGGCCGCCTTCTCCGAAGCCCCCATCGCTCCGAACATTGCATCGGCGAGTTTGGATCGTTCCTTCGGGTCGTTCGCGTTCTCGAACGACTCGGTCGCCTTCGCGTAGGTGTACGCCGCCGCAGCGGCCGCAGCGAGCGCTCCGCCTCCTCGACTCCCGCCCCTGTCCGCGATGGATGCGGCCTCGAGGCCGGTTGCCGCCTGCGGGCCGATCCGCCCGGCCATCGAGCGCCCGGCCTGGGCGACGACGGCCGGCCCACTCGCTCCCCCGGGACCGGGCGACCTCGTCGACTGGGGTCCCGGCGTTCTCTGCGCCGCCGCAATGCCCGGGCCGGGGCTCCCTTGCGGCGGATGGACGGCGGCGGCCACTCCGGAGTCGCCCGGCTGGTGCGTCGGAGGGGAGATGGCGTCGAACTCAGAAGCGGCGGTCCGAACGCCGGGCGCAGGTTCGCCCGTCTCGGCGTCGCGCGTCGTGTCGGCAGTGTCCGCGATGGAGTCCTCGGGCACGCCGTTGGTCGCGAATCCGCTTCCTTCCTCGACGTCCGAGGGCAGCGAGACGAGATCGGGCACCGCGGGACCGCGCGGGTCCGCGACGAGCGCCCGCGGGCGCCCGTCGCCGTTCGCGGAGACGGCGACCGTCTCCGGTACGCGGCGGAGCGAGATCGGGTCGGGGTCGGTCTCGTCCAACGGATCCCAGAGCGCGCGAGCGTTCGGGCTCGCTCTGGGCCCGTTCCGTCGCGCGAGTCCCGTCCATCGCGGAGAGAGCGGCATGCGCCGCGGGAAGCTCGGCCCCGCGCCGTCGCGCAGGCCGTCGTCCGGCACGATCGACCCGGGCGGCGGGACGACCGAGAGCCGCCCCCGGACTGCGGGGCGCCCTGGTGCACTCGACGCGTCGATCGCGGGCAACGGCTGCTCGCTGGCGATGGCCGTCGGCACATGCGGCGTCGGCATCGCGGGAGGACGGTGGAGCTCACCGATTCCGAACGGAGCCGAAGCGCGAACGCGCGCGATCGGGATCGGCGCGGGAACCGCGGCGAAAGACGCAACGAACCGGCGCGCGGACGACTGGAACCCGCCGCCGCCGCCGCCTTCGGACGGCGAGCCGCCGGCACCCGGGACGCCGCCCGGCGCCACGCCCGACTCCGCTCGCGCGCGGAACCAAGCGCTGAGATCGTCCGGGCCGCTGACGTGCGCGGACCACGCCGCGACGGCAGCGCGCCCGGGTACGGGTGGCGCAGGGGGTGTCGAACTCACCCAATGACCGCCCGTGAACGTCGGGATAGGTGTGTGCCCCTTCGGCCACACGCACTCGCAGACGCACTTGCACCCCGGCGGCGCGGAGATCACGTCGACCGCTTCGTGCTGCGTCGCCGTCCCGCCGCCGCAGGTCCCGCTGCATCCACAGCCGCCGCTACACGCCATGCCGCTCCTTCGATGGCCGGACCGAGCGCGCCACGTCGCTGCGTCGCGACGAGGCGCGCGAACTGAGACTATCGCAACTCGTCTGTCGCGGGCGAGCGGCTAGCTCTCGCGCTCTTCGAGGAA
>JANNHP010000088.1:0-2170 GCA_031404455.1 Planctomycetia bacterium | reverse complement strand
CCATCAGCGCAGCGGAACACCCCAAGCCGATCAGTCCGCGAGCGAGCATGAGCTCCGAGGCACTCGTTCCGACGGAGAATAGGAAGGCACCGAGCGCGGCGATTGCAATGAGCGCCGCGTTGACCTCGCCGCGGACTCTTCGCGCGGCGGCGACGAACGATCGGCCGGCTCAGCCGACGCTTGACGCCGGACGGGAACTACTGGCGGAGCCAGACGAACGATCCGTAGGGCGTGTCCGACGTGCCGACGAGGTTGCCGGCGGCGTCCGGCTCCATGCTCCCGGCGGACTTGTAGCTGGACGTGTACCAGGTTGCCTTCCCCCGCTCGGGGGCGTCGGAGAAGGTCTCGCTCACCGTGAACGAGTAGCTGCCGTCGGCGTTGACCCGGCCGCCGATCGATCCCTTGGTGCGTGAGAAGCCCGAGTACGAACTCGTGATCCGCCCTCCGTCCGAGACCGTGATCGGTGCGGGCCAGGAAGTCCAGGCGTACGTCCCCGCGAACGGACTCACGCTTGGCGCCGCTTCGGCCGTCGGGGATCCGACGTCGAGAACCGCCACCGCCGAGAGCGCCGCCAGCGCCATGCATCCAAAAAGCGTCCATCGAGTCATCGACCGCGTCATCGTTCCACCTCGTGTTCGTCTCAGACCATGCCGCGCCGCCGCACCCGGACCTCCCGGCGGCGTCGCGCGGACCCGGGCCTCCGCCCGTCGCGGAAGGCCCTCCCTGCCGACGCCTAGTTGCGCTCGAGGGTCGCGAAGAGCGCAGCGCCCGAGTTCGTGCGGGTGAACGAGAAGTCGAGCTTGTCGTCGCCGTCGAACACGAGCGTGCCCTTGACGCCAACGCCGCACCCGGTCGTAGGGTCGTCGGCGGGCGCGAAGGCGTTCATGTTGACGGACCCGTCCGCGTGGACGTGGCCCACCACCGCGCCCTCGTCGCCACTCTGATTGTTGCGGATTCGGCCCGTCAGCCGGCCCGCGTCCGAGATCGTCCAGTCGAACGTGCCGTCGTGCACGTCCTCGAGTGTCATCCACGTCCCGGACCAGCTCCCCGCGAACGGACTCACGCTCGGCGCCGCCTCGGCCCTCGAGGAGCCGACGTCGAAGACCGCCACCGCCGAGAGCGCCGCGAGCGCCATGCATCCAGCAACCGTCCATCGAGTCATCGACCGCATCATCTTCCACCTCGTGTTCCTACGTCTCTGACCGCGCCGTCGCCTCCGGACCTCCTGGCGGCGCCGCGCGGACCCGGGCCTCCGCCCGTCGCGGAGAGCCCTCGAAAGGTCCATCGCCGAATCAAGGTCCGACCGGACGCCCTCTTCCGCCGGTGCGATCCGCTCGGCCAGTCTCGCTCGCCGGTCAGGGACTGCCGGACCCGTCGTCGTGGCATCAGGATTCGCCGCTTGCCATGCATATCGTATGTGATAACTTCATCGCGCGATGCGGCTGACGGTCCGCGAGTACCTGAAGTCCGACGGCCGCAGCCCGTACCGAGACTGGCTCGATCGCCTCGACGTGTCGGCGCGGGCGCAGATCCAGGTACGGGTGCTCCGCTTCGAGGCCGGCAATCTCGGGGACCACAAGTCCCTCGGCGGCGGCCTCTGGGAGGCGCGCGTGATGTACGGTCCCGGCTACCGCATCTACTTCGCGAGGCGCGGAACGGCCGTCATCCTCCTGCTCGCGGGAGGCGACAAGAGCTCGCAGGCGAGAGACATCCGGAAGGCGAGGCAGCACCTCGCCGACTTTGAGGAGGCGGTGCGACATGGCAAGGCGTAGCAAGGACTGGAACGAGGGCCTCGCCCGGGATCTCAGGGACGCCGCGTTCGCGCGGGAGTTCCTCGTCGCCGCGATCGAGGACGGCGGGTCGCTCCAGCAGGCGCTCGGCAAGGCGATCCGTGCCGGCGGCGTGAAGGAGTTCGCCGCGCGCGTCGGCATGGCGAGCCCGAACTTGCTCCGGGCGATCCATCCCCGCCACAACCCGACGCAGGCGACGCTGAACCGGCTCCTCGAGCCGTTCGGACTGCGGCTCAGCCTCGCGCCGCTCAAGCCGAAGAAGGGGAAGCACGCCGCGTGAGCGACGAGCCGTCCGACGAATCCCTCGTCGGCCGCGTGCGCGCGGGCGACGAGGCTGCGGCGCGGCTGCTCTTCGAGCGTCACCTGCCGGCGCTGCGCGC
>JANNHP010000087.1:0-6606 GCA_031404455.1 Planctomycetia bacterium | reverse complement strand
GACGACGACGCGGACGCGCGGGAGCAGCGCCAGTTCGCGCGCGAGCCACGGCGCGCAGTTCGCGACCTCGGCCGGCGTCGGCTTGTTGTCCGGCGGCGCGCAGCGAACCGCCGCGGTCATCCAGAGGTCCGTGAGAACGAGACCGTCCGCGGCGTCGCGCGACGTCGCCTGGTTCGCGAAGCCCGCGGCGTGGAGCGCGCGCATCAGGAAGTCCGACGAGCCCATGCCGTCGGTGCCGTCGCCGGTGAACATGCGGCCGGTGCGGTTCGCGCCGTGCGCCGCGGGGGCGAGACCGACGAGGACGACGCGAGCGTGCGGGTCGCCGAAGCCGGGCGCGGGCCGCGACCAGTAGACGTCGTCTGCGCACGCCTTCTTCGTCCCCGCAACGGCGACGCGGTACTTCGCGAGACGCGGGCACTTCGAGCAGGCGGTGACCGCGGC
Source organism: Planctomycetia bacterium (assembly GCA_031404455.1). Lineage (GTDB taxonomy): Bacteria > Planctomycetota > JAJSAM01 > JAJSAM01 > JAJVHW01 > JANNHP01. Next base: position 6,165 of record JANNHP010000087.1, on the reverse strand, counting down.
GGAGTGACGGGAGAGCGCGGTCACGCGTTCACCCGAGGACGAACACCACGGCCGCGGTCGCGAGCGTGAAGAGGATCGTCTTCAGCCAGACGACGCGGGCCTTCGCCCGCAGCGCGTCGGCGAGGACCTTGTCGTCCAGGGGGGCGGTGCCGTCGTCGGTCTCGCGCGCACCGCGCGAGGCGAGGGCGACTCAGGTGTTCTCGGCGGCCTGCACGACGCAGAGCCAGCCGAATCCGAGCGGCACGAGAGCCACGAGACTCCACGCGGTGACGGGCCCCTTCGGCAGCACGGACGTCGCCACGAACGTCGCGGAGATGACGACGCCGCCCAAGGCGAACCGGCGGCGCCTCCCCTTCGCGGTGATGTTCGTGAGGCACATCGTCGGCTCAGTCATCGCGCGCCCTCGGCATGGAAACGGGTCCTCGTCGGTTCTCGTCGGCTCCGGGCGCGCTTGTTGCCGCGCGTCCGGCGGCGCATCATCGTTGGGAACCAGGCTCGCGAAGGGAGCTATTCCATGCGTCACGGCAGGTCGGTCGCCGCGGTCGTGCTCGCGCTCGTCGCGGCGTCGTGCGGCGATCCCGCGCCCGCCGGGCTCTCGCCCGCGGACGCGATGAAGCTCGTCGCGCTCGAGAACCGCGGCATCGGCGCGCTCGAGCGCTACGACTACACCGACGCCGTCGAGCCGTTGCGCGAGGCGAGCCGTCTCGCACCGAAGTGGATCGCCGGACGCTTCAACCTGGCGCTCGCGCTCATCCACGCGGGCCACAAGAGCGCCTCGCAACGAACCGCGATGCCCGGCGGCGCGGCTTCCGCGGCGGCGACGACGCGCCTGACGGGTCTCGAGGCGATCGAGTACGCCGCGGCCGCCGGCCTCAAGCTCTCGAAGCTCGCGGACACCTCGGGCGGCGCCCGCGACGGACTGACGGTCGAGCAGGCGCGGGAGATCGCCGCCAAGGACCCAGGCGTCGTCTACCTGGACCTGATCGCCAGCCCGGCCGCCATCCTCGACGCGATCCTCGAGGAGGAACCCGACCACCCGCACGCCAACTTCATGGCCGGGTGGCTCGCGGAGCGGACGGGCCACGCGACGCAGGACCGCGCGCTCGAGCTTTACGGGAAGGCGTACAAGCTGACCGGCAAGGACGCGATCGTCGGCTCGAAGCTCGGCGGAATGCTGGCGCGCATCGACGGCCGGGAGAAGGAGGCGATCTCGATCCTCTCGGAGTGCCACGAGAAGCGGCCGCTGCTGATCTCGCCCGTGTACCAGTTGATGCTGCTGCTGCGCCAGACCGGCGACGAGGCGAAGTCGGACGCGTACCTGAAGCTGCTCGAGGGTCTGAACGGCCGCATCCGCCCCGACAACGAGCAGGCGAAGATGGGCCAGCCGATCCAGGACGCCTACGGCAACATGGGCACGTACTCGATGGCGATCCGCGACTTCGCGGCGCCCGGCGGCGCAGTGCCGTCTTCGGCGGGGGACGTCACCGCCGCGGCGCCCGCGGACCTCGCCGCGTGGAAGACGGGTGCCCTGCCGCGGTACGCCGCATTCCTCGGCTGCGCGGTGCTCGATTTCGACCGGGACGGCGACCTCGACCTCTTCGTCTGCGGCGGCGCCGGGCCGTGCGGTCTCCTGCGCAACGACGGCGGCAAGTTCACCGACGTCGCCGCGGCGGCGGGCGTCGCGGTGAAAGATGTCTACGCCGTCGCCGCCGGCGAGTTCGACGCGATGGAACGCGCGGAACTCGAGAAGCTCCCGCCCTGCCATCGCGCGAAGGTCGACCTCGTCCTCGCCCGCGAGGAGGGGCTCACGTTCCTGCGCAACCGCGGCGACGGCACGTTCGAGGACGCGACGAAGGAGTCCGGTCTCGACGCCGACCTCGGCGGCGCGCGCGCTCTCCTCGCCATCGACGCCGACCAGGAGGGCGACCTCGACCTCTTCGTCTCGGGCGGAGTCGGCGCGCGCAACCGTCTCTGGGCGAACGCCGGTCCGGGGAAGTTCATCGAGGCCGGCGAGGCGGCGGGCCTGAAGGGCGATTTCAAGGCCTACGGTCCGGCGGCCGTCCTCGACTTCGACGACGACGCGGACCTCGATCTCCTCGTCACGCGGCCGGACCAACCGCCGGTCGTCTTCGCGAACGACCGCGCGCTGAAGTTCCACGAGGTGACGCTCGCGGATCCGTTGCCCGTCGCGGCGTACGGCGCGACCGCGTGGGGCGACCGTCTCGTGCTGCAGGGCGACGCGGGCGCGACGTGGATCCGTCCGTCACTCGCGTCGATCGAAGGACGCCCGGTCGAAGGTGCGCCGGGCGGACCCGCGGTGTCGGTCGATCCGCGCGGACTCGGCGTCCTCGACCTCGTGTTCGCCGACGGCACGTACCTGCCCGCGTCGCAGGCGTTCGGTCCGTCGCCGTTCGATCCGGGGCGTCGTCTCTTCGAATCGAAGCCGGGGACGAACGTCGCCGCGTTCGACACCGACGGCGACGGCGTCGTCGAGGTCGTGCTCGTGCGTCCCGCGGAAGCGCCGCAGGTCGTGGGCCTCGCGTGCTCGCCGCGCGGCGCGTCGCTCGTCGCCGACTTCGAGGGCGTGATCCGCAACGACGTGCAGGCGGGCTGGTCGAACCTCGAGGGACGCGGCGCGCTCGTCGAGGTGAAGGCGGGCACGCGGATGCAGAAGTTCCGGCTCGGCAACCCGTCGGGCTTCGGGTGTGCCGCACCCGTGCGTCTCGTTGCGGGCCTGGGATCGAACAGACAGGCCGACTTCCTGCGAATCCTCTGGCCCGACGCGGTGCAGCACGCCGTCCTCGACATCCCGTCGGGACATGTGAACTGCATCGTCGAGGAGCAGCGGCGTCCCGACTCGTGCCCGCTCCTCTTCTCGTGGGACGGCGAGAAGTTTGCCTTCGTCACGGACTTCCTCGGTGTCGGCGGCATCGGGTTCCTCGTGGCGCCCGGCGTCTACGGCGCGCCCGATCCGACGGAGAGCGTGAAGGTGGACGCGTCGCTCGTGAAGCCGACGAAGAGCGGGAAGCTCTCGTTCCGCATCCCCGAGGCGATGGAGGAGGCCGTCTACCTCGACCGCGCGGATCTCCAGGTGATCGATCACCCGGCGGAGGTGACGGTGCTGCCCGACGAGCGCTTCGCGGGCGAGGCGCCGTATCCGAACGGCGACCTCATCGCGTATCGGCGCGAGATCCTGCCCGTCGCGGCGCGCGACGAACGCGGCGACGACGTCACCGACCGCGTCATCACCGTGGACCGGCGTTACCCCGACGCCTTCAAGTTGCACCCGCGCCTCCTCGGCGCCGTCGCGGAGCAGGCGCTCGAACTCGACTTCGGCGATCGCCTCGCGGAGGTGAAGCCCGGCGACGCGCTCGTCCTCTGCATCCACGGATGGATCGAGTACGGCTACACGCGCACGAGCGTCGCCGCCGCGGGCGAGGGCTTCAGCTACGTCGGGCCGTTGCTCGAGGCGTGGTCGGACGCGGACAAGGCGTGGCGGACGCTCGCCCCGAACATCGGCTACCCGGCCGGGTTCCCTCGCGTGATGACGTACGACGTGACGGGCAAGGTGTCGCGCGAGACGCCGCGTCTGCGCATCCGCACGAACTTCGAGGTCTACGTCGATCGCGTGTGGCTCGCGCCGACGACGGACGCCGCCGCTGCGACGCGCGTGACCGTGCTCGATCCTGCGGTCGCCGACCTGCGGTGGGCCGGCTATCCGCGCGAGTACAGCCCCGACGGCCGGATGCCGCGGATCTACGACTACCAGACGATGGATCCGTCGATGCCGTGGAAGACCATGGAGGGCGACTACACGCGCTTCGGCGACGTGCGGCCGCTCCTCGCGAAGGCGGACGACATGTTCGTCGTCTACGGCAAGGGCGAGGAGATCGAGCTCCTCTTCGACCCCGTGGCGCTGCCGCCGCTCGCCGCCGGCTGGACGCGCAGCTACGTCCTTCGTTTCGACGGCTGGTGCAAGGGCCAGGAGCTCTACACCGCGCACGGCTGGACCGTCGAGCCGCTGCCCTTCCACGGCATGTCGAACTACCCGTACCGCGCGGACGAGCGGTATCCCGACGACGACGCGCACCGGAAGTACCGCGCCGAGTGGAACACGCGCCGGGTGCGGGGCGTCGCGAGGTAGCGGTACTCCCGCTTCCTCCGCCGGTAGTCTGCTGCCCCGATGAAGTTCGAGGACTACTACGAGCGCCTCGGCGTCCCGCGCGACGCCGACGACGAGGCCATCAAGAAGGCCTATCGCAAGGCGGCGCTGAAGTGGCACCCGGATCGTGCCAGGGAAGAGGACCGGGAGAAGAGCGAGGCGGAATTCAAGCGCATCAGCGAGGCGTACGAGGTCCTCTCCGACGCCGAGAGCCGCAAGAAGTACGACCGGTTCGGCGAGAACTGGAAGCAGGGCGCCGACTTCGAGCCGCCGCCGGGCGAGAGGACGATGACGCCCGAGGAGTTCCAGGCGGCCTTCGGCGCGTCGGGCGGGTTCTCCAACTTCTTCCAGGAGATGTTCGGCGGCAAGTTCCGCGAGGACGTCTCGGGCGGCGCCGGACCTCACGCCCGCTACAGCTACCGCGGCGCCGACGTGCGCGCCGAACTGCACCTGCCGATCGCGGATGCTCTGACCGGCGGCAAACGCACGTTCGAGTTCCCGGTGCGGATGGCGTGCCCCCGCTGCGGCGGCACGGGCGCGCTCGGACGGCACGTCTGTCCCGCATGTGCCGGCGTGGGGCAGGTCCGCAAGCGCAAGACCGTGGAGCTGAAGATCCCCGACGACGTGCGCGACGCGATGACGCTGCGTCTGAAGGGACTCGGCGAGCCGGGCACCGACGGCGCCGAGGGCGGCGATCTGCACCTCGTCCTGCGGCTCGACGACGACGGGACGTACCGCCGCGCGGGCAGCGATCTCGAGGCGCGCGCGACGGTCGCGCCGTGGGACGCATTCCTCGGCACGAAGGTGGACGTGCGCACGGCCCGCGGCACCGTCACGGTGAAGATCCCGCCCGGATCGCATGCCCGCAGCCGGCTGCGCGTGCGCGGCCACGGTCTCGCCGACGACTCGGGCGGTCGCGGCGACTTCTACGTGATCGTGGAGATCGACCTGCCGGCGGTGCTGGACGAGCGCAAGAAGGACCTGCTCCGGCAACTCGCCGGGACGGCGGAAGGGCGGGCGCCGTGAGCCGCGACCGGATCTACGTGGATGGCGAGCTCTACCTGAGCGTCGAGACCGTCGCCGAGATCTACCGGGTCGAGGTCGGGTGGCTGCGCGAGGTGCTCGACGCGGGGCTCTTCGCCGGGGCCATCGCGTCGGAGCCAGCTCTCTGCATCGCCGCCGCGCGCCTGGACCACGTGGCCACGATCGTGCGTCTGCATCGCAACCTCGGCCTCGACGTGGACGCGATCCGCCTCGTTCTGGAGGCTGCGGAGCGCTAGCTACTTCGCCCGGTACGTGATCAGCCCCTTCGTCGGGTCGTACGGCGAGACGCCGACGGTGACGCGGTCGCCGGCGACGACGCGGATGTGGTAGCGGCGCATGCGGCCGGAGAGCTTGGCGATGATCACCGGGCCCATGTCGGTCTTGACCGCGAAGTTGCCGCCGGCGCGGATCTCCTCCACGGTGCCTTCAACGTTGATCAGGTCGTCACGAGCCAAGCGGTTACCTCACGGGGGAAGCGCCGGACTCTACCTTCTCGCGCGGAAGGGCGGCTAGTTGTCCTGCACGCCCTGGTCGATCCAGTCCTGGATGAGGTTCTGCTGCGTCGTGGAGAGTGAACTGCCGCTCGGCATCTGCGGGGTCGTTCCGCCGCTCCTGACGCGGTCCCAGAAGTAGGAGTTCGTGCTGTTGCTCGTCGAGGGCGTCGCGCCGCTGGAGGTCTGGTTCCCAGGGAGACGGTTCTTCGTCGAACTCCCGCACGACGTGCGGCCACGCGAGTTCGTGAGGAACGCAGTCTTGGTGCCCATGCCGTAGTTCGAGGCGCTACTTCCGCTCCCGATCGGGCAGGAGTTGTTCGAACCGGAGTGACAGCCGATGCAGCTCGACTGGATGATCGAATAGACGGTGTTCGACGTCTGGCTGTTCGTCTGGTTGTGCAGCGACGCGTAGAGCTTCACGGTGACCGAGGACTCTGCGGAGGACTGGAGGCCGTCGCTCGCGCG
>JANNHP010000086.1:0-2918 GCA_031404455.1 Planctomycetia bacterium | reverse complement strand
GCGTGGGACCTTCGCTCGTTCGAGGTGAGCAAGGGCACGAACTGGTTCGTCGCGAGGGACCGCGACGTGCTCGTCGCTGGGACGAGCGAGGCGATCGCGTGCGACGCGCTGGAGCGCGGGGCGAACCGCACGCCCGCCGCGGACGGTCCCGTCCACGCCGCGCTCGGCGACGCCCGGCCAGTTGCCGGTCGCGTGGAGGCGTGGTCGCGGGGCGACTTCGCGGACGAGTGGCTCGGCGTCCTCCTCGAAGGCGGTCCGGCGTCGATCGTCCTCGAAGCGCTCGCCCTCGACGACGCGCGCGCCGTCGCTGCCGTCGTGGAGATGGACGAACGCGGCGCGCGACTCACGTGGCGCACGGAGCGAGGCGGCGTGCCTCGAGACGAGACGTCGCCGGCGATCGCCGTGGACGCGGCCCCCGCGGAGGACCTCATCGCGATCGCGCGCTCGCTCGCACCTCCCGACGAAGCGATGATCGTCGCGGGCGCGCGGATAGGCGCGGACGAGGTCGTTTGCCGGTTCCTCGACGCGGTGCCCGACGATCTCCGGGCGCCGGGAGCCGAGGTCGCGGCCGAGTCCCTCGCCTGCGTGACGCACGACGGCGCTGCGATCGTGCTCGCGCGGCTCCGGGAGACGGACGGGCTCGACGTGGAGTCGGCCGCGGCGAACGCGCCCGAGGTCGTCGCGGGCGCGATCGTGGCGCTGCGCCTCCGCGGCCCGCGCCCGGCGGCGATCGCGGCGCTCGAGGCCTCGCTCCGTGCGGCGCCGGACGTCGAGCCGCGACGGCGCGAACTCGGCCGCGCCTCGATCGTCTCCTTCCCGGCGCCGGAAGGCGGCGACCCGCGCTCCCCGCTCGTCAGCCCGGCGGGCGCCGTCTTGGACGACCTCCTGATCCTCGCGACGCACGAAGCCCTGCTCGAACGGGCGCTCGCCGCTCGCGAGATCCCCGACGCCGTCCCGCCCGTTGACTTTTCGGGGACGGTCCTGGTGGACTTCCCGGGGACGGTCCTCGCCGTGAACTTTCGCGGTCCGCAACTCCACGAGTTCGCGCTGGACGTGCGGGGCAACGTCGGCCGGGCCGCGCGTCACCGGCCGTCGGCGTCGCTGCGTCGCGCCGTCCAATTGCACCTGCGCGCCGGAGGCGCCGAGGCCGGGCCGGCGCTCGACGCCGAGACGGCGCGGCTGGAGTCGGAGCGCGACGCCGCGGCGTTCCGCGATGCCGTCGCCGCGCACCGCGCGCGGTGGGCCGCGCTGAGCGAACTGGTGTCGGTGGACGTGACGGTGCGCGTGGACGGGGACGCCTTCGTCGTCGAGGCTGACGCGCGCATTCGCTGACTCGCGCGTCCGCGCCACGGGCTCTGCGACCTCGCAATGCCGCGGCGCGCGCGACGCAGCGTGTCATCATCCTGCGATGGCCGATCGTCCCGCCGGTTCCGGAGCGCGCGTGATCGCGGTGCTCGCGATCGTCCTCGTCGCGGCGATCGCACTCATCGTCTGGCTCGGGATGGGCAGCGAGGCGCCGCCGCCGTCCGCTCCGGAGAAGCCGAAGCCCGCGCCGGTGCGCGTCCCGGTCCCGACACCTCATCGTCCGCGGCCCGTCGCGTTCGAGCCCGTGCCGGTGGAGATGAAGCCGCCGGTCGAACACGAGGGCAACGAGACGACGCCCTCCGGGGAGCGCGAGACCTTCGACCTCGACGTCGAGGTGTTCGGCGGGAACGGCGCCGCGGCCGCCGGCGCGACGGTCGTCCTGCTCGATCCGTTCGCGCAGCACGCGGGACCGGCACGTCCGGCCGAGTTTGGCCGCAAGAAGGCCGACGAGAACGGCCGCGCGAAGTTCGAGGTCGTGGGCCGCGTGCTGCGCGTCTACGCGTGGCTCGGCAACGAGGCGGGTGCCTCGGACAAGGTCCGCGTGTCCGAGACGCGGAACAAGATCGCGGTGCGGATGTCCACCGCCGTCCTGCCGCACGGACGCGTCGTCGAATCGGGCGGCCTTCCCTTCGAGGGCGCCGACGTCCGTCTCGTGGCGGCGCAGTGGTACGACGACCCGTTCGGCCTGATCGTCGCCACGACGTCGGCAGCCGACGGGACGTTCGAGCTCCCAGCGGTCCCGCTCGCGGCGCTCGACGGCGCCGACCCGGAGACGGTCACGATCGAAGCGACGGCGAAGGGCTGGCCGCGGGCGCGCGTCGTGGTCACGACGGACACGCTGCGCGCGGGCGAGGTGCTCGTCACGCTGGAGCGCGGCGCGTTCGTCCGCGGACGGCTCGTCTGGACGGGCGGTCAGCCGCTCGCGGGGCGGCAGGTGCGGCTCGCGGACGGGCGCAGCTCGGTCGACTCGGGCGACGACGGGCGTTTCGAGCTTCCGCTCCCGCGTTCGGGCGGCGACGCGCTCGTCCTCGGCTTACCGCTGGTGAGGTTCCGAGTCGGCACCGACGTGCCGTCGCGCGGGCACCTCTTCAGCGACGTCAACAATGCGGCGAAGTACCTCGGGAGGTTCCGCGGCGACCGGGGCGACATCGACCTCGGCGACGTGACGTTGTCCGCCGGTCAGCCGGTGAAGGGCGTGCTCGTGGACGTGGACGACAAGCCGGTGAAGGCCGGCGACGTCACGCTGTCGCTCGCGGGCGTGCAGGTCGCGGCCGTGCAGACCGACGACGCGGGCAGGTTCGAGATCCCGGAGATCGGCGACGATCCGCACGTGCTCTCTGCGATGGAACCGCCCGGCGAGAACGCGTGGACCGGGCGGCGGCACACGTCGGTGGACGGCGTCCGCGGCGGCGCGTCGGATCTGCGCGTCGTCCTCACGGGCGCCCTCTCGGTGCTCGTGAAGTTCCTCGCGGAGGCCGACCGCTCGCCGGTCGTCGTCCCCGAGGTCACGCTTCGCGCCACCGCGACGGGCGCCACGCCGAAGGGCTACGGCT
>JANNHP010000085.1:0-14310 GCA_031404455.1 Planctomycetia bacterium | reverse complement strand
CTCGCGCGGCGTCGCGGGCACGAGCACGTCGCCCGCCGTGAGCGTCGGGTCGCCCGTCGCCTGGACGGCGAGGTCGAGCGCCTCCGCGATGGAGAGCGGCCGTCCGCCTGTGAAGGGATCGACGACCCTGGCGTGACGTCCTCGCCCGACCTCCACGACGAACCGCCCCGGAAGACCGATGCCGACCGCGGGAATACCCGCGCCGCGCGCCACCTCGATCCAGATCACGGAGAGCAGGATCGGCAGCCCGTGACGGTGCGCGAGCACGCGGTTCAGGTAGCTGTTGTCGGGATTGTCGTAGTCCTCTTCGTTGCCCCGGAACCCCTCGGCCCGCCCGAGGACGTCCGCGAGCGCGCGCCACGGCGGTCCGGCGCCGTGGTCCACCGTTTCGCGGACGCGCGCCGAGAGCCGCGCGATCTCCGCGAGCGACACCGTGGGGTCGAGCCGCGGGTACTCTCCGCGCGCGACGATGAGGCACGCCTTCGCGAGCCCGCCCGGACGGCTGCCGCGGCGCACCACGTGGACGAGCGCAGCCCGGCGTTCGGCTTCGGTCATCGGGCGCCATTGTGGGACGCCCCGGCGTCCCGCGCGCAGAAACAGACTTCCAGGGAGCTACTGGAGCTTCGCCTTGATGTAGTCGCCGACGGGGTCATAGCCCGTGTTCACGTCGAGGAGGTCCACGCGGAGGCCCTTCAGGCGCTTCATCTGGACGGTGTCGAGCTGACGTCCGAGCTGGTCCTGGACGCTCTGCTCGATCGCGATGAACTCCGCGAGATAGGTGCGGTCGGAGCCGGGGACCTTCTCCGAGAAGATGCGGGTGAAGAGGCTCTTCGTCGACTCGACCGGATCGGCCCCGCTCTTCAGCGCCACGGCGAAGTCGTCGAGGAGCGAGCCGCCGTCCAGGCGCTGGGTCTTCAGGAGGGAGTAGGTCTCGTCGCGGGAAGCGTCGAAGATCCGCTTCGCCTCGGTCTTCTGCGTCTCGGTGAGCGAGATCTCCTTCGAGAGCTCGTCGATCGGTGCCTTCCACTTGCCGTCGTCGCCGCGCTCCTTGTCGCGCGCCGCGAGCGCCTCGATCTTCTCGGTGACCTTCTTCTCCACGCGCTCCGCGACGAGATCCTCGAACGGACGCGCGGACGTATCGCCGTCTCCCGCCGCCATCGCAGCCGCCCGGTCGCCCGTCGGCGCCGCCGCACCCGCGGGGGAGACGTCCTCCCTCGCCGACGCGCGCTCCGCGATGACGCGGTCGCCGGCGCGGCGGTCCACCCGTTCGCGCATCGCGCGGACGTCTCCCCGCAGGGCGTCGATCGCATCCGCGCGTTTCTCGGCCGCCTCGAGCTGGCGCTCGAGCTCCGCGATGCGCTCGTCGTTCCCCTTCGGGAGGGACGCGACGAGATAGCACGTGGCGCCGAGCGACAGCGCGGTGAGTCCGACGACGAGCGCGTTCGTGTTCATGCGGTCCTCCGGGTCTTCTCTACCCCCGCCCGGCCGCCCGGGTTGCGCGGGGATTCGCGGGGGTCCACGTCCGCGGTCTCGGCGGCGACGCCGGCGATCTCCGCGGCCCGGCGCGTCACGTCGAGGAGAGCCTCCTCGACCTTCGAGCGCCAGAGCTCGATGCCCGCCGCGTCGAGGTCCGGCGGCACCTGGACGGGGTCGCCGTGGACGACGCCCACTTTCGCGAACGGCCACGGCACCATGAACCGGTCCCACGATCGGAGGCGCTTCGAACGCGAGCAGTCGAATCCGACCGGCACGATCGGCGCCCCCGACTTCGAAGCCGCCACGACGCAGCCCTGCTTCACGCAGAGGCGCGGTCCCTTCGGTCCGTCGGGCGTCAGCGCGACGTCGCGCCCGTCGCGGAGCGCGCGCACGATCTCGAGGAGGGCGCGTCCCCCGCCGCGCGTCGTCGATCCGCGGATCGTGCCGATGCCCATCCACTCGATCGTCTGCACGATGTACTCCCCGTCGCCGTGGCGCGACACGAGCACGCTCGTGCCGCAGCCCGAGTGCGTCGCGGCCGACAGCATGATCCGCGAGTGCCACTGCACGTAGATGACCCCGGGCCCCGCCTTGCGCTGCGCGCGGCGTTCGAGCATGCGGCGGCGCGAGTCGTCGCCGCGGACGCGCCACGTCGACCTGAGGAGCCGGAGCAGGCCCGCGCCGAGGAAGCCGGCGACCGCGAAGGTCCAGCGCGGGGGTTCGCGGGACATGGGGAGAAGGTCGGCCTGGCCGCCCGCGCGCCGCTACTTTTTCTCGCCGGCCGCGGGCGCGGCCTCGTCCTTCTTCTTCTCGGGCGGCGGGTCCTTGGCGCCGAGGAGGTCGGCGAGCACGGCCTCGATCGCCTCTTCGTCCACGCCCGCCGCCGACATCTTCAGCTTGCGCTTGCCGTCGAGGACGACGACGTACGGCAGTCCCTTCGAGGCGAACTTCCCGTAGAGCTCGGACTTCGCGTCGGCGGCCTGCGGGAAGCCGAGCTTCTTCTCCTCGCCGAACTTCTTCGCGTCGTCCGGTTTCGCGTCGCGGGCGACGCCGACCACGACGAGCTTCTGCTTCGCGCGCGCCTTCCTGAGGCCGTCCACGCGCGCAGCGTCGTCGCCGGCGTGCCGCGCCCACGTGCCGTAGAAGAGGAGGAGGACGACGCTGCCCTCGTGCGAGGACAGCTTCGCGTCCTTCCCGTCGGCCATGGCGAGCGTGTGGTCGGACACCTCGTCGCCCACCTTGTACGGCGTCGCGGCCCACGCGAGGCTCGCGACGAGACTCGCGGCGAGGCAGGCGACGAGCAGGGTGGGGCGGTTCATGGGCGGAGATCCTACTCCTCCCGAGGCACGCGGCGGGCCGTTGGGGCGGGATGGGACGCGGCGGGCGCGGCGCGTTCTGCGGTATCCTCCGGCCGTGCCGAGACTCCGTCTCCCGAACGCCGCGACGTGGCTCCTCGCCGCGGCGCTTCTCGCTGCGGGCGCTCCGTCCGCGGTGACCGAGGACACGAAGCCGCCGGCCGATCCGCCGAAGGCGACGGAGAAACCGGACCCGCGCCACCTCTCCGACGAGGAGAAGGAGAAGCGCCTCGACGACATCAAGAAGCAGTACGAGGGCAACCGCCGCAACCAGGACCTCGTCCCCGTCCGCACGCGCCGCAACGCCGTCAACTTCGCAGGCGACATGCGCTACCTGCCGGCGGCCAAGTTCCTGCGGATGGCGTTCGACGAGGACCGCGATCTCACGACGCGGATCGCGGCGCTCGTCGCGATCGGCAAGTGCGGCGACCTGCCGACCATCGAGTACGCCGTGAAGGCGTCGCTCTCGGTCGCGTCGAAGCAGCCGGTCTTCGCCGCCACGCTGCCGCGCATGTTCGCGAACGTGGAGACGAAGGAGGCGCGCGAGTGGATCGCGACGCGCATCCCCGAGAAGGACGACGACGTCACCGCGTCCGTCGTCGAGGCAGTGGGCGAGGCGCGCTCGCCGACGGCGATGCCGGCGCTCCTCGACGCACTCGATCGGGCGCGCAACCCGGCGGTGCGGTTCGAGGCGCTCCGCGCGATCGGGCGGTGCGGCGGCCGCGAGGCGGTCGGGAAGCTGATCCCCTTCCTCGCCGACCCCGACTGGCGCCTGCGCATGGCGGCGATCGAGGGCCTCGGGTTCACGGGCGAGCCCGTGGCGATCGACGACGTGCGGAAGTTCGTGACGCGCTCCGAGGAGCCGATCGTCGTCGAGACGGCGATCGAGTCGCTCGTGCGCCTCGGCACGAAGGACGTGTTCGATCCGCTGATCGAGAGCCTGAAGCTCGGCCGCCTGCGCGCGCGCCAGAAGGCCGCGGCGGGGCTCTCGGCGCTGGCGAAGAAGCTCTACTCGAAGGACAAGAACTACGGCGTTGACCCGAACCTCTGGCGCAACTGGTGGACGAAGGTGAAGAACGGCCTCGACGCCGACGACCCGACCGCCGCCGCGCGCGAGACGACGAGCTACTTCAACTTCCCGATCCAGAGCGACCGCGTGTTCTTCATCCTCGACGTGTCGGGCTCGATGAAGTGGCCCGACGCGCCGCGCGACAGCGGCATCAGGCCCTCCGACTGGAAGGAGCGGCGGATCGACATCGCGCACCGGAACCTCTTCAAGACGCTGAGGGACCTCGCCGCGCAGAACCGCGGGCGCATCTCGAAGAAGCAGAAGAAGGGCTCGACGAGCGATCTGCCCTGGGCGCCGACCGAGGACGGTCTCGAACCGCCGACGCTCTTCAACGTGGCAGTGTTCTCCGGCGGCGTGACGGGGTGGCAGAAGGCGGCCGTCCTCGCCGACGACGCAGAGGTCGCCGCCGCGATCGAGTGGATCGAGGGCAAGGAACCGGGCGGCGGGACTGCGAGCTACGACGCGCTCGCGTTCGGCCTCGCGCAGCCCGACATCGACACGATCTACTTCCTCTCCGACGGCGTGCCCTCGATCGGCCGCTACGAGGAGCGAGAGACCATCCTCGGCGAGGTGCGCAAGCTGAACCGCTTCGGCCGCGTCTCGATCAACACGGTCGCGCTGATCGTCGGCCTCTCGCCGATCGAGTCCGTGCGGAAGTACGAGGACCCCGACGACATGGCGGACTTCATGAGCCGCATCGCCATCGAGAACCAGGGCACGTTCGCGAACGAGTCGAAGCCGTAGCACCGAGACGAGGAGGAAGCATGCGTCCCTTCCAGCGCGCTCCGCGATTCGTCGTGACGATGCTCGCCGTGGCGCTCGCCGCGGCGTCCGCGACGGCGGGAGTCGACGTCGAGATCGGCAACGGGAACCGCGTGGACGGCACGCTCTCGCCGGGGAGCGAGACGGAGACGATCCGCATCGTCGTGCCGAAGGGCGCGCTCCTCTCCGTCTCGGCCAAGGGCAGGAAGGTGAAGGGCGCGAGCGGTCTGCCCGCGACGACGTTCCGCCTCTTCGACCCGAATGGCAACGAGGTCGGCGCGAGCGCGATCCGCGTACAGGGAGCCGGTGCCAAGCTCTCGAAGTTCCCGGTGGCTCTCTCCGGCGAGCACCGGATCGAATTGCGCGGCGACGGCACTCCCGGCGACTACCAGCTCTCCGTGAAGTGGGCGAGCCCGCGGAAGTTCACGGCGGCGCCGACGTTCGCGACGGGCGACGTCCCCGTCCGGTTCGCGTGCGACGAGGGCGCGGTCGCGTCCTTCACGGCGAAGGCGGCGCGCGGGTCGGCGGCGCGCCCGCAGGCGCTCGAGGTGCGCGACCCTGACGGCGTCCCCGTCGTCGCGCTGCCCGCGCCCGCGGCGGGCGCCACGTCGCACTCGGTGAAGAAGGTGGCGCTCGCCGTCGGCGGAGACCTCGACCTGATCGTCCGCGACACGAGCGGCGACGGCGGCGACGTCGCCGTCGCGATCACGCTGAAGCCGCCGGCGGCGTCGAAGGCCGTGATCGGCCTGACCTCGCGCAACGTCGACGCGGGCGGTTCGGTGGTCGGAAAGGTCATCGGCCCCGGCGGCGGAATCGTCTCCGCGAAACCGATCGCCGCGATCGACCTCGCGGGCGTAGATGTCCCGGCCGGGGCGCTCGCGGCGCCGACCGCGATCCTCGTCGGCACCGGCCCCGAGTTCACGTTCGAGGGCAAGTCGGCCGCGGGGCCGTCGGTCTTCTTCGGACCCGAGGGCGCCTCCTTCGACGCGGCCCACCCGGTGACGATCACCGTCCCCTTCGACGCGGCGACGTACGGCGCCGACGGCGCCGAACTCGTGCTCCTCACGCGCGACGCGCAGGGCCGCGTCACCGAGGTGGCCGGGCGCACCGTCGACGTCGGCGCCGGGACGATCTCCGCCGAGGTCACCCATTTCAGCTCGTTCAAGGCGTTCGGCAAGCCCGCTCGGCCGGCGCTGCCCCAGCCGACGGCGGACCTGAACGGCGACGGCATCGACGACCTCGTCATCCCCGCGCCCGAGGAGTACGCGACGGACCGCGGCCGCGTGTTCGTCTACTTCGGCGGGCCGGGACTCGCGACCGGCACCACCGCGGACGCCGACCTCGTGTTCTCGGGCGTCGCGGGCAACGACGACGAGTTCGGCGCGGCCGTCGCAACGGGCGACCTGAACGGCGACGGCAGGGGCGACCTCGTCATCAGCTCTCCGGCCGGTTCGAACGGGCGCGTCTACGTCTTCTTCGGCGGACCCTCGATCGCGAGCCGGACCTCGGCTGAGGCCGACGTGACGCTCACGGGTTTCGACAGCGACTCGGGCGAGGGCCCCGCGCTCGCCGTCGGGGACCTGAACGGCGACGCGAAGGACGACCTCGTGATCGGCGCCGACGACGTCAACTCGGCCGCGGGCCGCGTGCACGTGTTCTTCGGCGGGTCCGCGTTCGCGGGCGGAACGTCGGCGAACGCCGACGCGACGTTCACCGGCGAGTCGGCGGGCAACCGCTTCGGCTGGAGCCTCGCGACGGGCGACGTGACGGGCGACGGCGTGCGCGACCTCGTCGTCGGTGCGCAGGACCTCGACAACGACGGCACGGGAGCTGCGTACGTGTTCCGAGGAGGCGCTTCGTTCTCCGGGATGTCCGCGGCGAGCGCGCCGTTCAAGTTCACCGGCGAAGTGGCCGGCGACGCCTTCGGCTGGGCCGTCACGACGGCCGACGTCGTCGCGGGCGGCGCCGTGGCGCTCGTCGTCGGGGCGCCGTTCCACCGGGGCGCCGGCGCCCACGGCGATGCCGCCGTCTACGTGTTCCACGGCGGCCCGAACTTCGCGAGCGAGAGCGCGCAGCAGGCCGACATCACGATCCGCGGCGTGGGCCCGAGCAACACCTTCGGGGCCGATCTCGCGGCGGGCGACGTGGACGACGACGGCGACGAGGAACTGATCGTCGCCGCGGGAGGCGACGACACGGCCGCGTTCAACGCGGGCGCCGTGATCGTGCTCGGCGCGGGGGTCCCGATCGTGGACGGCACCTACGCCGACGGCGCGATGTTCGGCGGCGAGACGCAGAGCACCATCATGGGCGACGTGCTGCGGCCGGTCGCGTGCTTCGGCGGCACCGCGAGGGCGATCATCTTCGCTGCGACGCGCGACGACGAACTCGCGGTCAACGGCGGCGCCGTGTACGTGGTGAGCGGCGCCGGCGGGTTGCCCGACTACGCGGATGCCGACGCTCTCGGCATCACGATCCGCGGCACGGCGAACAACACGTTCCTCGGCGGGCGTCCGTAGCCGGCTACCCGAAGAACTCGCGGTGCAGCGCCTGCACGGCGCGCGCGCCGTCGGCCTGGTCCACGACGAGCGACACGTTGATGCGCGACGCGCCGACGCTGATCATCCTCACGGGGATCGACGCCTTGCGCAGCGTGCCGAAGATGCGCTCCATCACGTCGGGCAGGTCGCGGAGGCGATCGCCGACGAGGCAGAGGATCGAGCGGCCGGCCTCGACGCGCACCTCGGCGAAGGCGCGCAGGTCGGCGGCGAGCGCCGCGAGGTCGCGCGGGTTGTCGGTCGTGACCGAGACCGACACCTCGGAGGTCGACACCATGTCGATGACGACGCGGTGCCGCTCGAACACCTGGAAGAGCCGGGCCATGAAACCGTGCTGGAGCAGCATCCGCGCGCTCGTGACGTGGATCGTGGTGATCCCGCTCTTCGACGCGATCGACCGCACGCCCGGTCCGGCGCCCGGCACCGTCGAGAGGATCAGCGTGCCCGGCGAGTCCGGCCGGAACGTGTTGAGCACGCGGATGGGGATGTCCTTCGCGACCGCGGGCTGGATCGTGGCCGGGTGGATGACCTTCGCTCCGTAGTACGCGAGCTCCGCGGCCTCGGCGAAGCTCATGCGGTCGAGGCTCTTCGCCTCGGGGACGATGCGCGGGTCGGCGGACATGACACCGTCCACGTCCGTCCAGATCTCGATCTCCTCGGCGCCGAGCGCCGCACCGAAGATCGCAGCGGTGTAGTCCGAGCCGCCGCGGCCGAGCGTGGTCAGGAAGCCGTCCTTGTCCTTCGCGATGAAGCCGGTGACGACAGGCACCTCGGCGGTCGGCGCCGCGACCCGGTGCGCGGGGATCTCGTCCGGAGAACGGGGCGCCCGCCGCTCTTCGCTCGGCCAGAGCGACAGCGCCGGCTCGAGCAAGCGCGAGATCTCGTCGTAGGTGCTCGGCTCGACGACGGCGGCACCGTAGCTCGAGTCCGTCAGGAGCCCGACGTCGTACGCCATGTGCGGCGCCGCCGGGATGCCGGCCTTCGTCATCGCCGCGGCGACGATCCGGGCCGAGCAGCGCTCGCCGTAGCTCATCATCCGGTCCATCGAGCGGGGCGTGAGGTCGCCGACGAGCGTGACGCCTTTGAGGAGCGCGTCGAGTTCGTCGAGTTCCTCTTCGATCAGGTCGCCGGAGAGCTCGAGGTCGGCGAGCAGCTTCTCGAACCGGTTGCGGAGCCCCGCGGCCGCGGTCTCGCCCTTCGCGGCGGACTCGGCGAGAGCGATCAGCTCGTTGGTCACGCCGGACTGCGCGGAGACGACCACCACCGGCCGCCGCGCGAGCCTCCCGCGGACGATCTCGATCACGTCGCGGATGCGCGCCGCGTCGCCGACCGACGTCCCTCCGAACTTCATCACGAGCATGGGGGGCGGAGTATGGCCGCAGGCGAAGCACGACCGCGAGAAACGCCGGGCGCCGAGAGCGCGTCAGGAACGCAGCGCGCGTCGCAGATCCCGGGCGCCGTGGAGCACGCGGACGATCTCGACGGTCGAGCGCGACGCGGCATAGAACACGAGCCACGACTCGAACCCCTTGATGGATCGCGAACGCAGGCCGCGATATGCGCGGCCGCGAAATCTGCGCGGAGTCCCGATGTACGGAAACTCCACGAGCTGGCGGCACGTGCGGCGGAATCCGGCATCGAACCTCTCGGCCGCCGCGGGATTGTCGCGCGCGATCCGATCGGCGATCTGCACAACATCGTCGTCCGCACGGCGGTGGACGATCAGCTGTCGGTCAGGCACGCTTCTTCCGGCGTGCGGCGACGACCTTGCGGACCCTCTTGCGCAGGTCCTTCCAATAGGCCTCGTCGGCCACCAAGGGCTCGCTTTGGAGCCCTTCGAGCAAGGCGGCTTCGAGCTCGGGATTGTCCTCGACCTCGACGGGCCCGTTCGCGCGGGCGAGCGTTGCGAGGTACGCGGCGACGGACTTGAACCCGTGGTCCTTCGCCTCCGCTTCGAGGAACGGCTTCATCTTCGCTGGGAGCTTCACGGCGTACGTGTCCGACATGGCCGCCAGTCTAGTCCACTCGACTCGCCGTGTCAGCCCGCCGCACGTTCGTCCGGCGCTTCGGCCTCCGGGTACGATGCCGCTCCCCCCTCGGAGACCTGCCATGGCCGAACCCCGCCGCGAAGACCTCATCTACGACTGGAACCTCGAGGGCGCGCCCCCGAAGCCGGCCCAGCGGGCGACCTTCGACGACGAGTCGCTCCGCGACGGACTCCAGTCCCCGTCCGTCCACACGCCGACGATCGATCAGAAGATCGAGATCCTCCACCGCATCGTCGACCTCCAGCTCGACTCGGTGAACCTCGGGCTGCCGGGCGCCGGGGCGCACGCCGTCCGCGACGTCACCGCCCTCGCGAACGAGATCGTCAAGGGCAAGCTGAAGGTCGACCCGAACTGCGCGGCGCGCACGCTCGAGGCCGACATCCGCCCGATCGCCGACATCCAGCAGGCGACGGGTCTCTCGCTCGAGTCGGCGGTCTTCCTCGGCTCGTCCCAGATCCGCCTCCTCGTCGAGGACTGGGACGTGAAGAAGCTCCTCAAGCTGACGATCGACGCCGTGGACTTCGCGATGAAGCACGGCCTGCGCGTCATGTACGTCACCGAGGACACCACGCGCACGCACCCCGAGATCGTCGATCAGCTCTACCGTGCGGCGATCGAGCACGGCGCCTCGCGCGTCGTCGTCTGCGACACGGTCGGCCACTCCACTCCGACCGGCGTCCGGAACCTCGTCCGCTTCGTGAAGGGGATCATCCAGAAGACGAACCCCACGGTGAAGCTCGACTGGCACGGGCACCGCGACCGCGGGCTCGACGTCATCAACGCGATCACCGCGTACGAGGCGGGCGCGGACCGCCTGCACGGCGCGGGCATCGGCATCGGCGAGCGCGCGGGCAACTGCCCGATGGACACCCTCCTCGTGAACATGAAGCTCCTCGGCTACATCGACAACGACCTTACCGGGCTCATGAAGTACGTCGAGGCCGTGTCGAAGTACACGAAGGTCCCGATCCCGACGAACTACCCGGTCGTCGGCAGCGACGCCTTCGAGACGGCGACCGGCGTCCACGCGGCCGCGGTCGCGAAGGCCCTCGCCCGGGGCGACACCTGGCTCGCGAACCGGGTCTACTCGGGGGTCCCCGCCGACGAGTTCGGACTCAGCCAGCGCATCCGGGTCGGCCCGATGAGCGGGAAGTCGAACTGCGTCTTCTGGCTCACGAGCCACGGCCAGGAGGCGACCGAGGAGAAGGTCGAGCGGATCTTCAAGGCCGCGAAGGTCGCCGATCACGTGCTGACCGACCGCGAGGTCGAGGCGGCGCTGGGCTCGGGGACGTAGATCCGGCGCGGGGCATCGAGGCCGTCGTTCGAGACGTCGCTGGTTCGCGATGGCCGAAACGAGCGTCTTGCGCCGTTCGCGGGCGACCCGTGGGTCGCCCCTACAAGGACATGCCTAGAAACCGCTACGAGGCAGCGGAGGCTTCGACCGGGAGGCCGTTGCGCTCGCGCCAGACGCGGGACCGGACGCAGTTGGGGCACTTGTGGTAGTTCTCGCTCTGCCGCTTCTCGCAGATGTCGCGGGAGATCAGGTGGGTGATCAGCCCGGGCACCTCGGTGTCCCGCTGGGGGCAGAGGATGTAGTACTCGATCGCCGCCGCGCCGGAGTCGCTCGTGGCGGAAATCTCGGGGGGAGGTCCCTCCGATTCGACGGGCGCTTTCGCGGACCCGTTCCCGTTGGCGCTGCCGTTCAGAGGGTGGTGGTTGACCATGGCAATGGCGGATTCTTACCGGGGAGCCCCCCTCGACTCAAGGGGAGAAATCCAGGATCCCCGGGCGCAAACCCTGCGGGGCCGCCTGAAAAACCCATGAATCGTGGCTCTCAGGGCTCGACGACGAACCCCAGTTCGACCGTCCCGGATGGCGGAATTATCACGATCTGGGCCGCCGGGAGGATCCGGGCCGGGGACTCTCGGCACTCGATCCGGAGGAGCGCCGTGCCTGGCGGAATTCCGACGATCCGGTAGCGGCCCGAGCGGTCGGTGATCGCGTAGCGGCCCCATCGGATCGCCGATTCTCCGGATGAGTCGAGCGGTCGCGCCGAGACCACGAGCCAGGCTCCGGCGGCGCCGTCGATCTGCCGCACCACCCCGCTCGCCGTCCCGCCGGAGTCGCCGGGCGGCGGGTCGATCGCCAGTGCGCGCAGGCCGAGGCCGGACTCGACGTCGACCTCGGTGGTGGCGCCGAGTTCGGGGAGGTCGAGCCACCAGCGGCCCGGCCGCACGCCGCGGACGGACGCGTTCGCGCCGGCGGCGCACGTGAACTCGCGGACGTCGGGGATGCCGTCCTTCGGCCGCGCCTCGGTGAGCCGGCAGCGGAGCGTCCCGGCGACGGACGGCGTCGTCACCTGGAGTTCCACGAGTCCCGTCTCGGCGAGCGGACGCATCACGACCGGTTCGTCGGTCGGCACGCGGACGGTTGTGATCGACGGCGGACCGCTCGGTCGCCGGTAGACGAAGCGGTAGCGGCCGGGCGAGAGCGGCTCCGTCGTGAACCGACCGTCGGCGCCGGGCGTCACCGTCTCGAAGAGATCGGGCGTCGGGCGGCCATCGGCGTCGAGACGGTAGATCTGCACGCGCGCGGCGGGCGGCGGACCCTCGACGCCGGCGATCCGTCCCTGGACCGCACCGACCCGCGGACCGTCGAGCGCGCCGGGCGAGCGGCAACCGGCCAGCGCCAGGGCTACGAGGCACGCGGCAGCGATGTGTCTCATGGGTCGAGTCTCCGCAGGAGGTCGATGGCCGCACGGGCGACGTCGGGTCCGCGATGCGAGTCGCGCGACAACTCCACACCGACGAGTCCGGCGAAGCCAGTCTCGCGCAGGGCGGCGACAACCGACGCCGTGTCGATCGCCCCCTCACCGAAGGCGAGGTGGACGTGTTCGCCCGGCTGCATGTCCTCGATCTGGACGTCGGCGAGATCCGCCGCGTGCGCGCGGACCGCCGCAGCCGGATCGCCCTCGCGGTTGCAGAGGACGTGGCCGACGTCGAGCGCAAGGCGCAGCGACGGATGACGGACGGCGTCGCGCAGGCGCGTCCACTCCGCGAGCGTCGCCACGTGCATGCCCGGCTCCGGCTCGAACGCGGCGACGAGTCCGCGCGTGGCGGCGGCGGTCGCGACGTCGCGGCAGCCGTCGGCGAGGCGCCGGTCAAGGTCCGCCGCCGGGACCCCGGCGGGCGCGACCCCGCTCCAGAATGCGACGACCGTCGCGCCGAGGTCGCGTCCGAAGTCCATGCAGCGGACGAGCATGTCGAGACGCCGCTTGCGCTGGGACGGGTCGGGATCGAGGAGCGTCGGCTGGTGCTTGCGCCTGGGATCGAGGACGAACCGCGCGCCCGTCTGGATGCAGACGTCGAGGTGGCGCCGCCTGAGGTGCGCCGCGACGGCCGACACTTCAGCCGCGGTGGCGCGGAACGGGTCGAGGTGCTGGACGTCGGGGGTCAGCGCGAGACCGTCGTAGCCGAGGTCGGCGACGAGGTCGATCGCGTCGTCGAGACGGTGGTGGGCGAAGCCGTTGGTGTTGTAGGCGAGGCGGAGGCGGGACATCGGCCCACGATGCTCAGGTGGGGACGGTCCTGACTTTCGATACTTTTCGGGCGGCGACCCGCGCTCCGCCAGCCTCGGAAGTCTCGTCAGGACCGTCCCGGGCGCTACCGTCGGTGCGTGCCGACTTCGAGAACCGTCTCTTTCGTCCCCGGTCCGAGCCACGTCCGCGACGACGTCCTCGCCGCCATGGCTACCCCGCCCCTCCCGCACCGCTCGGACGCCTTCCGCCAGGTCGTCCGCCGCGTCCACCGCGGGCTCGGCCTCCTCCTCCGGACGGGCTCACCGGTCTTCCCCGTGCTCGGCTCGGCGACGGCGGGCGTCGAACTCGCACTCCGCGGCGTCGCGCGCGCCCGCGTCCTCGTCGTCGCGAACGGGAGTTTCGGCGAACGGATGTCGACGATCGCCGCGTCGCTCGGCCTCGACGTCGAGACCCTCGCGCTCCCGTCCGGCGATCCCGTGGATCCGGACCTCGTCGCCAGGTCGCTCGCGGCCGGATCGTTCGACACCGTCGGCTTCGTCCACGTCGAGACGTCCACCGGCGCCATCTCCGACCTCGCCGCCATCGCCGACGCCGTCCGCGCCCGGCCGGGGACGGCGCTCGTCGTCGACGCGGTGTCGTCGCTCGGCGGCGTCGAAATCGGGTTCGACCGTCTCGGGCCGGAGGCGGTGCTCGTCGGCGCGACCGGGAAGGCGCTCGCGTGCCCGCCGGGGATGGCGATCGTCGCCGCGGCGCCCGGTGCGATCGAGCGGGCGCGGACGTCGGACCGCGCGGGCTTCGCGCTGAACCTCGCGCGCCTCGCCGACTTCCACGGCAAGGGCGACGTCGCCTACACCCCGAACCTCGCGCTCTTCGCCGCGCTCGACCGACAGCTACCTCGTGTGCTGACGGAAGGCATGCCCGCCCGCGCCGCTCGTCACCGGGAGATGGCGCACCTCGTCGGCGCGTGGGCCGACGAGCGCTTCGCCGTCCTCGCCCGGCCCGGCGCGAGGAGTCCGACCGTCACCGCGATCGAGAACACGCGCGCCCTCGACGTGCCGCGCCTCCTCGCCGCCGTCGAACGCCGCGGCTTCCGCATCGCCGACGGCCACGGCGCCCTCGCCGGGGCGACCTTCCGCGTCGGCCACATGGGCGACGTGACGGTCGCGGAAACGTCCGCGCTGCTCGCTGCGATGGACGAATCGCTCGTCGAACTCCGGGCGTAGCCAATCGCACGCGGCTCGAACGCACGCGTTCGACCGCCCGTCCGCCGCGATACGACTGAAAGCCAAGCGGCCACGCGGGACTCGCCCCGGACAGCCCCCGGTCCGCGCCGGCTTTCAGTCCTTGTGCAGCTTCCCCATGCTCGCGTTCTCTTTCACCCACGTTCCGCGCTCTTCGAGGTAGCTGGTCAGGTAGTCCTTCACCTGCGCCTCGGTGACCTTGCCGATCTCGGGCTCGATCCAGTCCTCGGTGGACTCGGTCGCGTCGCGGTAGAGATCGCGCG
>JANNHP010000084.1:0-31303 GCA_031404455.1 Planctomycetia bacterium | reverse complement strand
GACGTTGACCACGCCGACGCTGTCCGTGCTCGTCGGAGCCACACCCGCGAGCCCGTACTTCTCGTAGTCGGCCTTCGCCGTGCCGAGATCCGCGCCCGCCGCCATGACGATCTTCTTGGCGCCCGAGGTGCGGAAGTCGCGGCCGAGGTCGGCCAGCACCTGGAACGGCGTGATGTCGGAGAGCTTGTTCGCAACGACCACTGCGTCGAACCCGCCCGTCGCCTTCGCCATCGAGAGCCCCTCGGCCCCCGAGGTGGCGGCGACGGCGTGGAAGCCGGCCTTGTTCAGCGCGCGCTGCGTGTTCATCGCGTTCTTCGAGTCGCTGTCGATGACGAGCACCTGGCGCACGGCGCGCGAGGCGGCCGCGTCACCGGCGATCTGCGCGACCATGTTGCTCTTCGGGAAGGCCGCCGCCGGGCTGATGCGCAGGAGCGCGATCGCCGCGGCGTAGCGGATCTTGTTGTCCTCGCTCGTGAGTCCCTGGACGAGTGCGTTGTCCTCGCCGATCGGACGACCGTCCCAGACGGACGGGATCGCGTCGGCGATCCGCGCGGACGCGTCGCCGTTGCCGAGGCTCGCGCCCAGGCGGAAGGCGTCGAGGAGTCCGCCGGCTCCGACCGCGCCGGCGATCGCGCCGACGCCGTCGAGCGCCTTGCCCTGGGCCTGGATGCCCTCGTTGGCCTTGGCCTCGTCGCTGAGGTTCTCGTAGGCGGCCTGCTCAGCGCAGCCGACCAGCGCGATCATCGCGCGGGCGTCCTTCATCGACGGGTCGAGCGCCAGCGCGTCGTACGCGGCCTGCTCGGCGAGCTCGTAGTTGTAGACGAAGCGAGCGACGTCGCGCCCGGTGAGCTGGCCGTCCTTCACGGTCCAGATCGCGAACGAGCGGTCGAACGCCTTCACGGTCATCTGGTCGCCGAGGAAGTACTTCTTCGACATCGCCATGTACTTCTGGGCGGCGCCGGCCTTGTCCCCCATCGCCTTCGCGATGGCGGCCTCGGAGCGCTCGTCGCCGATGCGCTGCAGGAGCTTCACGGTGTTCTGCTTCTGCATGTCGTTGCCCGTGCCGATCGAGGCGGCGAGCGGGAGGACCGCGTCCGAGCCGATGCGGGTGAGCGCGAGGATCGCGTTGGCACGCGTGTCGACATCGTTGTTGCCGAGGTACCCGACGAGATGGGGCACGGCGTACTGGCCGTGCGCGCCCGCGAGCGACCTCGCGGCGTTGTCGCGCTGGTCGAGCTCCTTCGAATTGATCGCCGTATCGACCAGCGCCTTGATCGCGGCGGGGTCCTTCGACTGCTCGACCTCGACCTGGTTCGAGAGGGAGAGGAGGCGCTTCGCGACCTGCTCCGCGTCGCCGCCGGCCTTCAGCATCTCGAGGAACACCTTGTAGTCGGTGTCCTTGACGAGGGAGTAGGCGTCCTGGCTGCTCGGGTCGGACGCGAGGACCGCGCGGAACTTCGCGGCGGCATCGGCCGTCTTGCCCTGTTTGAGGAGGGCGATTCCCTGATTCAGCGCTTCGCTCGCCGCCGCGTCGGCCCAGGCGAGCCCCGAGCCTCCGAACACGACCAAGGCAGCCGAGACGAGCCACAGCGCCTTGCGCGGAGCGCGCGAAACCGTACCGATCCTGATCATCGGGGTCCTCCCAATCGCCCGCCCAAGCGGCGAGGTCGTCGTCCGGGTCCGCCCATGCCCAATCGCAGCGGATTCCTCGGCTTCAATTCGGCGCGAATTCTAGGTGGGTCGTGGGGGCGTTCAACCAAAAAAGCCAAACTCAGAAGCCTCGGCGCAGCCTCGGCTTACGACCGCGCGTCGCGGCGGCCTACGCACTTGGGTCCAGCCCGCGCAGAGGTCCGCCCGTCAGCACTGCGTCGATCGCGGCCCGCACGCAGACGGGCGCATCGCCCCAGGCTGCGACGAGCGTGGAGGGCACCGGTTCGACCCCCGCCAGGGCACCAGGCGCGGAGAATACGACGACCACCGTGCGGTTGCCGGCCGCGCGCAGGACGTCGCTCACCAGCCTCACGAGCACGGGATCGATGCCCGCCCTGCCCTTCCACGCCCGGATCGAGCAGGCGACGGCGAGATAGACGAGGTCCGCGTCCGCGACGGCGTCGAGGACGCGAGAGGTCCCGCCGGCGAGCGCCGGGGTGCACCTCACGAAACCCGCCGCGAACTCCGCCGCGCGCTCGCGGTACGGCTCCTCGCGCCGCGGGTCGTCGTCGTCGTCGATGAGGAGCGCCAGCACACGGCGTCCGCCCGGCTTCAGCGGGAGAAGGCCGGCGTCGTTGCGGACCGCGGTGAGGCTGTCGCGGGCGAGACCGTATGCCGAGTACTGGTGCTCGGCGCGCATCGGCTGGATCTCGGGCGATTCTCCCGAGAGGTCGGCGAGCGTGAGCTGGAGCCGCCCGTCGATCGACATCAGGTCGACGCGCCCTTCGGCGCTGGCCTTCTCGAGCACGTCCGCGACCGCGTAGGGGTCCGTGGGGTGCAGGAGGAGGTCGCACCCGGCAGCGATGCAGCGCAGCGACGCCTCCGCCTCCGTGAGCTTGTCCCCGCCGCCCGCGAGCAGGAGCCCTTCCATGATGAGGGCGTCGGAGAGCACGAGCCCGCCGAAGCCCATCTCCTCGCGGAGCAGGTCGACGAGGATCGGCCGCGAGAGCGTGGCCGGCAGGCCGGGCGTCGCGTCGAGCGCGGGGTAGACGACGTGCGCCGTCATGATCGCGCCGACCCCCGCCCGGACGGCCGCGTGGAACGGCTTCAGCTCGCGAAGGCGCAGGAGGGCGGCATCGGCTGCCACCACCGGGAGCGCGGCGTGCGAATCCGCTGCGGTGTCGCCGTGTCCGGGGAAGTGCTTCGCGCACGCGAGGACTCCCTGCTCCTGGGCCCCGGCGATCCACGCTGCGACGAGGCGCGCGACGAGCTCCGGGTTGCTGCCGAACGACCGGTTCCCGAGGATCGGGTTCGTCGCGAGCGAGAGCACGTCGGCCACGGGCGCCAGCACCATGTTGATGCCCATGGCGCGCGCCTCGATCGCGGTCGTACGGCCGTGCTGGTACGCGCGGTCCTCGGAGAACGTCGCACCCACGGCGAGGAGCGGCGCGAGATCCATGCAGCCGTGGACCTGCTGACCCGCTCCTCGCTCCGTGTCGGCCATGACGAGCAGCGGGCGTCCGGCCGATTCGCGAAGGCTCGCGAGGAATTGCGGCAGGAGCTCGTCGTCCCCGCCGAACACGAGGAATCCGGCGACTCCGTCGCGCGCGAGCTCGCGGAACCGTTCGATGCGTGCGTAATCGTCCGGGAGGCGGATCGCCGGGACGAGCACGCCGAGTCCCGGTCGCAGCCGGGGGAAGGCTGGCATGGGGCCGAAGTGTAGCCCGTGCGCGATCGAAGTTCCTGCCGCTACGGGACGAACTTCCCGAGCACAACGGCGCGAGTGGCGCCGGTCACGCCGGGCAGGTTGCCGGGCTGCCCGCGGACCGACGCGTCCGCGAGGATCGCGAACGCGACGGCCTCTTTCGCGTCGGGGTCCACGCCGAGTTCCGCGGACGATCTGACGACGAGCGGCGCCGCGAGCGCGCCGAGGCGCGCCATCAGCACCGGGTTCTTGACACCGCCGCCCGAGACGACGGCGTCGACGGCCAGCGCGCCCTTCGGGAGGTGCCGGGACCAGGCGTCCGCCACGGACCGCGCGACGAACTCCGTCACCGTCGCCACGAGGTCGGGCCCGGCGAGGTCCGGGCGGCGCGCGACGAGTCGCCGCACGGCGTCGGCGCCGAACGTGTCGCGGTCGAGCGACTTCGGCGGGGATCGGCGGAAGTACGGATGCGCGAGGAGACGGCGCACCTCGCGCTCGTCCGCGCGCCCCGCCGCCGCGATGCGCCCGCCGTCGTCGAATCGGCGGCGGCCCGATGTCGCGATCGACGCCGCCGCGTCGATCGGCGCGTTCGCGGGCCCGGTGTCGAAGGCGATCACGTCCCCGGCGCGCGGCGTCACGAACGTCACGTTGCCGACGCCGCCGAGGTTCTGCGCGAGCCGGACGCCCTTCTCGGGTCTGAGGAGGAGCCAGTCCGCCCACGGCACGAGCGGCGCGCCCTCGCCGCCCACGGCGGCGTCGCGCTGACGGAAGTCGGCGACGACCGGGATGCCGGTGCGCTCCGCGATGACGCACGGCTCGCCGATCTGCAGCGTCGCGGCGGAACGGCCGCGCGCGCGCGGCACGTGGACGATCGTCTGTCCGTGGCTGCCGATCAGATGGACGCGCGCGGGCGACGTCCCCGCCGCGCGGATCACGGCGAGCGCCGCGCGGGCGAACCGCTCGCCGAGTTCCACGTTCCACCGCGCGATCTCGGGCGCCCGGGCGTTCGAGAGTCCCTGGATCGCCGCGCGATCGCGCGCGGAAAACGCTGTCGTCGTCGATGCGAGCGTCTCCACGCGGATCGACGCTCCGGAGCCGCGGATGCGAACGAGTGCGGCGTCGATTCCGTCAGCAGACGTCCCCGACATCAGCCCGACGACGAGACGTTCCTTCCTCGCGGCGATGGCCGCAGCGTGTCTCACGCGCGGACCTCGCCGAGCGCCTCGCGGAGAGAGCCCTTCGCCGCGTCGAGGCTGCGGCGACCCTCGTCCTTCCCGACGCCCGCGCGCACCATGAGGATGGCGAGCTTCGCGTGCCCGCCCGACTCCGCGAGCGCCGCGGCCGCGCGCGTCGCGTCGACGCCGCCGATCTCCGTCACGAGGCGCAGCGCGCGTTCGAGGAGCTTCCGCGACCCGACGCGCAGGTCGACCATCCGGTTGCCGTAGACCTTCCCGACGCGCGTCATCGCCGCGAGCGAGATCGCGTTCAGCGTCATCTTCGTGGCGCTGCCCGCCTTCATGCGCGTGCTGCCCGCCAGGACCTCGGGGCCCGTGTCGAGGTGGATGACGTGGTCCGCGGGGAAATCGGCGGGCGGCGCGTTGCAGACGATCGCGCCGGTCGCGGCACCGAGCCGCCGCGCCTCGCGCAGCGCACCGAGGACGTACGCCGTCGCTCCGCTCGCGGTGACCCCGAGGACGAAGTCGCGCGGCGAGACGTCCGCGTCGCGCACCTCCTCGGCCCCGCGATCGGCGTCGTCCTCGGCGCCCTCCTGCGCCGCGAACATCGCGGCGCGGCCGCCCGCAAGGAGGACGACCGCGAGCGACGGCTCGGTCCCGAACGTCGGCGGCCACTCGACCGCGTCGAGCATCGCGAGACGTCCGCTCGTCCCCGCGCCGACGTAGACGCAGCGCCCGCCGCCGCGGATCGCCGCAGCGACGCCGTCGGCGACGCGTGCGACGGTCGCGGCGACGGCCGCGCACGCGCGCTGCACCGCGGCGTCCTCGGCGAAGATCCTCGCGACGACGTCCGCGGTCGCGAGCGCGTCGAGGTCGCGCGTCCTCGGATTGACGGACTCGGTCGAGAGCCGCGCGTACGGGTCGGTCACTTCTTCTGCACCGAGCGCGGCGTCACGCCGAGGCGGCCCGGCTTCACCTGGATCGTCTGCTCGGCGCCGTCGCGGACGACGACGAGCGGCACCGGCTCCGTTCCGCTCACCGCCGCGATCTCATTGCGCAGGTCGCCGTCGGTCGGCACCGCGCGGCCGTTGTACGAGACGATGACGTCCCCCGCCTTCACGCCCGACGCCTCGGCGATTCCGTCGGGAGTCGTGCGGAGGACGAGGCACCCGGTCGCGGGTGGATTGCGGACGACGAGCGCGAGCTTCGCCGCGCTCTGCACGCGCGGCTCGGGGTCTGCGGCGGCGGCGGTCTCGAGCGCGCGAAGGACCACGGGATCCTTCGACGTGGCGATCGCGAGAGCGGCGTCGGCGCGCAGCCCGGGGTCCCGGTCCGGATCGCCGAAGACGCGCGCGAGGAGCGCCTCGCCCTTCGGAGTCTTCATCATCGTGACGCTGCCGATGAGCGCCGACTGCACACCCCGGTCGCTCTCGGTCGCGAGCGCCGCCTCGAACCGGGCGATCGTCTCGTCGGCACCCGCGATCGTCCAGGGGAGGCTCCACGCCGACATCACGCGAAAATCGGCACTCGAAGCCGCCGGGTTCTCGAGCGCCCAGGTCATGACGTCGCGGATCGCCGGATCGCCGAGGCACGTGTAGAAGGTCGGCATCGCGAGGCCGAGTTCGCCCGGACCGTTGACGTCCGCGTTGATGTCGAGCGCGAGCTTCATCATGTCGTCGCGCGCGTCCGGCCCGAGCGACGCGAGCTCGCGCAGCGCGGCGAGCGCCTTCTCGCCCTCGTGGTTCGCGAAGTAGCCGTGGAGGGCGGCGCGGATCTCGTTGAGGCGCTTGTCGATCGCGGCCTTCGCGGCAGCGGCATCCACTGCCGGCTTCACGGACGGCGCGTCCGGTTCGAAGGGCTCGCGCGTGTCCGCGGGGATCGCGCCCTTCGGCTGCGAACTCGACTCGCGGATCCTGCGCCGGGTTTCCCGCGACGTCGCGAGCTCGGACTCCGCACGCTCCGCTCGATCCCTGACGGCGTCGAGCTCGCGGGAGAGGACCGCCGCCTGCCCGGAGTCGGCCGCCGAACGGACGGCGCCGCTCCCGATCGCGTATCCGGCGGCGAGACCGAAGAGGAACAGCGCTGTGCCCTGCCAAGAGTTCATGATTCCGATCCTCGCTCCTCGGGGCCGTGCAGGCATTCTATGCGCACGCCCGAAACCCGGCGGCGGCGGCCGGGGTAGCACGATCGAGGTAGCGTCATGGACGACTCCGCTCTGGCCGTCGCGGCCGCGCGGGGCGACCACGGCGCGCTCGCAAGTCTCCTCGACCGACACGGAGGACGAGTGCTCGCCGTCGCCACACGCATCGCCGGGGGAGACCGGACGCTGGCCGAGGATCTCAGCCAGGACGTATGGGTCCACCTCCTGCGCGCGCTGCCGAAGTACGACGCGCGCCGTCCGTTCGTGCCGTGGCTCCTCCAGGTGACGGCCAACCTCTGCCGCAACCGCGTGCGGGGCGAGCGCAGGCGGCCGTCGGCGTCGCTCGACGCGCTCGAAGAGGCGTCGGGCGAGTTCGTCGCTGGGAAGGCACCCGCACCCGGGGAGCGCATCGAGCGCGAGGAGATCGCGCGGATCGTCCGCGCGGCGCGCGACCGTCTGCCCGAGTCGTACCGATCGATCCTGGCGCTCCGGTACGAGGGCGACCTCTCGCACGAAGAGATCGCGGAGGCGTTGCGCGGCCTTCCGATCGGCACCGTGAAGAACCGGCTCCATCGCGCGCGCGAGGCGCTCGCGCTCGAACTCGAGAAGACGCTCGGAAGGCGGCAGCCGTGAACGAGCGTCCCTTCGACGACGCCGTCGACGCCGCGCTGGAATCGGCCCGCCGCGCCGCCGGCGAGACGACGCTCCCGCCGGCGCTCCGGGCGCGGATCCTCGCCGCCGCCGAGCCCGCCGCAGCGCCCGAGCCTCGCGGACGGTTGATCGACTTCGTGCTGCGCGCGGCCGCGGTCGCA
This sequence comes from Planctomycetia bacterium, assembly GCA_031404455.1. Classification (GTDB taxonomy): domain Bacteria; phylum Planctomycetota; class JAJSAM01; order JAJSAM01; family JAJVHW01; genus JANNHP01. Next base: position 23,821 of record JANNHP010000084.1, on the reverse strand, counting down.
GCGACGATGGCGGCCGTGCTGCTGGTGATGCCGAACGAGCTCGCGGCCGCCGAGTTCGACCCGCGGCCGCTCCTCGACTTCAACGATCACATCGCCGCGTCGATCGCGCACAGGCTGCCGCCGCTCGACCTCGAAGCGAGCCGCATCCCGCAGTTCGCCGGAGACGCCGCGCTGCCGCTCGCCGGAGTCGCGATCGCGCTCGTCGTGTGCGGACTGATCTTTCTCCGGCGGGAGCGCGGACGATGAGTCGCGTCGCGCCGCTCCCGATCCTCGCCGCGGCGGCCCTCCTCGCGTGCGGCGCGAAGGGCGACGAGTCCGCGGTCGGTCTCGTCGTCCTCGGGGCCGTCCTCGCGCTCCTCGTGGCGCTCGGGCTCCCGGCGGCGCTCCTCCTGCACACGTTCCGGCCTGCGTGGATCGCGGCGGAGGCGCGCGCGCTCGACCGGCGCAAGACCGCGTGCGTCCTCGTCGGAGCGGGACTCGCGGTCGCCGCGTTCGTCGTCATCGCCGCGGTCGGATCGAGGAGTGCGGGGGCCGGCCTCGTCCTCACTGCGCCCGTGCTCGCGTGGCTCGTCGTCGGCTTCGCCGGATGCGCCCGGCGTCAGGGCGAGCGGCTCACGGGATCGACCGAGGGCGTGAGGCCGCTCGTCCTCGGATGGCTCGCGCGCGCCGGCGCATTCGCGGTGCCCGTGCTGTGGCCGGTGATCGCCACGTATCTCGTCGTCACCGCGTTCGGCGCACCGGTCGTCGCGATGTTCGATCGCAGGGATCCTCCCGCGACTACCTGAGCTTGTGACCCGCGCGCTTCCAGGCGGCCTCGGCGTCGAAGTCGAACGAGCGGTCGGGCGTGTGACACTCGGCGCAGCGTTCGAATCCCACGTGTCCGTAGTCCTTCGACTGCGACCTCACGTGCGCCTCGCCCGGTCCGTGGCACGCCTCGCACGAGACGCCGCCCATGTCGGAGTCGTCGTTCGGTCCCTTCCAGCCGCCGTCGAAGTACGGCGCGGTCACGTGGCAGCCCATGCAGCCGGTGCTCGCCGAGAACGGCGTCGCCCGGATCGCCCGCGACGGTCGGCCGTGCGCCGAGGCCGCGTGCTCGACGGCGACGTCCGTGTGGCAGTCGGCGCAGCGCTGGCCGCCGACGTAGCCGCCCCGAGGGTCGCGCGGACGGTCGCCCGGAGTGGCGGCGACGTCGGTGAACATGGTGTCGGTCGAGAGCTGACGGAAGAACTGCAGCGTGTCGGAGACGGGCGACGGCTTGGCGAGGTACGTCTCGCCGATCCGCGAGAGCGACGGGAAGGGCGCAGAGCCGTCGCCGGGGACGCGGACGCGCCAGCCGAACCGGAGATCCGTCCCGCCGTAGAGGACCGGCACCGAGCCGACCATCCGCGGCTCCGCGTCCGGCATCGCCTGCCCGTGGGCCGCGGCGGCGAACGTGAACCCCGGCGCGCCCGCGACGAGCGCCGCAGCCTCGTCGACGGTGCCGTGAACGAAGAGCGCCGAGATCTCGACCTCGATCCCCGTCAGCGCCGCCTGCGCGAGACCGTCCGCCCGCGCCTTCGTGACCGCTTCCCGCGCGGAGAGTATCCGCACGTCGGATCCCCGGCGGCGCAGTTCCTGTTCGATGGACTCCGACGCCACCGCGACGAGCAGCACACCGCGGTCGCCGGACTTCAGGAGGACCCAGCCGCGCATCAGCGGCAGCCCGTTCTCGTCGGCGGCGTTCGCGCAGACGAACGTGATCCCCTGCGTCCGCGTGAGCACCTCGCGGACGAAGCCTGAACCGAGCCCGAGCTCTCCCTCGCCGGCCGCGACGTACGTCACGCCGGTCCGTGGCATCACGTCCGAGTAGTGGAAGACGGCCGCGTGGCGTCCCATCGCGCCGAACGAGTGGGTGAGGTCGCCCATCGACACCGCGACGTAGTTCGGGAATCGCTCGGAGATCTCCGACACGAAGGCCGGGATGGACATCAGTCCCCCGCCGGCGATGCGGCTGCACGGGGCAGGGACGAAGTGGTCGTCCGTGACGGGAACGATCCCGAACGCGACGGTCGGGCGATCGGCCTTCGGCTGCGGCGCGGCGGGCACCGTGGTCGCGGGGACGTCCCGAGGAGCCATCCACCAGAACGCCGCCGCGAGCGCGGCGACGACTCCGACGACCGAGACGATGCGGACCGCTTGCACCGGGGCACGCTACCGATCGTCGCGCGATCGTCGAATCGAAACGGGGCCGGCGCATCGAGCGCCGGCCCCGCTGGGGGTGACCCTCCGGCGGGCGCGAGAGAGAGACGTTGCGCCTGCGGGCAGGGAGGTTCGTTCGGGAGTGCTAGAAGTCGACCATGAAGCGGACCGTGAACGCGTAGATCGACGGCAGGTCCTGGCGCTCTGCCCTGACCACGTCGAACATCACGCGGGTGTTCGGGTTGAGGTACCAGTTGAGGCCGAGCGTCCAGTCGTCGAGCTCGTGTCCCTCGATGTCGCCGTCGTTCAGGTCGATCGTCGAGTAGCGGAGCGCGACTTCCCAGGCGCCCATGCCGTCGGCGCCGTAGTTCTTCTTCACCTTGATGCGGTCCATGCGCGCGCCGGCCGCGTCGTACTCGCGGTTTTCGCCGGTCAGGAAGTAGCTCGCCTGGATCGACTGGGCGTCGAAGTCGTAGTCCTCGGCGTCACGCTGGCCGGTGAGGCTCGACATGACCCACTCGCCCTGGAAGGAGAGCGGACCGAAGACCGCCGCGCCCTCGAGCCCGGTCAGGAAGACGTTGTCCATGTTCGCGATCGTGCCGGTGTCCACGAACTGCGGACCCGTGTGCACCTCCGGCCTGGACCGGTACTGGACGTTCTCGTTCGGCGGATTGCGCATCGACATGGCGAGTCCGGCGTGCACGAACTCGGTGCCGGATTCGCTGACCCAGGGGCGGCCCGCGACGCGTCCGGTCAGGTTGTGCTCGCCCTGACTGTCGTTGTTGAGGTCGTCGCCTGCGCCGTTCGCGTCGCGGAAGGCTCCGGCGAACCACGCGAGGCGGTTCTCGAACGCCTGTCCGAGGAACATCACGCCGGTGTTGCGCGCGGGGACGAAAGCCTCCTGCAGACCGCGCTCGGTGAACGTGCTGTACTTGCTGCTGGTGAGACGATCGAGACCGAACGGCTCGTCGAAGTGGCCGACGCGGACGTTGATCCCGGGTCCGCAGAACGCGTCGTTCAACTGGATGAACGCGTCGGCGAAGTTGTTGACGCCGTTCGCGAAGTCCATCTCGAACTTGTAGACCACGTTCTTGTAGATCGTGCCGCCCATGCCGAGGCGCGCGCGGCGGAACTCGGTGGCGCTGTTCGTCTCGCCGAGCTCGTCGGTGATCTCCTCTTCCGAGTCCCAGAACGTGTAGTCGTTCTGGACGCGTCCGAAGATCTGCAGCTTGAAGTTGCCGTCGACGCTGTCGAGACGCAGGCCGTTCTTCCAGTACGCGAAGAGTCCGTCCTGGTCCTTCTTCGTGATCTTCTCGAGCTCCGCGATCCGTTGCTCCAGCTCGTCGTCCGAGCGGCTGGCACCGTCGCCCATGCGCTTCGAGAGACTGTCGAGCTGCTTCTGGAGCTCCTCGACCTTTTGCGCGAGCGCCTTCTCCGATGCCTCGTCCGCCCACGCCTGACCGCACCATGCGATCGACAACGCCGCCGCTGCGATAGCGACCTTGCTGCTTCTCATGCAAGCCTCCCTCGATTACGGCCGCCGAACACCGGCGGCGAGGGCGGGACTCTCGGGCGTCTTTACGAAGCGTTGGTGAACCGCGGACGAATGCTGCGTCTCAAGCGGATTGCGGAGGCAGCGGCGAGATTCGCGCCTCGACGTTGTGGCGGACGATGTGGCCCTCGACGATGAAGACGACGTCCTCGGCGACGTTCGTCGCGTGGTCGCCGATGCGCTCCACGTTGCGCGCCGCGGCGACGTAGATCGTCGCGTCCTCGACGCCGACCTTCCCCGCCTTCATGAGCTGCATGCAGAGGTCGAGCAGTTCGCGGAAGCGCTCGTCCACGCCCGCGTCGCCCGACCAGACCTTGCGAGCGAGCTCGGTGTCGCGGCGCAGGAGCGCGTCCGTCGCGTCGCGGACCATGCCGCGCACCGACTCGGCGAGCGCCGTGATGCGGTCGCCGAACTCGGGCAACGGCGCGGACTGCAGGCGCCACGTCTGCTTCGCCACGTTGCACGCGAGATCGCCCATGCGCTCGAGGTCGCTGTTGATCTTGAGGGCTGCCGCGAGGAACCGCAGGTCCACCGCCATCGGCTGCTGCAGCGCCATGGTGTCGAGGCAGAGCCGTTCGAGCTCGACCTCCGCGTGGTCGAGCGCGTGGTCGCCGTCGACGACCTTGCCGGCGAGCGACGCGTCGCGGGTGACGAGCGCCCTCGTGGCGTCGTCGATCGCCCGGTCGACGAGGCCCGCCTCGTCGGCGAGACGGCGTTCGATCTCGTCGAGCATCTCGTGGAAGCGATTTCTCATGTGATGGCTACCCGAACCGCCCCGTGATGTAGTCCTCGGTCTGCGTCTGCGACGGCCGCGGGAACATGTCCTCGGTGCTGCCGTGCTCGACGAGCTTGCCCATCAGCATGAACGCGGTGAAATCGCTGACGCGCGCCGCCTGCTGCATGTTGTGCGTGACGATCGCGATGGTGACCGTGGCCGAGAGCTCGTCGATCAGGTCCTCGATCTTCGCCGTCGAGAGCGGGTCGAGCGCGGAGCACGGTTCGTCCATGAGCAGCACCTCGGGACCCGTCGCGAGGGCCCGCGCGATGCAGAGCCGCTGCTGCTGGCCGCCGGAGAGGCCGATGGCGCTCGCGTCGAGGCGATCCTTCGCCTCCGTCCAGAGGGCCGAGCGCTTGAGGCTCGTCTCCACGATCTCCGAGAGCCGTCCGCGGTCCGTGATCCCCTGGATGCGCGGCCCGTACGCGACGTTCTCGAAGATCGACTTCGGGAAGGGGTTCGGCTTCTGGAAGACCATGCCCACGCGGCGGCGGAGGATCTCGACCTCGAGCCCGCGGTCGTAGATCTCGGCCCCGTCGAGTTCGATGGCTCCGGCGACGCGGGCGCTCGGGACGAGGTCGTTCATGCGATTGAGCAGGCGCAGCAGCGTGGACTTCCCGCAGCCCGAGGGTCCGATCAGCGCCGTGACCCTCTGCGAAGGAACCGTGAGCGACACGTCGAAGAGCGCCTGGCGCTCGCCGTACCAGAAGTTCACGCCCCTGAGCACGAACTTGGCCGTCGTGGAGTCGAGCCCTCCCCCGCCTGACGGCACCGCGGGGCGCGGGGGAGAGGACGTCGGTGCGTTCGTCTCCGGGATGGTGGAATCCTCCAGCAGGGTGGGCGACATCGGCGACACGGTGGCCGACGACCGTTAAGGCATCATGAATCGCGCGCGAGAGGCAGATGGACGGCGAAGGTCGAGCCCACCCCCGGCTCGCTCACGACCTCGATGCGGCCGCGGTGGGCGCGGACGATGTGTTTCACGATGGCGAGTCCGAGCCCGGTCCCGCCCTGGTCGCGGCTTCGTCCCTTGTCCACGCGGTAGAAGCGCTCGAAGACGCGGGGGATCGCCTCCGCCGGCATCCCCTGACCCGTGTCGCGCACCGCGACGCACGCCTCCCGGCGCACGGGATCCACGCTGACCTCGACCGTCACCGAGCCGCCCGGACGGTTGTACTTCACGGCGTTCGCGAGGAGGTTCACCCACACCTGCTCGAGGCGTCCCTCGTGCCCGAGCACGCGGACCTCGTCCGAATCGTGAGGCAGCGAGACCGAGACGCCTGCCACCGCGGCGGCGGGTCCCACGGCCGCTGCCGCCTGCCGGATGCCCCGCTTGAGCGGCACCGGCGTGCGCTCGAGGCGGTCGCCCTCGCTCTCGATCTGCGAGAGGGCGAGGAGATCGTCCACGATCGCACCGAGGCGCTTGGCGTGGCGCATCGCCACCTCGACCATGCGGTTCCTCGCCTCGGACTCGGCGTCTCCGAGCGACTGCACGGTCTCCATCGCCGACGACATGGCGGCGAGCGGGGTCCTCAGTTCGTGCGAGACGTTGGCGACGAAATCGAGGCGCGTCCGCTCGAGCCGGCGCATCACCGTCACGTCGCGGAGCACCACGACCGCGCCGCGCGACTCGCCGGAGTCGCCGCGGACGGGCGCCGCGCCGACCGACACCACGCGGCCGGCCGCTCCGGGCAGCGCGACGTCGGTCTCGCGCGCCACCTCGCCCCGGAGAGCCGCACGGACGATTGCGGAGATCTCGGGGATGCGCACCGACTCGACGAGAGGCCGGCCGGACTGCGGCGGCGACGCGAGCTGGAGGCACTCGGCCGCGCTGCGGTTCGCGTGCAGCACCGATTCGTCCGGCGCGAGCGCGATGACGCCTTCCGCCATCGACTCGAGGATCGCCGAGAGCTCCGCGCGCCCCGCCTCGCTCTTCTCCAGCATCGACGAGAGCTCGCGTCCCATGCCGCGCAGCGCTTCGGCGAGACGCCCGGCTTCGTCGTCGCGTTCGCCGCGCGGGAGCCGGGAGAAATCGCCGGCCGCCATGCGCGTCGCCGCGGCGGTCATCTCCTCGAGCGGCCGCGCGATGTGGCGCGCCGCAAGCCATGCCACGACGGCCGCGACCGGGAGCCCGAGGAGTCCCGCCGCGAGCAGGTTTCGCAGCCACTCCGCATCCACGCGCGAGAGCTCCGCCATCGAACCCGCGAGCCTGAGGACGCCGAGGACGCGTCCGTCGGGAGCGTCGAGACGTCGCGCCACGTACAGGAGGTCGTCGTCCACCGTCGTGCTGTGGCGCAGACCCTCGCCCGCTCCGGATTCCAGCGCCGCTTTCACCTCGGGACGATCCGCGTGGTTCGCGAGAGGCAGGGGATGGTCCGATTCGGCCACGACCTCGCCGTCCGGCAGGATCACGGTGACGCGGACGCCCGTCCCCTTCGCCGCGGCCGCCAGCTCCGCGAGACCCGCCCGGTCGTCGCGCGACAGGTCGGCCCGGACGACCGGAGTGATCAGCGTGAGATGCTCGCGTATCCGCTCATCGATCGCGCGCTCGCCGAGTTCGCGAAGGTGCGCGCCGAGGTAGATGCCGGCGACCGCAGTCGCGAGCAGGAACGCCGCGAGCGACGCGAACGCGATGCGGAGCCAGAGCGGCAGGGCGCGGCGTCTCGCAGGGACTTCGGACATGCGCACAGTCTTGGCCGCTCCGGGACGCTGCGCCAGCGAAGACACGGCTTCACGCGAGATTCACGAAAGGAGCGGAGAGGCCTCATCCGGCGCCGGGAACCTTCCGTCGTCATCGACGTGCAAATCGGAAACGAGAAGGAGGTCTCCATGAAGCGATCCAGACTGTTCACCACACTCTTCGCGTCGGTCGCGGCGTTCGCCGGCACGGCGTGCCTCGAGGCGGGCGACGAGACCGCGGCGTCGGGCGCCTCGCCGGATGCGGCGCAGGCGGCGGGACCGAAGGTGGATGCGGCCCTGCCCTCGTACCAGAAGGTCGAGGAGAGCCTCTCGGGCACGCTCAACGCCGTCGGCTCCGACACCCTGATCAACATCGTGACGAACTGGGGCGAGGCGTTCCAGCGCATCTACCCCGAGGCGAAGGTCCAGGTCGAAGGCAAGGGCTCGACGACGGCGCCGCCGGCGCTCATCGAGGGCTCGGCCCAGCTCGGCCCCATGAGCCGCGAGATGAAGGACACCGAGATCAACGCTTTCGAGGCGAAGTACGGCTACAAGCCGACGCGGATGAAGACCTGCCTCGACGCCCTCGGCGTCTTCGTCCACCACGACAACCCGCTGACGAGCGTCACGATGAAGCAGGTGGACTCGATCTTCTCCTCGACGCGCAAGGCGGGCGGCGACGAGATCACGACGTGGGGCCAGCTCGGACTCGGCGGCGAGTGGGCGGACAAGCCGATCACCCTCTACGGCCGCAACTCGGCGTCAGGCACCTACAGCTACTTCAAGGAGAAGGCGCTCCTGAAAGGTGACTACAAGGACGGCGTGAAGGAGCAGCCGGGCTCCGCGGGCGTGGTGCAGGGCGTGAGCGAGGACCGCTACGCCATCGGCTACAGCGGCGTCGGGTACGTGACCTCGGGCATCAAGCTCCTCAGCCTCTCGTACAAGGACGGCGGGACCGCGTACAAGCCGTCGCTCGGCAACGTGATCGCCGAGCAGTACCCTCTCGGACGGTTCCTCAACGTCTACATCAACAAGGCACCGAACCAGCCGCTCTCGCCCGCCGTCCGCGAGTTCTTCCGCTTCGTCTACACGAAGGAAGGACAGGAGATCGTCGCGAAGGAAGGATTCCTTCCGCTCAGCGAGAAGCTCGCTGCACCCGAGCGCGCAAAGATCCAGTAGTCGGGCCAGTAGTCAACGACGTCCGAACAACCCATCGTTGGATGGGACCAACCCGGGGCCGGTGGGACTTCGTCTCGCCGGCCTCGAACAGTTCGAGGAACCGACCTTGACCGACCAGCACTCCACTCCCGAAGCCGTCGCGCGCCTCAGGCGTGCGAGGATCGTCGACCGCATCGCCCGGCGCGCGATCGGGCTCGGCGGAGTCGGCGTGCTCGTCGCGGTGCTCGCGATCTTCGTCTTCGTCGGCGCGGAGGCGGTCCCGCTCCTCTGGGACTCGAAGGCATCGACCGGCCGGGAGATCCCCGCCGGACGGCGTCCGCTCGCCGTGCGGGTGGACGAGTACCGCGCGCTCGTCTGCGTCGCGGACGACGACGGAGCGCTCGTCGCGCGCGACGCCGCGACGGGCGAGGCGAGGCGGAGCGCGCGCCTCGTCGCGAAGGACGCGGGCCGCATCATCGCCGCCGCCGCGGGCGACCGGCCGGCGTCGTTCTTCGCGCTGACCGACAAGGGTGTGCTGGGGTCGGCGGTCGTGATGCCGCTCGTCACCTACGGCGCCGCCAACGCGCGGACGGTGGACGCCGACATCCAGGTCCAGCCGCCGCTCGATGCGCTCGACTGCCGCGGGGCGACGCGACTCGCCGTCCGCGTCGTCGAGGAGGAGAAGGTCGTCGCAGTCGCCGCGAGCCGGGACGCCGCCTGGCTCCTGCGCTTCAAGCTGGGCGGCGACATGATCCGCGTCACGCAACTCACGGGCGTGAAGCTCGGCGGCGCAGCGGAGGTGACGAGCGTCGGCGTCTGCGTGACGGGCGACACCTATCGCCTGCTCACCGGACTCGCGGACGGACGCGTCGTGCGCTGGGACGCGATGTGGCCCGAGGATCCCGAGCTCATCGAGTCGATCCAGACGGGAACGAAGCCGGTCACCGCGCTCGCGACGCTGCTCGGCGACGAGACGATCCTGACCGGCACCGAGGACGGCGCGATCGCCGCCTGGTTCGGCGTCCGCGCGAGCAAGAACGCCGCGACGTGGAACCTGTCCCGCATCCGGAGCTTCGAGCCGCTCGGCGGTCCGGTCTCGCACATCGTTCCCTCGCCGCGCGGCAAGGGCTTCCTCGTCCTCGGAACCGACGGACTGGGCTACGCCGGATACGCGACCACGGGCGAGGTCGTCGTTCGGATCCCGGGTGCCGCGCGTCCCGTGAGCACCGCGGTCTTCGCGCCGAAGAACGACGCGATCCTCCTCGCCGACGCCGAGGGTGCGGTCCGCGAGATCAACCTCGACGCGCCGCACCCGGAGACCACGATCCGCACGCTCTTCCTGCCCGTATGGTACGAAAGCGCCACGCAGCCGGAGCTGAAGTGGCAGTCCACCGGGCCGGACGAGTTCGAGCCGAAGATGTCGCTGACCGTCCTCGTCTTCGGAACGCTGAAGGGCGTCCTCTACGCCATGCTCTTCAGCGTCCCGGCGGCGATCGCCGCGGCGATCTACACGGCGCTCTTCCTGCCGTCGCGCCTTCGCGCGATCGTGAAGCCGGCGATCGAAGTGCTCGCCGCGGTCCCGAGCGTGGTCGTCGGCCTGATCGCGGCACTCTGGCTCTCGCCGTTCGTCGAGCAGCACCTCACCGCGGTCTTCGCGTGGTTCCCGGCGCAGGTCCTCGTCTTCGGGCTGATCTTCGCGGCGTGGCGGTTCCTGCCCTCGCCGACGCAGCAGCGCCTCGGCGGCGGCTGGGGAGCGCTCGCGCTCGCGGTCCCGGCGATCCTCGTCGCGTCGGCGCTCGCGGGAGCGGCGTCGCCCGCGGTCGAGAGCGCGGTGTTCGGCGGCGACGTGAAGGCATGGCTCCGGTCGAACCTCGGCCTCACCTACGACCCGCGCAACGCGATGGTCGTCGGGTTCGCAATGGGCTTCGCCGTGATCCCCGTCGTCTTCACGATCGCAGAGGACGCGATCAGCAACGTCCCGCGCAGTCTCTGGGCCGCCTCCGAGGCGCTCGGGGCGACGCGCTGGCAGACCACGTGGCGCGTCGTCCTGCCGGCGGCGACGCCCGGTCTCTTCGCCGCGCTGATGCTCGGGTTCGGACGCGCGATCGGCGAGACGATGATCGTCCTCATGGCCACTGGGAACACGCCGATCCTCGACTTCTCGCCGTTCAACGGCATGCGCACGATCTCAGCGTGCATCGCGGTCGAGATCCCCGAGGCGCCGCACGGGGGCACGCTCTATCGCGTGCTCTTCCTCGCGGGCCTCCTCCTCTTCTCTTTCACCTTCGTGTGCAACACCGCCGCCGAGGTGATCGGCCAGCGGCTGCGCCGGAAATACGGACGGGAGTGATGGCGAAGCGAGTCGGCATCTGGCAGCGCGGAGATCCCGCGGTCATCCTCTCGGCGGCGGGCCTGGCACTCACGCTGCTGCTCCTCATCGGGATGCTCGTCCTCGTCGCCGGGCAGGGTCTCGGAACCTTCTGGCCGGCCCCGCTCGAGTACATCGAGACCGCGAAGGGCCGCAAGGCATACGTCGTCGTCAACGAGACCTCGATCGGGCCGCGCGGCGAGCGGCTCAACGTGAAGCTCGCCAACCGCGACATCGAAGGCCTCGACTACGCCTGGATCGACTCGAAGGACGTCGTGAGGCGGGAGTTCACTCCCGAGGCGGCGCTCGTCGTGCGCCAGACCTGGGGCGACTTCCACGGCACGCTCACCCTCGTGCACACGCCGGCGGGCGCCGCGGCGGCGACCGACGACGCGCGCTGGGCCGCTTTCGAGGAGGCGCTCGCCGCGCAGCCGGCGAAGGGCAAGGGACTCGGCGCCGAGACGGTCTGGAAGACGGCGGCCGGCAACTCCGTGTCGCTCTTCGCGGGCGAGATCATGGAAGCGTGGCGGCCGAACCGGATGGGCGGCGCCGCGAAGCTCGGTCACTACATCGGCGGCGTCTGGGGCTTCGTGACGGGCGAACCGCGCGAGAGCAACACCGAGGGCGGCATCTGGCCGGCGATCTTCGGCACGTGCCTGATGGTCATCCTCATGACCGTGGCGGTCGTGCCGTTCGGCGTCATGGCCGCGGTCTACCTGCGCGAGTACGCGAAGCAGGGCATCCTCGTGCGGCTCGTGAGGATCGCCATCGCGAACCTCGCGGGCGTGCCGTCGATCGTGTTCGGGCTCTTCGGGCTCGGATTCTTCATCTACGCGGTCGGCGGGACGCTCGACAGCGTGTTCTTCTCGGACTCGCTCCCGAACCCGACGCTCGGAACGGGCGGCATCCTCTGGGGCGCGCTGACGCTGGCGCTCCTCACGGTCCCCGTCGTGATCGTGGCGACCGAGGAGGCGCTCGGCGCCGTGCCTCCGGGTTCCCGCGAGGGCGCGTTGGCACTCGGCTCGACCAAGTGGGAGATGATCCGTCGCGTCGTGCTCCCGCAGGCGATGCCCGGGATCCTGACCGGGATGATCCTCGCGGTCGCGCGCGGCGCGGGCGAGGTGGCGCCGCTCATGCTCACGGGCGCCGTGAAGCTCGCGAAGGACATGCCCTTCGACACGGTGGCGCCCTACTTCCACCTCGACCGCAAGTTCATGCACCTCGGCTTCCACATCTACGACCTCGGGTTCCAGAGTCCGAACGTGGAGGCCGCGAAGCCGATGCTCTACGCGACGACGCTGCTGCTCATCCTGCTCGTCGTCGCTCTGAACGTGACGGCGATCGTGGTTCGCGCGCGCCTGAGGAAGAAGCTCGAGGGCCACGCGTTCTGATCGCGGCTGCGTCCGGCGCTTCGCCGAGGATCGGGTGATGCGACTCGTCCTCGTGAGGCACGCGGCGGCGACACGGCGGCGGCGCGGGACCGCCGACGCGGACCGGGCGATCACGCCGCGCGGACGCGCCCGTTTCCGCGCCGCGGTGCTCGGCCTCAGACGGCTCGGCCTGCGCTTCGACACGGTCGTCTCGAGTCCCAAGACGCGCGCCGTCGAGACCGCCGCGCTCCTCGCCCCGCTCTCGGCAGGCGCGGCGCGGGTGACCGTCCACCTCTCCCGCACGCCCGCCGCGCCGCTGCTCGCGGAACTTCGCGGAACCTGCGTCGCCTTCGTCGGTCACGAACCGTGGCTCTCGGAGCTCGTCGCGTGGCTCACGACCGGCAATCGCCGGCTCGGGCCCAAGTTCCGCATGAAGAAGGGCGGCGTGATCGTGATCGAGGGCGAGCCGCGCCCCGGAGCGATGCGCCTCGTCGCCGCACTGCCGCCGAAAGTGCTGCGCCGCGCCGGAATGGGCTGATCAGCGAGCCGGTCCGGTAGTGGGACCTCTGCCGGGCGCGACGAGCGGCACGGTCCCGGGCGGCGCGGCAGCCGGAACCGCGGGCGGCGGGGACGCCGCAGCGTCGGCCGGACGGAGCCGCGTCATGGTTCGACGCAGGCGGCGCCACGCCTTCCCCTTCACTCTCGCGTAGACGCGGGGGAACCGGCGGCGCAGGCGCGACGCCTCCTGGGCGCAGCGCTCCGCTGCGAGCCCCATCGCGAACGCGGACTGCGGCGAGATCGGCCCCCCGCGTGCGATGACCCGCTCGATCCGCGCGATCGCGACGTACGCGTCCTGGTGGCGCCCGAGCAGTTCCTGGAGTTCGGCGACCCGGCCGGCGAGATCGCGTGCAGGAGCGCCGTAGACGTCGGCCGTGAACTCGAGTGCGTAGCGCATGCGCTTGCAGAGGATCCTCAGCTCGTGGTACTGCTGCGGCGGGGACTGCGGCGAGATACGCATCGCCGCCTTCTTCACCTTCCGTCGTCGCCCGGACACCAGGTCAGGCGCCGACACGACGATCGGCGCGCGCGCGGCGGCGTTGCGGGCGGGCGGTCCCTTCCGGAGCATCGCCCCGAACGCGCGCTTCAAGCGGCGCAAGCGCGGCGAATCGAGCGCCGCCGTCATCCGCTTGCGGGCCGAGTCGATCTCGTCTGCGGCGAACCCCGCCGCGACGAGCCGCTGGTCCTGTCCGGCCCACTCGTCGAACTGGGCGCGCTGCACGTCGAGGTCGCGGACCTCGCCGAGCGCCTGCGCGATCCACCTCAACTCCTCGCGCAGCGTCTGCACCGGAGCCGGGAGCGCCTCCCGGAAGAGGCTGATCGCGGCGCGCAGCCGGCGGCTCGCGACGCGCATGTCGTGCAGGTGTCGCGGGTCGTCGCCGAGTCGTGTGCCCGGCTCGTTGGCGAGCAACGACGCGAAGTGGCGGCGCAGGACCGCGAACGCCGTCTCCCCCGTCGTCGACGCCGGGGTGACCTCCGTCGGTCCGAAGGCGGGCGGCCGCGCGACCACGAGTCCGCGCGCCCCTAGGACGGACTCGCACACCCCGGTCCGCGACTCGCGCAGACCGAGAGCTGCCTGCATCTCCGCCGCGAACGGCGCGAGGCGCTCAGGAGCGACGCCGGGAACCGGCGCGATGCCGACCCGGCCGATCCGCGCGCCCGCGCGGCGCTCGAGAGGGATCGCGAGGTCCTCGATCACCAGCGCACCGATCTCCGTCCCGCCGTCCTCGAGCCGATGGCGGGACTCGCGGACGCGCACCTCGCAGATCCTCCGCAGCGCCCCGCCCGCTCCGAGCGCGCGGACGCGCGTGCCGACGGGCCCGGGCGCCCGCGCGACCGCCGCGGCGTCCGCAGACGGATCGAGTTCCTCGACGTACCCGCTCGCCTCGCCCTCGGCCGGCCGCAGTCGAACGAGCTCGGCGACGTGCCGCTCGCCCCGACGCCGCACCCGCAGCGCGAAACCCGCGGAGACGAGGCGCCCCCGCGGCGTGTCGAAGTAGGCGTGCACCTCGCGGCTCGGACGGCCCTCCGCGATCACGGACGGAACCGCGCGCGGGGGACGCGACGCGAGCCAGCGCTCGACGTGGCGGACGTCGAGCGTCTCGAACTGCGTCGCGGTCGGGGGCGGGTCCATCACGGAGCACGGGCGCGGCAGGTTGGATCCCGCGCGGCGGCGAGTCTCGCATGCCCGGAACCGACCTGCGGCGGTTCCGTCGCCGGGCGCTATGCGGTCAGGCGCGGCGTCCGGCGCCGGTCGACGTCGCGCGCGCCGCGGGCGAACTTCGATTCGAACGCTGCGAGCGCGTCGGTGATGCGGCGCCGCGTCCGGCGCGACACGAGGCGCAGCGCCTCGGCGTGCGGCACCCAGCGCTGCTCGCGGATCTCGTGACGCGGCCCCGCCGGCGCGCAGCGCGCGGGGGCGACCCCGGCGAAGACGACGGCTCGCGAACCATCCGACCGGCGATAGCTCCCGGTGAAGGCGACGATCCGCACCTCGATCCCCGTCTCCTCCTCGACTTCGCGGCGCGCGGCCTCGACCGGCGATTCGCGGCGCTTCAGTCCCCCCCCGGGAAGCTGCCAGCGGCGCTTGCGGCGGGCACGGACGAGGAGCACGTGGGAACGGCGCAGCATCACGGCGAAAGCCGAGTCCCGCGGACGCCGCGATCGCGCTGCCACGAGGAGTTCATCGTCCGGGACGCATGCGGGGTTGAGGGACCCGCCGGCGGCGCGCGAAGCGAACGGACGATTCACGTGACGCGAACCCGCGCCCCCGAACCTGGAGTCACGATGGTCTCGCATGCCACGCGCAACCCAGCCGACGGCGCCTCCCGAGAGGAACGCGCCGCGGCGGCGGACGACCTCGACGAGATCGGCAGCCTGATCGGAGAGCTCTCGGTCCTGCGCGCCGAGCTGCTGCGCGTCGAGGTCGAGGCCCTCGGCCGGACGGGTCCGATCGACCCGGGCTGGCTCGCCAGCGCGAGCAACCTGCTGCACTACGTCGCGCTGAGGCGCGGGGACCGGCGCGATCTGCAGGACCGGCTCGCGGCGCTCGGCCTGTCGTCGCTCGGAAGGTCCGAGCCCCACGTCCTCGCAAACGTCGACGCCGTGCTCAGGACGCTCCACCGTCTCGCGGGGACGCCGTGGCCCCACGGGCCGGCCGAGTCGGCGTACGACGATGGCTCGGACCTTCTCGCGGTCCACGCGGCCGATCTCCTCGGTCCGCCCGGCGCGGGCCGCGGCGTGCGGATCCTCGTCACGCTCCCGAGCGAGGCGGCGCTCGACTATGCGCTGGTGCGCCAGCTCCTCGCGATGGGCACCGACGGAGTGCGGATCAACTGCGCGCACGACGACGCCGACGCGTGGGGACGGATGATCGCCCACGTGCGCCGGGCCGAACGCGCCGTCGGCCAGTCGTGCAGGGTGCTGATGGATCTCGCCGGGCCGAAGCTGCGCACCGGCGCGACCGCGCCGGGGCCGAACGTGCTCCGGTGGAAGCCCGAGCGCGACGCGTTCGGCCGCGTCGTCGCGCCGGCGAGGATCTGGCTCCACGCGACGGGGACACCCGCCGCGCCCCCCGCGCCCGCGACGGCGTCGATCCCCGTCGATCTCGAATGGCTTTCAGCGCTCAGGACGGACGACCACGTGCTCCTGACCGACGCGCGCGAAGCTACGCGTGTCCTCACCGTGGGCCGCACGACGGGAGACGGCGCCTGGGCCGACTGCATGCAGACGGCGTACGTCACGCCCGGCACCGTGCTCGTCAACGAACGCGACGGCGCCGTGCCGCGCGAGACCGCGGTCGGGCCGATCGACGCGCGCGCGACCGACATCCGCGTGCGGCCCGGCGACACGCTGCTCGTCACGCTGCCGCAGATCGCAGGAAGGCCCGCGGAGCTCGACGCGCACGGCGCGGTCGTCTCGCCGGCGACGGTCCCGTGCTCGCTGCCCCAGGTGTTCCGGGACGTCCGCGCCGGCGAGCGCATCTACCTCGACGACGGCCGCATCGGCGGCGTGGTGCGCGCGGCGGACCCGCAGCGGCTCGTCGTCGAGATCCTCGAGGCGCGGCCGAAGGGCGAGCGCGTCCTCGCCGACAAGGGCATCAACCTGCCCGACTCGGATCTCGACCTGCCGGCGCTGACCGACAAGGACTGCGCGGATCTCGAGTTCGTCGCACGCCACGCGGACGCAGTCTCGCTCTCGTTCGTGCGCGATCCCTCGGACCTGCTCGCGCTGCGCTCCCGCCTCGTCGAACTCGGCGGCGACGACCTCGGCATCGTGCTCAAGATCGAGACGCGGCAGGGCTTCGAACGCCTGCCCGACCTGCTGCTCGCCGCGATGGGCAGTCCGTGCGCCGGCGTGATGATCGCCCGCGGAGATCTCGCGGTCGAGTGCGGCTACGAGCGTCTCGCCGAGGTGCAGGAGGAGATCCTCTGGTTCTGCGAGGCGGCACACGTGCCGGCGATCTGGGCCACGCAGGTGCTCGAGAGCCTCGCGAAGGACGGGCGGCCGTCGAGGGCAGAGATCACCGACGCCGCCATGGGCGAACGCGCCGAGTGCGTGATGCTCAACAAGGGCCCGCACATCGCGGAGGCCGTGCGCACGCTCGACGACATCCTCGTGCGGATGGGCGCTCACCAGCGCAAGAAGCGCTCGATGCTGCGGCCGCTCCGTCTCGCGCGCGAGTTCGGCGCCGCGCGCTGACTCTCGCGCCACCACCGCGCGACCACCGCACCACCGCCGCGCCGCTACCCGCCGAAACCCGACCAGATCGCGGCACCCGCGCCGACGAGCAGGAGGACGCCGCACGCGTACTCCATCCCGCGGAGCCAGCCCTGCGCGTGGGCGCGGAACCGGTGTACGACCCCGCAGAGGAGCAGCCACCAGGCCGCGGCGCCCGCGACGACGCCGCAGACGACGAGGAACGGCCCGCCCGCGCACTCCGCGGACTTCGCTGCGAGGCCGAGGCTCGTGAACATCACGACGAACGCGGGCAGCGTCCCGGGCGTGGTGAGCGTGAGGAGGAACGTGCCCATCGCGAGTCCGAGTATCCCGGCGAATCGCGCCTTCGGGGCGGCGGGCTCGACCTCCACCTGGCCCCGCCACGCGCGCCGGAGATACTTCACCCCGAGCACGGCGAGCGCCACGGCGACGATCACCGCCAGCACCTGGCGCCAAGGGCCGTGGGGCATCGCGACCTGCGCGAGGCCGAACGCAGCGAGCGTTCCGTAGAACGCGTCGGCGAGGAGCGCGCCGAGCGCCGTCAGGAGACCGTGCACGAGCCCGTTCTTCAGCGTGCGCTCGATGCAGAGACCGCCGACCGGACCCGGCGGCGCCGTGACCGCCACGCCCACGAGAGCACCCTCGAGGAAGAGCACGGCGCCGTCCACGGACAGCGGCCCGGCGGCGGCGAGAAGGTACGGGAGGTGCGGCACGGAGCGACATCGTAGGGGGACGTGCGGCCCGGTCCGCACGGATCGAGCGGCGGACGCGCGATGCCGCGCGTCCTCGCGTTCACGCGACGGGCGAAGGGCGCTGCATCGACGCGCCGAACGCAGCGTGCGCGGGCGACGCCGTCGGGCGCGGGGCGCGCGCGACGTCGTCGTTCGCGAGCGGTTCGAGCAGCGAACGCGCTCCGATGCGCAGCGATCGTCCGCGCCAGGAGATCGACCGGCCGAACCACGCGGCGGGCCAGAGGGCCGCGACCCCGAGGTCCCTCGCGACCGACACCATCGGAAGAGTCGCGTGGACGCGCCCACCGACGCCCGAGACGGCTGCGGCGTCGATCGCGATCTTCAGGCAGGCGGACGCGACAAGGAGCGCGAACGACGCGGGCGTCGCGAGAGCGACGGCTCCGGTCAGCGCGATCGCCACCGGCGCGAGGAGGATCTCCCCGGCGTACGCGACGGGATTCATCGCGCGGCGGATGCGCGCCCAGCGCAGGTGCCGCGCGACCGCGTCGCCGAGGCGCAGATCGCCGAGACGGTTCTCGATCACGAGGCGCGCGACGACGACGCGCAGTCCCTTCGACGCGATCTCCTCGCCGCAGACCTGGTCCTCCGCGAGGTACCGCGCGAGGAAGCGCAGCCCGCCGATCCGGCCGAGGTCGCGGCGCGCCATCAGCATGGACTTGCCGACGACGCACACGTGGCCCGTCGCCGCCGCGACGGCGACGCCGCCCGCCACGAACGCGTCGAGCTGGAGAGCTTCGAGCCGCGCGCCGAACGAGCGTCCCGGCACGCCGCGGAAGAACGACGTGACGAGCCCGACGCCGGGCTCGGCGTGGTGCGCGACGAGGTCGCGCAGGTATCCCGGAGGCACGGCGACGTTGCTGTCGCTGACGAGGACGAGCTCGTGGCGCGCGCGCCGCAGGAGGTTGGCGAGGTTCGAGACCTTCGGATTCGGTCCGATGCGGCGAGCGTCGACGACGATCCGCGACGGCACGCGCGGGTGGCGCTCGGCGACGCGGCGGGCGATCGCGAGCGCGGGGTCGTCCTCGTCCGCCGCTCCGAGCACGATCTCGAACTCGGGGTAGTCGAGCCGGAAGGAGGTCTCGAGGTTTGTCTCGAGCCCCGGGTCCGCACCTCGGAGCGGCTTCAGGATGCTGACGGGCGGGAGCGCCGGCGGCGTGGGAAGCGGGCGTCGCGCCATCGCGCGCCGCTTTGTGAATTCCATCGTCCCCATCACGGCAAAGCTCGCCGCGAGGACGATCGCGAGGAGGATCTCAGCCATGCAGGCAACATCGGCTCGCGGCATTCAGACGGGGCGAAGCGCGTGAGAACCTCTCGCGATTCCGCTGTCGCCGCGGGCGCACCCGTGATCGCCGCGCTCGACATGGGTTACGGCCACCTGCGCGCAGCAGCCGCGATCGCGACGGCGAGCGGGGGCAGCGTGGTCGAGGCCGACCGTGCGCCCGTCGCGACGGCGGACGAGGCACGGGCGTGGCTGCGCGCGCGCCGTCTCTACGAGGGCCTCTCCCGCGCCGCGGACGCCTGGTACCTGCCGGGCGCCGGCCGTCTGCTCGACTTTGTCACGGGAATCCCCGAACTCACGGCCGGCCGCGACGACTCCGCGCCGACCTACGCCGTGCGGCAGCTCGACACACTCATCCGCGACGGCCTCGGCGCGGGACTCGCGTCGCACCTGAGGGCCGGAGCCGATCCGCTCGTCGCCACGTTCTACGCGCCGGCGATCGCCGCGGCGGCGCACGGCGCCCTTCGCGTGCACCTCGTCGTCACCGACAGCGACGTGAACCGCATCTGGGCGCCGCTCGATCCGTCGCGCTCGAAGATCGTCTACCTCGCCCCGACGGAGACCGCGGCGGCTCGCCTGCGCAGCTACGGCGTGGCGCCGGGTCTCGTGAGCGTCACCGGGTTCCCGCTCCCGCCCGAACTGACCGGCGACGGACTCCGCGTCGCGTTCGCGTCACGTCTCGCACGGCTCGATCCGGGCGGCGCATTCCGCACGGCGCACGCGGACGAGATCCGCTGTCGTCTCGGCGATGTCGAGTTCGTCGCGCCGGGTCCGCCGACGATCGTCTTCGCCGTCGGCGGCGCGGGGGCGCAGGCCGAGGTGGCGCGCCGGCTCCTCTCGACGCTGCGCGAGCCGCTCGCCCGCGGGGAACTGCGTCTCGTCCTCGTCGCCGGGACGCGGCGTCCCGTCGCGGAGCGGTTCGAGAAGTGGATCGCCGCCGCGCGGGTCGGCGCCTCCGTCAGCGTCCTTTGCGAGTCCGGCTTCCCGGCGTACTACCGCCGCTTCAACGAGACGCTCGCCTCGGCCGACGTGCTCTGGACGAAGCCGAGCGAGCTGACGTTCTACGGGGCACTGGGCCTGCCGCTCCTCCTCGCCCGGCCGCTCGGCGTCCACGAGCGCAGGAACCGCGCGTGGGCGCTCGGCCTCGGCGCCGCGATCGACGCGGAGGACTCGCGCAGGACCGCCGCGCGATTTCCGTCGCTCCTCGCCGACGGCTCGTTCGCCGCCGCCGCGTGGGCCGGATTCACGCGCATGCCGCGGACCGGCGCCGCTCGGATCGCCGAGACGATCTCCGGTTCGTAGGAACTTCACGCAGGCCGACGCCACGATTTGCGTGGAACGCCGATCTACTCATCGATGACGACCGCGCTCGCGCTCCCGGGAACTGGGGCTCCGCACTCGCGGCGGATCGAGACGGCGCGCGACCTCTTCCGCGTCGTCACGTTCAACACGCACCGCGGCCAGGGGCCCGACATCGGCTGCCTTCGCCGCACGGTGGAACCGGACGACTCCCGTCGTCTCGAACTGCTGCACGAGACCGCCGCGTACACGTACTGGATCGCCGAATGGCTCCAGCGACACCACGACCGGTTCGACGCCGTCGGCCTGCAGGAGGTGTTCGGCGGGCTCTTCGGGTTCGGGCTCCTCCCGCTCGCGCGCTCGGCGCAGGACGACTACTACCGCGTGCTCTCCGGCTACGAGACGGCGCTCTCGCACCCGATCGGCATCGCGCTCTTCCGGTACGCCAACGTGCTGCTCTGCCGCGAACCGCTGGCCGAGGGCGGCGAGATCCACGCACGTCTCCCGGGCCGGGTGTTCAACCTCGCCGCGTGCGGCTTCACGCTGGCGCCGGTGCGGCACCGCGGATCGACCGTGTGGGTCGGGAACACGCACCTGCACGCCTACGACCCGAAGAAGCGCGCGCGGCAGGCCGCGGCGATCGCGGCCGAAGTCGCCGCGCTCGGCGACGTGCCCGTCGTCTTCCTCGGCGACCTCAACACCACGCCGCCCGGATGCCGCGACCGCGACTTCCCCGCGGGCGACCGCGATCGCTTCAGCTACCGCGACGACGAGACGCTGAAGGTCCTCGCGCGCTGCGGACTGCGCACCGTCCCCCACGACGACGGCCCCGAGTACCACACGTACCCGACCGGCGACCGCAATCGCACCCTCGACTACGTGCTCTTCAGCCGTCACTGGAACGTCGAGGACTACCGCGCCCTCCACGACGTGCGCCTCTCGGACCACTATCCGGTCGAGGCCGTGCTGCGGCTCAGGGACGCGTAGCAGCAGATCCGTCCGGTGATGCGAGTGAGCCAATCTCCCGGTAGGGGCAATGGCGCCGGGCCGTACGAGTTCGTCCTGAGGACGAACTCGCGGCGACCCCTGTGTCCGCCCCCACCCGAGCGCGGTGCAAGCGTGGGGCGGGCACGGGGGCCCGCCCCTACCGAGAATCGCTTGTCGAAGAGAGTCGAGTACCGACGTGCGGGGTCGGCGCCGTTCCTACGCCGCGTGCTCGGCGAACTTGTACCCGACGCCGCGCACCGTCAGCAGGTGGTCGCCGTAGCGCCCGAGTTTGCGCCGGACCGCGGCGACGTGCACGTCGATCGTGCGATCGGTGACGATGGCGTCGGGGCCGCGCACGGAGTCGAGGAGGTCGTTGCGCGAGAAGACGCGCCCCTTCTTCGAGACGAGATGGCGCAGCAGCTTGAACTCGGTGGTCGTGAGCGGCAGGTCGTCGTCGCCGAGCGTCGCGACGAACCGGTCGCTGTCGATCACGAGTTCGCCGAAGCGGATGACCTTCGGGTGCTCGTCCTCGCCGGCTCTGGCCTGCGAGCGCAGGTGGGCGGCGACCCTGGCCATCAGCTCCTTCACGCCGAAGGGCTTGCGGACATAGTCGTCGGCGCCCTGCGCGAGACCGATGACGGCGTCGGTCTCCTCGCCCTTCGCGGTGAGCATGATGACGGGGATCTTCGACGTGCGCGGCTCGCCGCGCAGGCGGCGGCAGACCTCGAGCCCGCCGATGCCGGGCATCATCAGGTCGAGGATGATCAGGTCCGGCGAGTCGCGGCGCGCGACCTCGAGCGCCTTCTCCCCGTCGTGCGCGGTGACGACTTCGTACTGTTCGCGCCGAAGGTTGAACGCGAGGATGTCGACGAGGTCCTTCTCGTCGTCCACGACCAGGATCTTCTTCCGTGACACGCGCCCAGTATGGAGCCCCGACACGAAGGATTCATGAATCCACGGCAAAGCCTGCACACCCGAATTCGAGTCTGTTCCGCATGAAGGCAGGTCCGCGCTCCGTCGCCGCCGTCGATCTCGGCTCGAACAGCTTCCACATGGTCGTGGCCCACGTGGACGACGGGCACGTCCACGTCGTGGACCGGCTGAAGGAGCGGGTGTCTCTCGCGGCCGGGCTCGACGACGACGGCAACCTCTCCATGGCGGCCCAGCGCCGAGCGATGGCGTGCCTCGCGCGGTTCGCCCAGCGCCTGCGCGACATGCCCGCGAAGAGCGTCCGCGCCGTCGGCACGAGCGCCCTGCGCCAGGCGAAGAACGCCGACGAGTTCCTGCGCCGCGCGGAGCGTCAGCTCGGCCACGCGATCGAGGTCGTGCCCGGCCGAGAGGAGGCGCGCCTCATCTATCTCGGCGTCGCGCACTCGCGGCAGGACGACGTGGGTCAGAGGCTCGTCGTGGACATCGGCGGCGGCAGCACGGAGTGCATCATCGGCCGCCGGTTCGAGCCGCTGCTCACGGACAGTCTCCACATGGGCTGCGTCGAGTGGTCGCAGCGGTACTTCAAGGGCGGGCGGATCACGAAGAAGGGGATGGAGAAGGCGCGCATCGCGGCCCGGCTCGAGGTGCGCACGATCCGGAACCGCTACCGGCGTCTCGGCTGGCAGGCGTCGATCGGCTCGTCGGGGACGATCCTCGCGGTCGAGCAGATCCTCGTCGCGAACGGCTGGACGGCGCAGGGCATCACCGCGAAGGGACTCTCGCGGCTGCGCAAGGCGATGATCGAGGCGGGACGCACGGATCATCTCGAACTCGCAGGGATGGAGGCCGACCGCGCGGACGTGCTGCCCGGCGGCGTCGCGATCCTCTCGGCGATCGTCGACGGCCTCGCGATCGACCGGATGGCCACGTCGACCGGGGCGCTCCGCGAGGGCGTGCTCTTCGACCTGCTCGGACGATTCCTGCACGAGGACGTCCGCGAGCGGACGATCCGCCGCTTCGCGCGGCGCTACGGCGTGGACCCGGCGCAGGCCGAGCGCGTGGAACGCACGGTTGCGAAGCTGCTGGCGCAGGTCGCCGCCGCCTGGGATCTGACCGACGAGGAGTCGCCGAAGCTCCTCGCGTGGGCTGCGCGTCTGCACGAGGTCGGCCTCGCGGTCGCCTACTCGGGCCACCATCGGCACGGCGCGTACCTCGTCGGCAACTCCGACATGCCCGGCTTCTCGCGCGACGACCAGCAGACGCTCTCGGCACTCATCCTCGGGCACCGGCGAAAGCTCATCCGCGAGATGCTCGTCGCGCTGCCGGGTGCGTTCGCGCAGCGCGCGGGGCGTCTCTGCGTCCTCCTGCGACTCGCCGTCCTCCTGCATCGCAGCCGCACCGTGCGCCGTCCGCCGTCGCTCGTCGTCACCACGGGGAAGGACCGCCTCGCCGTGCGCTTCCCCGACGGCTGGCTCGTCCGCCATCCGCTGACGCGCGCCGACCTCGACGAAGAGAGCGGGTTCCTCGCGGACGCGGGGTTCGTGCTGGACGTGCGGTAGCGGGCGCGGAGTGAGAAGCGTGGAGTCCTCTCCGAACTGACCTGCTCGCTCGGTGACCTGCTCGCGCACGGTCCCCAAGACTCGAACGCGGCGCGGCGGCGCGGTGAAAGGTCGGCTATCCTCCCGTCTGAAGAGGTGTGATCGGTTCTCGGGGGAAGG